>CAZTXD010000011.1:0-44048 GCA_964617995.1 uncultured Acidimicrobiaceae bacterium
CAGGCTCCACCTCCAGCTCCTGAAGCTCAGGCTCGCCCTCCAGCTCCTGAAGCTCGGGCTGGACCTCCTGCTCTTGAAGTTCGGCCTCTGCCCGGACAGGCTCGGGTTGCGCGTCGGGCAGTTTGTCGGATGGTCCGCCCCCCACGGGCTGACTTTCCTCGGGCGTTTGCGTGGCCCGCTGGACCCGCTCCCAGAACCCTCCCACTGCCCCCGGCTCGGAGGTCATCTCATCCTTCTCGGGCTCGGGTGGCGGCTCGGTCGCCGATCTGGTGTGGGCGGTCTCCTTCTGGGGCGGTGTCGGTTCGGCCACACCATCGTCGGGGGTGGGATCCGCCGCGCGTAGCTCGGCCCCGGCGGTGGCGAAGGCACGGCGAGCCTCGTCGAGCCGTGAGGGGTCGTTGGCCCTCCGAGCGGAGGCGATGGCACCCTTGCGCCTCAGGAAGTTGAGGGCATGGAAGCGAGCCCATCCCTCCGCCATCGACTGGACCGCTCCGTAGGCGAAGTTGACTTGATCGTCGGCGAGGAAGGTGATGACCTCCCCGTCGAGATCGATCTCGAACTCGTTGGCCACCACCCGATTGGCCACTACATCGGCCAGGCACCAGCTCCCCAGGCTCTCTTCGCCCGAGGCGAAGCGGACGTGCGACTCATCGACCTCGACGGTGACATCGAGATCGGCTCCGCCCACGTCATCGAATCGGATACGGCCCTTGAACCGCACCAGTCCCCTTTCCACGGACGGCTCCAGAGAGCAACCCGTCTAGCCAGATGAAACGTTCCCGCCCATCATCGGCTGATTCAAGGCGGGCCTCAACTCATTCCCTGCCCTCCCCGTAATCGCGCAAGGGCGGACACGAGCACATGAGGTTACGGTCACCGCCGGCTGCGTCGATCCTACCGACGGGCGGCCAATACTTGTCGACCTCCAATTCGGCCAGAGGGAAGGCGCCGACCCGGCCGGGATACGCCCGGTCCCACTCGATCAGGTCGGCGGCCGGGTGAGGGGCCCTGACCAGGGGGTTGTCGTCGGCCGGCCAATCTCCCGACTCGACCCGATCGATCTCCGCTCGGATGGCGATCATGGCCCGGCAAAACCGGTCCAGCTCACCTAGCGACTCCGACTCCGTCGGCTCGATCATCAATGTGCCGGCTACCGGGAAGGCCACCGTGGGGGCATGGAAGCCGTAGTCGACCAGCCGCTTGGCCACATCCTCCACCGATACCCCCGAGCGCCGTGTCAGCTCACGAAGGTCGATGATGCATTCGTGGGCCACCCGTCCGCCCGGTCCGGAATAGAGGATCGGATAGTGCCCATCCAGACGTCGGGCCACGTAATTGGCAGCCACGATCGCTGTTTCCGTCGCGGCGCGTAGACCCGACGCCCCCATCATCCTGATGTAGACCCACGGTATCGGCAGGATTCCGGCCGATCCCCACGGAGCCGACGAGATGGGGCCGATTCCCGACTCGGGGCCAGCATCCGCCGCCAGCGGATGATTGGGGAGGAAGGGGGCGAGATGGGCTTTGACCCCCACCGGCCCCACACCCGGCCCTCCTCCCCCATGGGGAATGGTGAACGTCTTGTGGAGATTGAGATGGCCGACGTCGGCGCCGAAGTCTCCGGGCCGGGCCAGACCGACGAGCGCGTTGAGGTTGGCGCCGTCTACGTATACCTGCCCTCCGTGGTTGTGGACGATCTCGCACAGCTTGTCAACGCCCGGCTCGAACACGCCGTGAGTGGAGGGATAGGTGATCATGGCCGCCGCCAGACGATCGCCGTGATCGCCGGCCTTGGCCTCGAGATCCGCCAGGTCGACGTTGCCGTGATCGTCGGTGGCCACCACGACAACCTCCATACCAGCCATCACCGCCGAAGCAGCGTTCGTCCCGTGAGCTGACTCCGGTATGAGGCATATGACGCGCTGGTGGTCGTCGTTGTGACGGTGGAACGCTCGAATGGCGAGCAGTCCCGCCAGCTCCCCTTGCGAACCGGCATTCGGCTGGAGGGAAACGGCGTCGTAACCGGTCAACTCGGCCAGATACCCGACGAGCTCGTCGATGAGGATTCGATACCCCTCCGTCTGTTCGGCGGGTGCGAAGGGATGGATGTCGGTGAACTCGGGCCACGTCATCGGGATCATCTCCGTCGTGGCGTTCAGCTTCATCGTGCACGACCCCAAGGGGATCATGGTCCGGTCCAACGCCAGGTCCCGGTCCGAGAGGCGGCGTAGATAGCGAAGCATCTCATGCTCCGATCGGTGAGCATGGAAGACGGGATGCTCCAACACGGGCACGGAGCGGCGGATCTCCGGAGGGATGCCTCTCAACTGGTCCTGCTCAGGAGACCCGCCCAGCCCGGCGCCGAAGGCGGCTGCCACCTCTTGCGCCACCTCCTCGTCGGTGGCCTCGTCGAAGGACACACCGACGTGTCGGTCGTCGACTCGCCGCAGGTTGACCCCGCGGTCGAGAGCGGCTGCCATGACGGCGTCGGCGTCGCAGCGGACGGTGAGCGTGTCGAAGAACGTGTCGTTGACGACATCGGCTTCGGGAGCGTCCGCCAGCGAAGCCGCCAGCCGCCGGGTCAGGTCGTGAACATGTCCGGCGATCTCCGAGAGTCCCTCGGGACCATGCCAGACGGCGTACATGCCGGCCACCACGGCCAGCAACACCTGGGCGGTGCACACATTGGAAGTGGCTCGCTCCCGGCGAATGTGCTGTTCCCGGGTCTGGAGGGCCAGCCGGTAGCCGACCCGTCCGGCCGGATCGGTCGAGACCCCCACCAGGCGACCCGGCAGCGAGCGTACATTTTCCTCCCTCACTGCGATGAACCCCGCATGGGGACCGCCGAACGCCATCGGCACGCCGAAGCGTTGTGCCGAACCGACAGCGATGTCGGCGCCGAGGGCACCCACCGGCTCGAGGAGAACCGATGCCAGCAGGTCCGTGGCCGCTACCAGCAGACCCCCGGCGGCGTGCACCGATTCGGCGACGGCGGCGACATCACCGAGGCGGCCCGATGACCCCGGGTACTGGATCAGGGCGCCCACTACGCCGGCGAGGTCGTCGTCGTTGGCTTTCTCCAGGTCCATGACCCGCACCGGGACACCGGCCGCTTCCGCCCTGGTGGCCACGACGGCGACCGTCTGGGGATGACAGTCCGAGTCGATGAGGAAGCTCCCTTCACGACGGGTGATGCGGGGAGTCATCGCCAGGGCCTCGGCCGCGGCCGTACCCTCGTCCAGCAAGGAGGCGTTGGCGATCTCGAGCCCGGTCAGGTCGGCGGCCATGGTCTGGAAGTTGAGGAGCGCCTCCAGTCGCCCCTGGGATATCTCGGCTTGATAAGGGGTGTAAGCGGTGTACCACGCCGGAGACTCGAGGACGTTGCGGAGAATGACGGGAGGGGTGATCGTGTTGTGGTAACCGAGACCGATGAGAGAGGTGAGAGGCCGGTTGCGGCCCGCCAATCGCCGCAGCTCCGCCAGCGCCTCCCGCTCGTCGAGGGGCGCGGGCAGGTCCGGCTCTCTGCGTTCGAGGATGCGTGAGGGAACGGCCTCGTCGATGAGCTCGTCGACGGAGCCGACCCCGAGAACCTCGAGCATGTGTGAGACGTCGGCGATGGTGGGGCCGATATGACGGTGGCTGAACTGGTGGGTGAGCATGGCCATCGAACCTCCGGTGACGCTGTCACCGCTGTCGAAGCCTTCAGCGGCGCCTCCCTCGGACGGTCCTGGTGCCTGAGAGTTTCCGCTGGTGAGCGTTGCCCCTTCGGCGCCCGCAACCGGGGCTCTCCCGTCCGACATCGACGGCCCCCTCAATACTAAAGATGGCGCAGGGAATAGGTGAGCCGACCTGCCGCGGAGGCGGTCACACCACCCGCGTCGCCCCCGACCGGGGGCCTTCCACCAGCGCCAGGGCGACCTCTCCCGCCGTATCCGCATCGAGTGTCGACACGGTGATACGGACACCCGGTGGCATGGAATGACGGAACCGTTTCCCGGCTCGCACGGCCATGCCCCGTTCGAGCGCGGATCGCACCACCACCTCCTCTTCCGGCACCGGAACCCAGATGTTCACCCCCGAGACGCCCATGCCCGCCACCCCCACCTCGGTCAGAGCCCCGAGGAGCATCTCCCGCCTGCGTCGATACCACTCGCTAGCGACCTCCATGTCCGCTTGGATCCTGCCCGATCCCAGCATGGCGGCCACCGTTCGTTGCAGGATGTGACTGATCCAGCCCGGGCCGACGCATTGCCGGAGGCGGACCCTCTCCATCGTGGCGGGGTCTCCGGAGGCGATGGCGACCCTCAGGTCCGGGCCGAGCGCCTTGGAGAAGGACCGGATGAAGACCCACCGCTCTCCTGCCGGCCCGACAGCCTCCAGTTCCATACCGGAGACAGGACCGAAGTGATCGTCTTCCACCACGAGCACATCGGGTCGCGTCGCCAGTATCCCGGCCACCTCTGCCGCCCTGGCGGCGGAGGTGGCAGCACCGGTGGGATTCTGGGCTCGGGGAGTGATGACCACCGCCTGGATCCGGTCGAGGACCTCGGAGAGAGCGACCGGGTCGAAGCCCTCGTCGTCGATCCTCACCGGCACCGGAACCAGTCCCATCGCCCGGATGAGGTCGACGATCGCAAACCAGCCCGGGTCCTCCACGGCCACGCCATCACCGGGATGGAGCCAGGCACCCAGCGCCCTCTCGATCGCATCACCCGCCCCACCGGTGACGGCCAACTCCCCGGCCGGCACGCCCTCCGACTCCAATGACGGCACCACGGCGGTGCGCAGCTCCGGAGCGACCGCCGGATCGCCGTAGGTGGTCGTGGAGCCCCTCAGCCCCGCAAGGAACGGGGAGAGGTCGGGTAGGAGGTCTGGATCCGGGCGGCCGGAGGCGAGATCCACCACCCCTGGGGGGACGTCGGGAATGAGCTGACCTTGGGGTCGGAAGCGATCCTCCACGAAGGTCCCCGCCCGGCCCCGGCCGACTACCAGACCCCGGTCCGACAGCTCCCGATAAGCCGAGGCGACCGTGTTGGGTGCCAGCCCCAAGCGCTCGGCCGCGACTCGCACCGGCTCCAGACGGTCCCCCGCCGCCAGCTCCCCGTCGTGGATACGGCGTTGTATCTCCTCCACGAGCCGGGACGCAGAGCCTATGCCCATACCTGCTACTCTTTGACTCGATACATACTTTCTATTGTAGCAATACATTATGTCCTCGTCCAGCGCACTCACTCGTCTCCGCCGCCGGCCCGAACGGGGCAGACACGACCGGGCCACGATCGACTCGATCCTCGACGCCGGCCTCATCGCCCATGTCGCCTTCAACCGAGCGGGGAAACCGGCCGTCATCCCCACCCTGTACGTGCGACGGGACGACGAGATCCTTCTCCACGGCTCCCCCGGCTCGGCTCCGATGCGGGCTGCCCGGTCTGGAGCGGACCTGTGCGTGGAGGTGACCCTCCTCGACGGACTCGTGCTGGCCCGATCCGCGTTCCACCACTCGGCCAACTACCGGTCTGTGATCGTGTACGGTCGGGGTCGCTGGCTCGACGCCGACGAGAAGGCCGAAGCACTCGATGCCATCGTCGATCGCATCGTTCCCGGGCGGCGGCAGTACCTCCGACCTACCACACCGAGGGAAATCGCCGCCACTGCCGTGATCGCCGTGCCCCTTGAGGAGGCCTCGGCCAAGATCCGCACCGGCCCACCAGGCGACGACGAGGCCGACTACGAACTCGACATCTGGGCGGGAGTAGTGCCCATCCGGCAAGTCAAAGGTGAACCGGTCCCGGACCCGCGTAACAGCCCCGGACTCGAACCACCCGACCATGTGGAGGCCGTCACATGGTGAGCGGGCCCCAAACCCGCCTGCTCACCACCAGCCATGGCACCAACCGGGAGGCCTTCTCCGCCGCCGACTGGGCCTTGTTTCTGTCTCTCGTCCTGATCTGGGGCTCCTCGTTCCTGTTCATAGCCATCGGCCTCGATCATTTCCATCCCGGACTCGTCACCTTCCTCAGAGTGGCCTTCGGCGCCGCCACCCTCGCTCTCGTGCCGAGGGCGCGCCACAGCACGATCGCCCGTGAGGACTGGCCCCGGGTCGCGGTCCTGGGTGTGATCTGGATCGCCCTTCCCCTGACCTTCTTCCCCATCGCCCAACAGTGGATCAACTCGGCCGTGGCCGGAATGCTCAACGGCGCGATGCCCATCTTCACCGCCCTCGTCGCCACCGCCCTGCTGCGTGAGCTGCCCGGCAAGAGACAGAGCCTGGGGCTGGTCATCGGCTTCGCCGGTATCGCCGCCATCTCCCTCCCCTCCGCCGAGGGCGGCGGCACCGCCGTCGCCGGAGTCGTCCTGGTCCTGGGAGCAACCGTGTGCTACGCCGTGGCCACCAACATCGTCGCTCCGCTCCAGCAGCGTTACGGATCACTCCCCGTCCTGGCACGTGTCCAATGGGTGGCGGTGGCGCTGGTGGCCCCCTGGGGGGCCCTCGGGCTGGGGGACTCCGAGTTCGCCTGGTCGTCGCTCGCCGCCACCCTGGCAGTCGGGGTGCTGGGCACCGGACTCGCCTTCGTGCTCATGGGATCACTGACGGGAAGCGTCGGGGCCACCCGGGCGTCGTTCATCACCTACCTGATTCCGGTAGTGGCTCTGGTGTTGGGGGTGGTGCTGCGTCAGGAGGAGGTCGCCCTGGTGGCGGTGGCGGGGGTGTTCGCCGTCATCGCCGGTGCCTTCCTCGCCTCTCGCCGCGAGGTCTGAGCCCACCGCCGCCCATATACTCGGCGAATGGAGGCGCCGGACTATCTCTCCCTACGTGCCATCGTGGAGGGCGTCACCGGCCGGTGGCAGACCCTGTTGAGCACCGTGGGTTCGTCCGACATCGACGTCCCGGGGCTCACCTGGACGACGGGCGAGCTCACTGCCCACATGATCAGCGTGGTCGAGCATTTCGCCGAGTACCATCGCTCACAGGCGGGTCCGAGTTACCCCTACGACAGGCTCGCCGAGTTCAACCGGCACAGGCTGGTCCAGGTCCAGGAACGGGGCCCCTCCGACGCCGGCGCACGTCTGCGTGGCGCCGTGGCCGACTTCCTCGAAGCCACCCGACTGTCCGATCCCGCCGACCCGTTCCCATGGTTCGACGGCCACGTCGTTGACGTCGCCACCGCCCATGCTCTCCTGTCGGCCGAGCTGCTCGTCCACGGCCGCGACCTCGCCCGGGCGCGGGGTGTGTCCTGGCCCATCCCGGCGATCGAAGCCCGCCACACCGCCATCGGGATCCTGCCTGCGGTCCCGGCGTCGGTCGATCCCGAGATGGCAGGGAGACTCGACTTCCATGCCCGGGTACGCCTATGGGGTGCCCCCACGTTCGGGTTCCGGGTCCGGGCCGGTGAGGTCACCGTCACCGATGGGTCCGAGGGCGCGGATGTCACCCTGTGGGTGCATCCCACCGCCTTTCTCCTCGTCAGCTTCGGGAGGATCTCCCCGCTGCGTCTCGCTCTGACCGGCAGGGTTGTCGCCTGGGGACGCCGGCCCTGGCTGGCGTTCACCCTTCCGGGGGTCTTCCGCACCTGATCAGGGCTGCTCGGACGTGATCGCCATGCGGGGACCCTGTTGGGAGAGACGGCCGGCGAGGCTCTCCCCCGATCGCAGGGGAAAGTGACAGGCGACCCGGTGACCGCTCGACAGCTCCTCGAGTGGCGGCGCCTCCCGGCTGCACACCTCGGCGGCGATCGGACATCTGGTCCGGAACCGACATCCGGAGGGCGGCGCGGCCGGTGAGGGGAGGTCACCGGTGAGGACGATCCGCTCCCGTGTGCTCTCGACCTGGGGATCGGCCACCGGAACCGCCGAGAGGAGGGTGTGGGTGTATGGATGAGCCGGCTGCTCGTAAACGGCTCGGGCAGGCCCTGATTCCACCGTCCGCCCCAGGTACATCACCATCACCCGGTCAGAGATGTGGCGAACCACAGACAGATCGTGGGCGATGAAGATGTAGGCAGGGCCCATCCGCTCCTGGAGGTCCTCCAGGAGGTTGAGCACCTGAGATTGGATCGAGACGTCGAGCGCCGACACCGGCTCGTCCAGGATCACGAGGGCGGGGTCGAGCGCCAGGGCCCGGGCGATGCCCACCCGCTGCCTCTGCCCGCCCGAGAACTCGTGGGGATAGCGGTTCCCGTGCTCCGGTGCCAGGCCGACCGCCTCCATCAGCTCGTCGGCCCGCTGGCGTGCCCGGCGCAGAGCCCGACCATGGACGACCAGTGGCTCGGCCACCGTGTCGCGTACGGGAATGCGAGGATTCAGGGAGGCAAAGGGATCCTGAAAGACGATCTGCAGTGAACGCCGCAGATCTCGCATCCTCTCGTCCGATGCCGCCGTGACATCCTCGCCCCGGAACATGATCCTTCCTCCGGTCGGCTCGATGAGGCGCAGGATGCTCCGCCCCAGGGTGGTCTTGCCACATCCCGACTCGCCCACCACGCCGAGTGTCTCTCCCTCCCCCACGGCCAGGTCGATGCCGTCCACCGCATAGACGGTGCCCACCCGTCGGCGAAGCAGGCCGGCCCGGATGGGAAAATGGGTCTCGAGCGCGACGACTTCGAGTAGGTCGCCCATGGAAGCTACCTGTCGGCCGCGGCTACATCGGCGCGTACCGCGTCGAGGTGATGGCATCGATTCAGGTGGCCCGGGCCCACACGCTCGACGGCGGGCAGCTCGATCCGGCAGCGGTCCGTCGCATACCCGCATCGGGGATGGAAGGGACAGCCCTCCGGACGAAGGATCGCCGAGGGTGGAGCACCCGGTATTGAGAAGAGGGGGGTGCCACCGTCTCTGTCGAGACGAGGGAGAGAACGCAGCAACCCCAGGGTGTAGGGGTTCGCACCCTCGGCGAAAATAGACTTGGTGGGGCCGGTCTCGAGGATCCGGCCCCCATACATGACCTGTATCCGATCGGCGGTGCCGGCCACCAGTCCCAGGTCGTGGGTGATCAGGATGAGAGCGGAGCCGACTTCCCGCTGAACGGCCCGCATCACCTCCATGACCTGGGCCTGGATGGTGACATCCAGTGCCGTGGTCGGCTCGTCGGCGATCACCAGCTGGGGACGGTTGGCCATGGCGATGGCGATCACGGCCCGCTGCCGCATCCCACCCGAGAACTCGTGGGGGTATTGGTCGACTCGGCGGTGGGGCTCGGGGATGCCCACCAGGTCGAGCATGTCGATCGCCTCGCGTCTGGCCTCGGCCCTGGTCAGGTCCTGGTGTTGCCTGAGCATCTCGACGAGCTGGTCACCCACCGTGAACACCGGGTTCAGGGCGGTCATCGGGTCCTGGAATATCATGGCGAGGTCACGACCCCGGCGACGCCTCATCTCCTTGGGACGCAGGTCGAGCAGCTCGGTCCCCGCGAATCTGATCGAGCCCGCCACGACCGCCCGTTTGGGGAGAAGGCCCATGACAGCCAGTCCCGTCACCGATTTGCCGGACCCGGACTCCCCCACCACACCCAGGACCTCGCCCGGGCTCACCTCGAATGTGACGTCGTCGACGGCGTGGACATCACCCTCGCCGGTGGGGATGGTCACGGTGAGGTCTGTCACCTCCAACAGGGGACCGCGGGGAGCCTCCCGCTCCCCGACCGACGTCGTCAGGCTGCCCCGATCGGGCACCACGTAGCTCATGGCCGGGCACCGGCGGGGTCGAGGGCGTCACGGAGACCGTCGCCTATGAAATTCACACACAGGGTGATCAGGACTGCCGCTCCTCCCGGGAACAGGATCCGCGAGGGGACCGTGTCGATGGCTCCCTTCGCCTCGTTGATCAGGTTTCCCAGTGTGGGGATGGGAAATTGGACACCCAGCCCGAGGAAGGAGACGGTGGACTCCAGGATGATCGCAGTCCCGACCAGCAGCGTCGTCTCCACCACGATCGGACCGACGGCGTTGGGCAAGATGTGGCGGAACATGATCCGCCCCGACCGGGCGCCGGCCGCCCGGGCCGCCTGGACGAAGTCGGCCTCCCGGAACGACATGAACAGCCCGCGGACGACGCGGGCGATCCGCACCCACAGCAAACCCGAGAGGATCACGGCCAGAGCCCACGGCCCCGACCCCCACCGCAGTGCCAGGACCAGGAGTATGGCCAGCGCCGGAATGACCAGGACCATGTTGATGAGCTGGGACACGGCTCCATCCACCCAGCCCCCGAAGTAGCCGGCGAGTGCTCCCAGGGTGGTTCCGATCCCCGTCGAGAGGACGGCGACGAGAAAGGCGATCCTGATGGAGAATCTGCCTCCGAGGAAGGTTCTGACCATCAGGTCGCGACCGATCTGATCGGTGCCGAAGGGGTGGGCCCACGACGGGCCCTGACGAAGATCGGGGGTCAGCTCGTCGAACCCGTACGGAGAGAGAGCGGGAACCACCCAGAACGAGGCCAGGAGGAGAGTGAGCACCACCGTAGCCGCCATGGCTACCCGGTGATGACGGAACCGGTCCCATACTTGCCGGCCGAAGCTGCGCGCCACGGGAGATCCCGACACCTCGAGGCGAGCGTCCCCGCTCCGGGTCTCCGTTCCCCATGCCGATGAAGTGGGGACGTCAGTCATAGCGGACCCGCGGGTCGAGCACTCCGTAGAGGAGGTCTGCCACCAGGTTGAAACCGATGGCAAGCACCGCGATCAGCATCACGATCGCCATCACCAGGTCGAGGTCCTGCGCGGTGAGGGAGCTGACGAGCAGCTGTCCCAGGCCCGGCCAGGCGAAGATCGTCTCGGTGACGACGGAACCTCCCAGCAGCGCCGAGAAGTCCAGCGCCCACAGCGTGACTATGGGGATCATGGCGTTGCGGAGGGCATGGCCGAAGATGACCTTCCCCTCTGATATCCCTTTCGATCGAGCCATGCGGATGTAGTCGGTGTTGATCACCTCGAGCATCGATGCCCGGCCGAACCGGCTTTCGGTGGCCACCAGCACGAGAGCGAGAGTGGCGATCGGCAGTACGGCCGAGGCCAGGTAGTCGCCCGGCGAGTCCAGGTGCATTCCGGTCACGTAGAAGGGTTTGGTGCCGGTCAGGTCCTGCCACCACACGCCGAAGGCGACCTGGAGTAGCAGGCCGAAGAAGAAGGTCGGCATCGAGATCCCCAGGAACGAGCCTCCGGTCACCAGATAGTCGCTCAGCGAGTACTGGCGAACCGCGGATATGACCGAGAGCACCACTGCGGCGATGGCGATGAGCACGAAGGCGGGGATCGCCAGCAGCGCCGTGTTCCAGGCTCGTTCGACGAGGATCGGGCCCACCGGACGCTCACCCAACGACGACGACACGCCCAGATCTCCCTGGACGGCTCCCATGACCCAATTCACGAACCGAAGCGGTATCGGCTTGTCGAGGTCGTACAGCTCGATGATCCGGTCGTAGGCGGCCTGGTCGCAATTGGCGCAGGTGGCCAGCCTGGCCAGGGGATCGTTGGCGACCGAGACCAGGACATACACGATGAAGGTGGCCACCAACAGGACGGGAACGGTGGCAGCGATTCGCCTCACCGCATAGGTGAGCATTGATCATCCGGGGACATCACCCCTCTATGCCCCCGGCGCGCCTGCCCATTTCACATGACATGCCACCTATGCAACCCGGCATGAACGCGCAAGGGGCCAACCGGTCCCGGCAGATCCAAGGAGACAACCGATGAAAAAGACAACGCTCGTCCTCACGGCGGCACTGATGCTGCTGATCGCGGCGTGCGGTTCGGCAGATGACGCCGTCGACACGACCGAACCCGATCCCTCAGCCGGCCCCACCAGCACAGCCGCGACCCCGGAGGACACAACCACCCCGACGGCGTCCCCGGGAGGCCCCTATTGCGACGGCAGTGAAGGTGAGTTGATCTGGGCTCACGAACAGGAGCCGCCCGACCTCCATCTGAACGACCCGAACAACAACCTGTCGATCACCAGCTACGTCTGGCAATCAATGTGGGAGGATCTCTACGGCGTCAGCGTCGATATCGCGTTCTACCCCGAGCTGCTGGCGGAGGAAGCGGAGGTCAGCGAGAACGAGGACGGTTCCGTCACCATCGGCCATCGCCTGCGACCGGACCTGACCTGGTCGGACGGTGAACCGCTCACCTCCGCCGACGTTCGCTTCACTTACGACGTGATCATGGAGGGCTACGATCCCGACACGGGTGGCGGCACCTACCTGATCACCTCCCGTCAGGGCTACGACCAGATCACCGACTTCACGGTCATCTCCGACACGGAGTTCGAGATCACCTACTCGCCATTCTTCGCCGGCTGGAAGTCCCTGTTCACCAACGTCTTCCCGGCCCATGGCTTCGGCGAAGGAGCCGGCGCGGCCGAGGTGAACGAAATGCAGCGCACCTGGACGGGAGCCGACGGCGAACCTCTCCCCTCGTCGGGCCCCATGATCTTCGACGACTGGAACCAGGGAGTGTCGATGCACCTGGTCCGCAACGACAACTACCACGGTTCGGTGAGCCCGGACGCCCAGAATCCGGGAGTGGCATGCGTGAGCGGAGTCCGGATCAACTGGGTGACGGACACGGACGCTCAAGTGAACGCCCTCAAGGCAGGGGAAGCTCACATGGTCTTCACCCAGCCCCAGCTCGCGTTCGAGGAGATCAACAGCGATGAGAACTTCACCGTGGCCGCCACCCCCGGCCCGATCTACGAGCATTGGGGCCTCAATGTGCTCAACGTTCACCTCGCCAGGCCCGAGGTGAGAGAGGCGCTGGCGTTCGCTATCGACAAGCGGCAGGTGGTCGAGACGCTGTACAGCCCGATCCTCGGCGATGTGGTCGACCCGGCGGGTTTGGGAAACACCGTGTGGATGGCCAACCAACCTGCATACGAGGATCATCAATCGCCCAAGGGGTACGGAGTCGGTGACGTCGATGCCGCCCGCGCCGCGCTCGAATCGGCCGGCTACGCGAAAGGCGGCGACGGGATCTACGAGCACCCCGAGGACGGACGGCTGACCCTCAGGGTGGGCACCACGGGTGGCAATGCGCTCCGGGAACTCCAGCAACAGATAATCCAGGCGCAGATGAGGGACGCCGGAATCGAGATCACGATCGACAACGTCCCCGGCTCCGACTACTTCAGCACCAGGGCCTTCTCGGTGGAGAACCTCCTGTCATCGGCATCGGGAGGCGAGCTGGGTGATCCTGGCCTCGTCGACATCATGCAGTTCGCCTGGGTCGGCGGGCCCTGGCCGGGTGCTCAACTCTCGGCGTACCTGTCGGGCGGGGTGGTTGAGGATGGCGACGGAAATCCGCTCCCGGCGACCAACAACCCCTACGGCTTCCGGAGTGATGCCTTCGACGATCGGGCGGTGGAGTGCAACGCCACCGTCGACGATGGCGAACGGGCCGAGTGCTACAACGAGTTGGACCGGTACGTCACAACGCTAGACCTCGATCCCGATCAGGGACTGTTCATGCTCCCGCTGACGCAGAAACCCGACTTCTTCACCTATAGCAACCGCCTGCTGGCCAAGGGGGCGATCGCTCCCGACGCCAACACGGCTGGCCCACTGGCGAACGTGGTCGACTACGTCCTCCGCTGACCCGAGGCCGACGAATGGCGACATCCCGCCTCGCGCGGCGGGATGTCGCCACCCGCCAACGCGGAAACGAGCGACATGCTCGCGAAGCTCGTCGCATAGAGTCAGTGTGGTGGACCGCAGCGATGCTCAGCTGCTGAATGCGGCGGCGCAAGGGGATGCCCAGGCATTCTCCGTCTTCTTTCGGCGGCACGTCGACTCGGTGACCCGCTATGCGTTCCGCAGATGCGCCACTCCCGAGGACGTCTCCGACCTCGTCGGAGAGTGCTTCCTGATCGCCCTGCAGGCCGCGGGAAGGTATCGCCCCGAGACCGACACGGCTCTTCCCTGGCTGTTCGGGATCTCGCGGCGTCTCGTCGCCAAACAGAGGCGACGCCTCGCCAGCCGCAGCCGCCTCCTCGCCAAGACATCCAACGTGTTCCCCCGATTCACCGAAGGGGAGGAGGACGCGGTAGCGGCTGCCATCGACGCTGCTCGCCAGGCACCGCTGCTGGAAGCGGCGATATCACGTCTCTCCCCCTCGGAAAGGGATGTGCTGGAGCTGGTTGCTTACGATGGGCTCACACCCACCGAGGCGGCGTTCGCGCTCGGCATCACCGCCAACGCCGCCAGGCTGAGGCTCTCCCGGGCCCGCAAGACGGTTCGCGAGGCGCTGGAGACCGACCCGGCGGTGTCCCTCGATCCGGAGGCGACCTATGCCACCTGAGATGAGAACGCCTCCACCGGTAGACCTCTCCTCCTGGGTGGATCGGGTCGACCGCCGTCTCGGGCGGGAGGTGACTCCCCGGGGGCGCCTGCGTGGTTCCCTTCCGGGTGTCTCCGACAAGATCATGCGGGTTGTCCGCAGCCTGGCCCGGCCGGTCGCCCACGGCTCCGTCAGCGTGGTGGCCGCCATCGTGGTAGTGGCGACGGTGGCCCCTCCCTTGGCTGAGGACGTCACACCGGCGGTCTCCGAGATCGCCGGGCAAGAAGCGGAGATCATCGAACTGGAGCCCGCCACCGTCAGTTTCCCCCGACCCGCCCGACCTCCCCTGCATCGTCTCCTCGTTCCGGAGGACGCGGCCGCCGCCGTCGAAGCTCATGACATCCAAACCGCCCGCGAGGAATTAACGGGTACGCCGCACGGTGATGATCGTGCGGTCCCCACGCCCGACGGCGGAGGGCCGGCGAGGGCCGCCCTCCGCCCGACGGTGAGATGAAAGGGTTCTTTGGACGGTGGCGAACGGTATCCGTTCCTGCAGAACCAAAGTAGCTGGGAACCGTTCCTCCCCAACCAAAGAAGGCGCCTCTGCCGCCCTCCGCCCGACGGTGAGATGAAACGTCGAGCCCAGGGTCGTACCAGTCCACCTCGACCCTGGGGTCTTTCACCGTGGTCTGTGGTCAGTTGGCGGCGGAGCGACGCAGGGCACGGAACATGAGGTAGGGGTCGCCCAGACGGCGCCGCATCTCCCGCTCGAGCCCGCCGATCGGATAGAGGTTCTCCGGAGCACGGGGATCCTTGTGGGGCGCCGAGGCGAACCGGGGCAGGCTCGCCGTCACCCTATCCGCCAGGCGCACCACCGACGTCAGCTCGCGGTCGGCGGACACCTCGCAGCGCACCAGACCCTCCCCCGGTCCGGCACTCGACGCCAAGCGCAGGTACCACGAGTAGCGGGACCAGTCGCTGGTGGTGAGGAAGACAGGGGTGCGCCGTCCTACCCCTAGCCCGTATTTGATGTCCCAGACCTGCTCGGGGAGGTATTCGACATACTCTCGCTTCACGTAGCCGACCGCGTCGGGCACGTGCCGTCGGTGCGAGAGCGGACCGTCGACGATCACCAGCGCCTCCCCGGCATGGGCGGTGGCAACCGCACCTTCCAGCTCCCCCATTCGTGCCTGTATCCCCAGCCACAACTCCTCGGGCGCGGAGCCTTTGGTCGCCCTGACGCCGTAGGTGCCGTGTCGGGTCACCACGTCGGCAGCGCCGGCGGCGGCGGTGAACACTCCACGCTCCACCCTTGCATCCACGAGCTCGGCCTCACCGTTGCTCCGCACCACACCGGCGGCATACGTGGCTGCCAGGCCCAGCACCGGCCGCCCGCCCGGCTGCTCTATCCACAGGTTGGCGTCGACCCTCCGGACACCGTCGACGAAGACGACATCATCGGCGGGGTCTACGTCTGGAGTGATCGCCCGCCACTCACGCACCGGGATCTCGATTCCGGCCTCGACCTGCGCGGTGGCATCCTCGAGGTCGGTGTCGCGGGGCGTACCGTACTCGGGTGACCATTGGGCAACCGAGTACCTCATGTCAGCTCTCCACCCGCTGGATGGTGCTCCCCGAGGGCCCTGCCCGGACCTCGAAGCGCACCGGGATCTGATCGGCCAGGTCCTTGACATGCGTGACCAGACCGACTGCCCGCCCGCCCGCCGCCAACTCGGCAACCACCACCGACACTGTTTCGAGCGTCTCGGCGTCGAGGGTTCCAAAACCCTCGTCGAGAAATATCGCCTCCAAGCGAGCGCCGCCCCTATCCGACAGGGTCACCAACTGCTCACCCAACGACAGTGCCAGCGCGAGCGACACGAGAAAGGTCTCCCCTCCCGACAGGCTCCTGACCGACCGGCGCTCGTCGGCGTTGCGATGATCGACGACCTCGATCGTGCGTTCGTGCAGGGCGAGGGAGTAGGCACCGCTGGTGAGCTCGGCCAGGAGGACGTTGGCCCCTTCCACGAGAGTCTCCAGCGCTTCGGCCAGGAGCCAACCCTCGAAGTGGTTGGCCCTGAGGTGGTTGGCGAGGCTCGTCGCCACCTGGGCTCTCTCGTCGAACGCGGCCATCTCGGCGGTCAGCACAGCTCGTTCGGCGCGGCGCTCACGGACACGGGCATGCTCGGCGCGTACGGTGGCCGTGGTTGCTGCCAGGCGAGCCGATGGGCTTCCAGTCCCTTCGACGCCGTTCTCGGTCAGGAGGACCTCCAGCTCCTCGCGGAGCTTGGCGATAGTCGCCTCCGCCTCCTCGGCCAAGGCCGACGTGGTGACTATCTCGTCGTCCAGCCGGCTCCGTTCACTCTCGACCCAGGCCATCAGCGTCGTCCATGCCTCGCTCAGCTCTCTCCGTTGGGATGGCGGCGGAGCCAGGGAAGCTACCCTGTCGCGCTCGGTGGCATAGGCATCCCAGGCGTCGGCCGCCCGCGCCTCCAACTGGTCGCGGAGTCGCCGGGCTTCCACCTCGGCGGCTCCAGAATCCTCGACCCGCGATCCGGCCTGCTTCAACCTCTGGTCGACCTCACGCCTGGCCGCGGCGAGAGCGTCGAGGTCGGCGTCGGCGGGGAGTCCGGCGGCTCGCTCCTCGAGGTCCTTCATCGTCTCCACCGCCGCCTCGTGGCCTGCCCGCGCCGACGCCACGGCGCTCTCGGCCTCTCGGTGTCGCAGCACCGCCGCCCGATGCTCCTCGGCCTTCTCCGCCAGGGTCGATTCTGTCTCTTCCAGGTCCGCCGGTGGCGGTCCAGGTTCCTCCGGCAGAGGGGCACCACACACCGGGCAGGGATCGCCGGCCGTGTGACCTGCCACCAGGGCGTGGGCGGTGTGGCGGCGCCGCGCCTGCTCCAAAGCCACGGTCGCCTCCTCCCTGGCTCGTTCGGCGGAATCTGTCGCCTCACCGGCCGCTGTCAACTCGACCTCCAACCGGTCGAGGTCGAAGGACTCGACCTTGCGGAGAGCGGCGGCCAGTTGCTCGGCGGTGCGACGAGCGGCCTCGATCTGTTCGCCGGTGGGGACGCCCCGGGACTCCTCGACTACCTCGTGAAGTGCCTGCCCGGCGGCCACCCGGGCAGCGGTGGCGGCCTCGAGCCTGGATTGCGCCTCGGCGACGTCCTTCGCCAGCCCCATGACCCCTTCGGGAGCTTCCACCTCCCCGACGGCGACTCGTTGCCGGCGGAGTTGGGCGAGGCGGCCCTCTATCTCCCGTGCGGACACTTGCGCCTCGGCTACCGCCTCCTCTCCGGACAGCACCGGCTCTTCCAGCTTCTCCAGGTCTTCCAGTCTCCGGGAGACCGCTTGCTCGGCTTCCTCGGTGGCATCGCAGAGATGCTCCAACCGGACGCGGGCTGACTGTGCCAGCGCGCTCGCCGTCCGCACCCGCTCGGCGGCTGATCTCCGCACGACCTCCAGTACGCCCATGTCGAGGAGCGCCTTCACCAGATCCTGCTGGCCGGAGGGGGTGTCGTGCAGGAAGGCGGCGAATTCCCCCTGGGGCAGCACGACCGATCGAGTGAAATGATCGATGCCCAGCCCTATGAGCGACTCCACCGCCTTCGTCACCTCGGCAGCCCCGGACGCCAGCGTCGTCCCTCCGCTCTCCAGGCGAGCCTCGGCGGTGGTCGCTCCCCCCGAAGCCGTCCTGCGTACCACTCTGGCGACGGTGTGTGACGCCCCTTCGACCTCGAAATCGAACCGTATCCTCGCTTCCGCCGCGCCCAAGGAGATGACGGGTTCCACGCTCTTGCGGTCGTAACGGGGAACAGAGCCGTACAGGGCGAAGGTGATGGCGTCTATCACCGAGCTCTTCCCCGCTCCGGTGGGTCCGGTGAGAGCGAACAGCTCCAGGTCCCGGAAGTCGACCACGGTCATGGCGCGGAAGGGGGCGAAGCCGCTCATCTCGAGACGCTCAGGCTTCATGGGCTTCCTCGACCAGCTCGTCGAACAGGTCCACCACCCGGCTGTCGCGGGCGTCCACCTCCTCCAGGTACTCGACGAAGAGCTGTCGGTGGGTACGGCCAGACCTGCTCGGTCGGGTTCGCTCCCCACGGTGACGCCGGGACTGCTCGAGCACCACGTCCACCGCCTGCGGGAGGATCGCGCGCACGGCGTCGGCGAGACCGGCACGGGCGGGCTCGTCGAGCACGACCCGTACGTAGTCCGTATCGGCGACGTCCGACGCGGCCTCCTCCAACTGCTCGAGAGTGCCCGACACGACCCGCAGTCGTCGGCCGGAATCGAGGGGACGGAACTCTACACCGGCCGGCAGACCCGGCTCGGCTTCGATGAGCAGGACGCCCTTGCGGTCATCGACCTCGCCGAAGTCGAGCTGGAGAGGCGACCCCGAGTACCAGACGGGGGCCGCCGCCGGCATTCGCTGGTGCCGGTGGAGATGGCCGAGGGCGACGTAGGAGAGCTCGGGAGGGAAGGTCTGGGCGGGGATCGAGTAGTCGAACACGGTGTGGGCAGCTCTCTCTCCCCCGCCGACCTCGCCGCCGTGGACCATCACGTGGCCGACGATGAGGTTCACCTCGTCGGAGCTCAGGTCGGCGGTCAGGGCGGTGACGATGGCGGCCATCCGCTCGGCGTACTTGTCCCCTTGTTGGGCGGAGTCGAGAGACATCAGGTCGGCGGCGGTGACGATGGCCCGCTGGGACAGAAACGGGATCATCCCCACCCGAACCCCTTGCAGGGGGCGTTCCACTCCCCCCTCGTCCGGACGCAGGAGGCTGGAAACCACCGTGACCCTCCCCAGCTTCAGCAGGGGAGCTACCGCTTCCAGACGGCGGGGATGGTCATGATTCCCGGCCACCATCACCACCGGCGCCACCTCCGCCAGTGAGAGGAGCGTCTGGTAGACCATTTTCTCGGCGGCCGGCGCCGGGCTGGAGGTGTCGAACTGATCCCCGGCGATCAGCACCAGGTCGGCTTCGACGCCGGCGGCGACGGCGGTGATCTCCTCGAGGACCTGCATCTGCTCCTCGAGGCGGCTCCGGCCCCGAATCGTCCGGCCGATGTGCCAGTCGGCGGTGTGGAGGATCTTCACACCAGCGAGGGTAGGAGATGGGTGTGACGGATCCGAGGATCAGCGGTCTGACAAACGGTCTGGGAACCGTTCCTCCCCAACCAAAGAAGGCGAATGGGCCGCCTGTATCCCACCCCACCGACAACCGTGAACCGACTGTGTTGACTTGTGGGGGGTAGTCCCCCCACACCCCCCACGGCTCCTCGCGTCAGTGGGCCGGGATGGTCGGGGTCATCCGCGGTAGCCAGTCGCGCCACCCGTCGTCTCCCGCCTCACCGACAACCGACTTCCGACTTCCGACTTCCTGGCAAACAACTTCACCAGCGGCCTTCGCCGGACAGAACCTGCTGCGCCTCCTCGAGATCCTGTGCCTTCACCAGGATCCTCACGCCACCGACCGTCGACAGCTGGGGATGGAAACCTCCGGCATCGTCGGCCTGGACGATCGCCTCGATCCCGGCGTCCACCAGAGCCGCCCGGGCCACTTCCGCCTCGTAGCGATCCGAGACCGTTGCCGCCACCACCGTTGCGTCCGGATCCACGAGTCCACCCTAGTCTCGGTGAGTCAGGAGAGACCCTCGAATGGATCTTCGGGCACGGTTCCACTGCCGCTCTCTCCGCGTACCTCGGACGGACGCGTCGCCCACGCCGGGAACGGGAACTCGGTCACCAGCGGAACCGGCAGCTCGGGCTGGCTGACCAGCATGGTCCCGGGCTTGATGATCGTGGCCCGCTGCCGGTGGACGGCGGGCAAGAACCCGTACTCCTCGCGGGACGCCTCGGCCGAGTCGAGGCGTCCCACCACGCGGATGGAGGAGTTGGCGATGATGCGACGTTCCACCTCGGAAGCCGTCTGCTGGGCACCGATGAGGATCACGCCCAGGCTCCGGCCCCGTTCGGCCACGTCGAGGAGGATCTCCTTGATGGGGCTGGATCCTTCCCGGGGGGCATACTTGTTGAGCTCGTCCAGCACCAGGAAGAGGAGGTCGTCGTCGCCCTGGCGACCCTGACGCTCCTTCTGCTCGAAGACTCTCCTCACCGTAACGCCGACGACGAACCGCTTGGCGCGGTCGTTGAGGTTGTGGAGGTCGACGACCGTCACCTGATTGAGGTCGGTCCGAACCCTATGCCTTTCCGGGTCCGTCAGGTTCCCCCTTATGAGCCTCTCCACGTGACGCACCGCCGAGTTGAGCCTGCGCACGAAGGCGTTGATCGTCCCGCGCCCGATGGCGGTGCCGGCCCAGACCGGGCCGTCGTCGTCGCTCAGCACCTTCTCGGTGATCAGGTCGACGAGCTGGCGGAAGGATCGCACCACAGATCCCTCGATGGTCACAGACCCGTCGTCACGGCCGACCGCGCGTTTGAGCTGGGCCATCACCGAGTAGACCACCATCGTGTACTGGGCCCGATCGTCCTCGGCGTCGGCGAACAGGAACGGGAGGAGGTCGTCGTGGCAGAACTCGGCCAGACTCCAGCAGAAGCTGGTGACGTCGGGTCGTGAATAGACGTCGGCCCGCAACGTCTCGGAGTCGACCCGGGGTGGAGCATAGAAACCCACCGATCGGAAAGGCTCGGCCGGGAGACCCAGCCCGCGATAACGGACGACCTGGTCATCGTCGAGCAAGGCGTTCGCCCGGTCGAGATGAAGTAGGTCCTCGCCTTTGACGTTGAAGATGAGCGCCTTGGTGTTGACGGCCCCCGCCCCGAGCACCTCGCCCGTGAACAGCGAATGAAGGAGGAACGTGGCATATGTCGTCTTGGTGGCCACCCCGGAAACACCCGATATGTTGACATGGGCACCCCTCTCTCCGTTGATGAACTCGAAGTTGACGAAGAGGGGATCGTCGTCGCGGGTGAGCCCGATTCCGAGGCGACGCTCCATGCGGTCGAAGAACAGCGCCTTGTCCCGTTCCTCTCCCACCGCCCGGGCGACCGGCTGACCGGGACGGGGAGGCACGAACACCTCCGGCTCGAAGCGGGTAGCGGTGACCTCGGCGGCCTCGGCCACCTCGGCGGGAAGCACTCCGTCGGCGATTAGGAACACATCGGAGTCGAAGCGTGCCCCTTCGTGTCGAGCCCTGACCTGGGAGACCATGCCGTAGACGTGGACGGGCTCCCCGGTGGGCAGCACGCGCTCCAATGCGACCACATCATCGAGTTGCAGGTACTCGCCGGGAGCTACCGCCACCCAGAACTCGAGAGGGGTTGCGTCATCGGTGCCTATCACCCGTCCGACCATCTCCGTCATGGGCGGCGAGAGTAGTGGGAGGGTGCGACACCCCGGCGGATGGCGGCCGCGTCAGGTGACAGCCGACTCGCCTGCCTCCCGGAGCAGGTCCCTGATGGCCCCGGAAGCCGCCTCCAGCTCCTCCCGCTCCACCGAGGAGGCGGCGTTGGCGAAGTCGAGATCGTGGACATCGTCCATGGGGACTACGTGGAGGTGCAGATGGGGCACCTCCAGGCCGGCGATCATGAGCCCGACACGGGTGGGGGCGAAGGCCGCCTGCTGGGCCCGGGCGATCTTCTGGGCAACGTCGAAGAGATGGTCACGCAGGCCATCGGGGCAGTCGATCCAGTGATCGACCTCCTCGATCGGCACCACCAGGACATGGCCGTGCCGCAGCGGGTTGATCGACATGAAGGCGACGCACTGCTCATCACGCCATACGAAGGTGCCTGGTATCTCGCCTTGGATGATCCGGGTGAAGATGGTGGGCATGGTGTGGGAGGGTACCGTGGCGGCGATGGCAACGGACCTGGTCACCCTCCACTGGGCATCTCCTTCCGATCCCCAGGCTGCCGGCCTGATCCGCGAGCTCAATTCCCTCCTCGATTCCCTCTACCACCCCGAGGACAACCACTTCTCGCTCAGCGATGACGAGGTGACCGGGAAGAGGGGGACGTTCGTCCTCGCCCGCCTCGACAGGGAGGCAGTGGGATGTGGCGGCATTCGCATCCTGCCCGACGGCCGTGCCGAGGTGAAGAGGATGTACGTTCGCGCTGGCTCCCGCGGCCTGGGAATCGGCCGGCGGATCCTGGCCCATCTCGAAGAGGAGGCACGGGCCAGGAAGGCCACGGCTCTGATACTGGAGATGGGAGGCGATCAACCGGAAGCGAGAGCCCTATACATGGACTTCGGCATGAGACCGATCCCGTGTTGGGGCGAGTACCTGGCCACGATCCACAACAGCGTTTGCCTGGGGAAGGACCTCGCCTACTGACGGGAGTCGTCAGCGGACTGCGTCCAGGCGCACCACGCGATCGGTGGTGAGGACGTAAACCTCCCCGGCGCCGTCCACACCGAACGAAACGACCGCTCCCAGCGCCCCCACGTCGGGCGTGTGGTCCATCACCGCCGCCTCCCGGTCCACCGACCTCAGGTAGCCGCCGCAATAATCGGAGAACAGAAACCTACCGTGCAGCTCGGGAATGGCCGGCCCCCGGTAGACGACCCCGCCTGTGATCGAGCAGGTGCCGCCGTCGCCGTGCGCGATCTCGATCACCGGCAATGTGATGCCCTCCGTGTCGCAGGGGTCGGTTCGATAGCAGTGGGCGCCTTCGGTGATCGGCCAGCCGTAATTGATGCCGGGTACGGTGATGTCGCTCAGGTCGACCTCCTCGAAGGCGTTCTGGCCGACGTCGGCGATCCACACCTCCTCTCCGTCGATCCAGAACCGCCACGGGTTGCGCAAGCCCATGTGCCACAGCTCCGACTCTCCTGAGTCGACGTCGATGCGGACGAGGCCACCCAGGAGGGTGTCGGGGTTCTGGCCGTGGCCGAACCGATCCCCCGACGCTCCTCCGTCCCCGAGTCCGACGTAGAGGGCGTCGTCGGGCCCGAACTGGATCATGCCCCCGTTGTGGTTGGAAGCCGGCTGGGAGACCTCGAGCAGCACCCGCTCCGAGTCGGGATCGGCCACCCTGCCGTCGAAGGTGAACTCCGCCACGACGGTGTCGCCGGCGGTGTCCGTGTAGTGGATGAAGAGCCGAGAGTCCTCGTCGGGATGGCGGGCCAGGCCGAGCAGACCCCGCTCACCGTCGGTGGTGGTGCGGGAGGACAGGTCGATCACGACATCCCCTACACCGCTTTCGGCCAAGGTGTGAACAACGCCGGAGCGCTGGGCGAGGAGGGATACGTCGTCGCCCGGGCGGGCGGTGACGGTGATGGGGAAGGCAATGTCGACGACCTCGCGGTACTCCAGGCGCTGCAAGTCCGCCAGGGTGGTCGACGTCGACGTCGACGTTGTGGCCACGGCCGCGGTCGTCACCGTCGTGTCATGGGTCACCGGTGGAGTGGTGGTTGGAGCCTCCTCTGTGACCGGAGGCGCCGTCTGTGGGATCGTCTCGTCGACGTCGCTCTCGCTCACGGCACACGCCGTCACGGCAACGGCCGTCACGGTGAGCATCAACGAACGGATCATTCCGGTCCACGGTAGAAGGGCGCGTGGGCAACGCCTCCCCCGTCGACTACGGTCCGTCGCCGACGCGCCGTGCCCCTCCCCGTCGGCCGCCGCCCCCCTGCGGCTCGCCGCGGGAGTGGAAGCCCGGAGGGGGCAGCGACGGCGAACGGCGTAGGATCGGAGCTTATGACGGAATATCAACACGAAGATCAGGAGGAGCCCGAAGAAGAGCCGCTGCCCGACGCTTCGGCCGACACTCTCGCTCCTCCGCCGCCGATCGACTCACCGCCGGGGATCCCGTGGCGGCTGACGGTGTTCTTGCTGCTGACCGTGCTGGTTGTCGTCTTCGCGGTCCAGAACACTCAGGACGTGGAGTTGCGATTCCTCGGGTGGTCGTGGGAGCTGCCGCTCGTGATCATCATCCTCATCGCCGTGGTCGTCTCGGTGATCCTCGACGAGGTCCTCGGTG
Source organism: uncultured Acidimicrobiaceae bacterium (assembly GCA_964617995.1). Lineage (GTDB taxonomy): Bacteria > Actinomycetota > Acidimicrobiia > Spongiisociales > ZC4RG35 > CAZTXD01. Next base: position 24,216 of record CAZTXD010000011.1, read on the forward strand.
GCATCCTCAAGCGACGTCGCTCACAGCTCCGCCGCGAACGCGAAGAGCTCGACCGTCTGCGCAAGCAGCTATAGCCCCGGCCAGGACCACGTCGGGGTGCTTGCCGGCATCGGCGGGATTCGTCGGCAGTCCTCCATCGATGACGCTGGACGGGTCGCTCCCGGCCCTGTCATCGCTAGGCTGGGGGACCGCACCACATGGAGGAAAGATGGCTCTGAAGGACACCCTCAAGGGGCTCTTCGGCAAGGCGAAGGAGACCGCTGAGGAGGTGGCCGAGAAGGCCAAGCCCAAGATCGAAGAGGCCGCTCACAAGGCCAAGCCCAAGATCGAAGAGGCCGCTCACAAGGCCAAGCCCAAGATCGAGGAAGCCGCTCACAAGGCCAAGGAGGTGGCCCAGGATGCCGCCCACCGCGCCAAACCCGTCGTGGAGAAGGCGAAGGAGGCGGCCGGAGAGGCCATCGAGCGCGCCCGTAGCGGCGCCGCCGCGGGAGCATCCCGCGCCGGCGAGACCCTCGACCACCTCTCCGACGAGGCAGCCGAAGCCGGAGAGCGTATCGCCGAAGAGGCCGCATCCGCCGGGGACGCCGCAGCCGAAGAGCTCTCCGACAAGGCCGACAAGGCCGATGAGGTGGCTGAAGACCTGACCGAGACCTGATCGTGAGTCGTGTTTCGCGCCGACTTACGGCCATCTCCGAGTCGGCGACCATGGCCATATCGGCGCGGGCTGCCGCCCTCAAGTCGGGGGGCGAGGACGTGATCAGCTTCGGCGCCGGTGAGCCCGACTTCCCCACGCCGGCCCACATAGTCGAAGCCGCAGAAAGAGCAGCAAGAGACCCCGCCAATCATCACTACACGGCTGCTGCCGGCCTGGCCGCCCTCCGGGAAGCCGTGGCGGAGCACGCCCTGGCCTTTTCAGGAGTGGAGACCGACCCCGACCGGGTGGTCATCACCAACGGAGCCAAGCAGGCTGTCTTCACGGCGATGGCTGCTCTGCTCGATCCCGGTGATGAGGCTCTGCTCCCGAGTCCCTACTGGGTCACGTATCCAGAAGCGGTGGCGTTGGCCGGGGCGATCGGAGTCAGGGTCCCCACTTCCCTCGATGAGGGGTTCAAGGTGACTCCCGAGATCCTGGAGCGCTACCGGACACCGGCGACGAAGCTCCTCGTGTTCGTGTCCCCCTCCAACCCGACCGGCGCCGTTTACACCCCCGAGGAGGTGCGACAGGTCGGAGGATGGGCAGCCCAACATGGTGTGTGGGTGCTGACAGACGAGATCTACCAGCGTCTCGTCTACGGAGACGCTTCCTTCACCAGCTTGCCGGCGTCGTCCCCCGAGTTGGGCGACAGATGGGTCATAGTCAACGGTGTCGCCAAGTCATACGCCATGACGGGATGGAGGGTCGGCTGGCTCATCGGGCCAGAGGACGTTGTATCGGCGTCGATCAGGCTGCAGTCTCATCTCACCTCCAATGTCGCCAACATCACCCAGCAGGCCGCCCTGGCGGCATTGACGGGCCCCCAGGAGGAGGTCGATCGGATGCGGGAAGCGTTCGACCGGCGTCGGCGCAACATTGTCAAAGCGCTCACCGAGGCAGGGGGCATACGCCTCCTCGAGCCGGAAGGTGCGTTCTATGTCTTTCCCGATCTGTCTGGCTACCTCGGCGATAGGTTCACCAGCACGCTCGAGCTGGGTGCGTGGATCCTGGAGGAGGCGGGTGTGGCGATCGTTCCCGGTGAGGCATTTGGAGCTCCCGGCTATGCACGCCTGTCCTACGCCCTCGCCGACCGCGACCTGGAGAGGGGCGTCGAGCGTCTCGTCTCCGCCCTGAAGTTCATCTGAGGGGACCCGAAAAGGTGGGCCGAGTCCGGAACCGCTGATCTCGGGACATGTGGAAAGCCGGGATCGCGGCCACCTCATCGGCTCCGCCGGCGGGAGGTTCGACTGAGCCCTCCTTCCCGATGCCTACACTCCTCCCATGGTCGAACTCGGGCATGCCGCCAAGGCCATGGTCCTCGTCGAGCCACGACAGCTCGCCGCCACCAACATCCCATCCCAACCTGTGGAGGGCGGAGGCTGGCTGGCTGTGGAGGCTACTGCGATATCCGGCGCCGACGTGCAGGCCTGGCACGGCGAGCGTCGCGAGGTGCTGTACCCGCTCATTCCCGGCCACCAGGTCGTGGGACGGGTCGCCACCTCTGATCCCAACATTCCTTACGAGGTGGGCACCAGGGTGGCGGTGGAACCGGGCATACGCTGCGGGAGCTGCAGCAGGTGCCGCCACGGCCTCGCCACCTGCCAGTTCCGCCGCCCCTCCAACACCTACGGTCTCATCCCTTCCACCGAGCCGCCCGCCCTGTGGGGCGGAATGGCCGAGTATCTCTACATCGACCCTTTCGCCTCTATCCACCCTGTCACCGACGACGTACCCGCCGAGGTCGCCACCTCGGTGCATTCTTTGGCCACCGGTCACACGTGGGCCGTGGAGTTACCCGACCTTTCTCCCGGAGATCGGGTACTGGTTCTCGGGCCCGGCCCGCGCGGACTCGCCTGCGTGCTGGCCGCCAAGGCTGCCGGCGCTGCCTGGGTGGGGGTCACCGGGCTGTCTCACGACCGGGACCGGCTCGACCTGGCGATGAAGCTCGGGGCCGACCTCGCCGTCGACATCGAACGCCACCCCGACCTCGCCCGGGCCATCGCCGACTCCACCGGCTGTCGGCCCGACGTCGTCATCGACGTCACCTCCGACGACCCCGAAGCCGTGTTCACCGCCCTCGACATAGTGCGCAGCGGCGGCCGCATCATCCTGGCATCCACCAAGGGCAATCGTGCCCTGCATTTCTTCTCGGACGTCCTCGTAGCCAAGCAGCTGACCGTTCGGGGAGCGATGGGTGCCTCAACCGACAGCTACCAATGGGCAACCGAGTTCCTGGCGACCGACGAGCGCGTCGACGACCTCATCTCCCATCAGTTCCCCCTCGAGGAGGCGCAAAGGGCCATGCAGGCCGCAGCGGGAATGCTGGGCCATGACGAGCTGATCGCGGTGGCGGTCACCTTCTGAGCGCCGACCGGCCGGTGACCCCCGCAACCGAGGAATCGACGCCGACCCGTCTGGCCACATGGTCATGGGTGGTCTACGACCTGGCCAACACCATATTCGCCCTCGGAGTGGTGGGCCTCTACTTCCCGGCGTGGTTGACGAGCAGCGGCTTGACCGACTCTGCGCTGTCGTTCGTCGAAGCCGGTGCCGGGGTCGTCGTCATCTTCCTGGCGCCATGGGTGGGGGCGCGGACGGACGGCAGCGGGCGCCGAGTGCCCACCCTCATCGTGACGACCATCGCCGCGGTGACCTTCACTTCGCTGCTGGCGGCCGGGCCCGACTGGATCACCCTCCTGGCCCTGGGTGCCGCCCTCGTCGCGTTCAACATGGGATCGGTGGTTTATGACGCCCTGCTGCCTGATGTGTCCACTCCCGTCACCCGGGGCACCGTCTCCGGGTTGGGTGTCGGCGTGGGGTACGTGGGCTCGGCCATCGGGCTCCTCATCGGGACGCTCGCCTTCGACGTGTGGGAGCTGGGGTTCTCCACCACGTTCCGGCTCCTGGCCGGGGGCTTCCTGGTGTTCGCCCTGCCCTCGTTCCTCTTCATCCATGAGAGAGAGGACCGCCGGGGTGATCGACCGAGCCTCACCGACGTCATCTCCCGGCTGATACGCGCATGGCGGCTGGCGGCCACCTTCCCGGGAATGGTGCGCTTCCTGGTGGGGAGGTTTCTCTACACCGACGCCATCAACACCCTGATAGGCGGGTTCCTGGCGATATACGCCATCCAGGAGTTGGGGCTCGACTCGGCCCAGACCCGTGACCTTCTCATCGTCGCCATCGCCGCTGCCATCCCGGGGAGCTTCCTGGCCGGATGGGCCGTGCGGCGGTTGGGGGCACTTCCGGTGCTGAAGGCCACTCTCGTGGCGTGGATCGTCGCCCTCGTGGCCGGGGTGCTGGCCGGCGTCACCGACGACCTCGCTCTCGCCTGGGTGATCGGCGCTCTCGGAGGCGCAGCTCTGGGAGCCACCTGGACGGCCGACCGGGTCGTGATGACCGACCTCAGCCCGAGGAGACACCTGGGTGAGATGTACGGTCTCTACGCCACCGTGAGCCGGTTCGCCACCATCCTCGGTCCGTTGGTGTGGGCCTTGATAGTCGACGGATTGGGTCTGTCACGCACAGTGGCGATGGGAGCACTGGCCGCCTTCGTGGTCGCCGCCCTCGTCGTGATCAGCCCGCTGAGCCGCCTGGCGAAACAGTGAGCCCTGTGTTCTCGGCGTCGACGACGAAACGCTGACAACCGATGACCGACAACCCCCAGCGAGGGCGCGGCAACAGCCAAGACGCCTCCATCAAATGGGCTGAGGATGTGGCTCGTAGGTGAGCCGTTGCTCCACTGCGTAGGGGACCGGCAGATCCACCAGGTCGGTGCGGCCCACCACCAGACGTTGGCCGATCGCCACGAACCAGGTGTCGTTCGGTACCGTCCATGGCCAGCGTCGGATGCCGACGCGGGCACCTACCACCGCTCCGGTGATCGCCCCCACCGGGCTTCCCCCGATCCTGGCGGCCGTCTCGATCAGCTGATAGGGCTCTCTCTCGACGGGCGCTCCCACCAATAATCCCGTCACCGCCATCCCGATGGGGTCGGAACCGAACTCCTCGGCGATGTCGTCCGGATCGGCGCCAACCATCTGCAGGCCGCGGGCCAACCGGTCCACCACGTCGTCGATCCCGTCTATGTGGGAGTAGCGGAGAGACTCGGAACGCATCACCTTGGCCGTCTGGCCGGCAACGTCCTTCACCGCCATCACCAGGTCACGGCCGTTCTGCGCGAAGCACCCGGCCGCCACCGCCGCTGCCACCGCCGTCGCCATCACCGCTGACGGGCCGTCGAGGTGGGTGAGTCGGGATGTCTCCAGCGCCGCCTTGATGAGCTGCTGGGGGCGCTCTCGAAACCACATGCCCACCGGTGCCACCCGAACGGCCGGGTCCAGACTCGGCTCGGCTCCGTACTCGGCCTCTCCTGACTTGACCGACTTGAGCCACCTCGTGAGCCCGGGAGACGGGCAGCGGTACACCGATGGATCACCACCCTCGTCGCCGTCCAGCTCGATGAGTTCGCGGCCCAGCAGGTCGCGATCCAACCTGCCGTGGCGGAACAGGTGGTAAGCGACGACGATGGCCTGCTGGGTGGATGCGGCGTAACCTCCCTCGAAATCGCCGCCGGCCGTGTCACCGGCGGCCAACCCGAGCATGGCGCCGGCGCCGTCGCCGGCGGGCAAGGAAAACCGGGAACCGCGCTCTTCAGTCATCCGGGGCAGAGTAACTGGATCAGATGCCGGCTTCATATGTCGGAAGACCTACTCTTCTCGGCCCCCAGTGACCGGGAAGAGAGATGGCCCGACTAATGCTGGTCGCCAACCCGGCGGCGTCTCAGTTCACGGGAGGCGATCACCGCAGCATCGTCCGAGTACTGTCGCGACATCATCTGGTGGAGGCCGTGTGGCCCAACTCCGCTCGAGACGCCAGGTCCATCGCGGCGGACGCCGTCACCGCTGGCTTCGACGGGGTCCTGGCCATGGGAGGCGACGGCATCGTCCATCAGGTCGCGCAGGCCCTCGTGGGCACCGATGTCTTCTTGGGGGTCATCCCTTCGGGAACCACCAATGTCTTCGCCCGTCAGATAGGGCTTCCCATCAAGCCGACACGGGCAGCACGGGTTCTGGCCGGCGAACCGACCGTGACGGCTCAAGCGGTCGTCACAGTGGACGCCGCCATGGCCGACGGATCCCGAACCACGCACCACGCCGTGTTCGTCGTCGGCGCCGGGATGGATGCCGATGTGGTCCTCGCCGCCGAGGCGGAGCCGTACCGCAAGTACCGGTTCGGAGCCCTGCACTACGCCCGCACGACGCTGGGAATGCTCTGGTCGGACCTGAGGAAGCGACGACCGACCATATCGGTCGAGTCGGGTGAACGGGAGGCGACCGCCATCGGGGTCATGGCCCAGTTCCACCCCGCCTTCACCTACTTCGGCCGACGACCGCTCCGATTCCATCCGGACAACCCCCAACCGATGACCCTGTTGATCGTCGAGGCCCTTCCCGCACGGCGAGTTCCCGCCCTGATAGGACGGATAGCGACCGGCCGACGTCTGGACGAGGTGAAGGGCGTCGGGACGTGGGGCAGCGTCACGACGTTCACGTTGACGGCAGACCCGCCCACCCGGGCCGAGGTCGACGGTGAGGTCATCGGGGAGGTCACGTCGGCCATCGTCACTCATCGGCCTGAATCGCTGTGGGTGGCGGGAAGCCCCACCTGACGCCCCAGCCTCCGATCGAGTTCGCTCAAGGCCAGGTTCAGCTCCGTCGCCGCCGCCGTGACCCCGGACCGAGCTCTCAGGACGGCTCTCAGCTCGCGACCGAGCTGCCCGTCGATCTGCCGGGCCATGGGATCGACGAGAGACTCGCGGTGATCGGCGATCATCGACCGATGGCGACGGCTCCTGGCCCTGGAGGACCAGGCGCCCACAGCCGTCCACACCAGCCCTGCTGCCACGACGACCGCCGCGGGCAAGACCAGGGCCCCGCCCGCCCGGATGCGGTCGACACCCCAGATCAGCGCCAGCACGAGCACAGCCGTCGCCCCCCAACGCCCCCATTTCACCCACCGGGAAGGCGGAGGGGGTGAGGGAGTCCGCAACGCACCTGACGCTTCCCGGGCGACCTCGAGGGCAGCTACCACCTCGGTGGGTGTGATGTCGCGACGGATCGTCTCGGATGCCCCGCCACCCACCTCGTCGGCGATCAACTCCACGAAGCCGTTGAGGACGCGCTCGGCGCCACGATCGTCGCCGGAGGCGAGCTTTTCGGCGGCCTCCCGGCACGCCTCGTCCCAGCGCGGGGCGAACCCGACCCCACCCGCTACATCCGGTGACGTTGCCAGGAGCTGGGCCGCTTCACTCAGATCGGTAGCCAGCTTGTCGTAGACGACCTGCTTGACGTCGACTGTCTCTTCCAGCAGCGAGAGCAGCTCATCCATGCCCACGGGCGGGCCGACGTCCGGATCGGCCGCCACCGCCACGATTCGAGGGTCGGGGATTCCGTCGGCCGTCAGGGTGGACGTGAGGTCCTCGATGAGCTGTTCCTTCACGGCGGAGGTCAGACGGTCGGTCTGATTGAGGACGAACAGGAACTGCCGGTGATACGGCGCCAGTGGCTTGATGTACTGCTCGTGGAGAAGCCGATCCTGATACTTCTCCGGGTCGATCACCCACAGGACCATGTCCACCCGCGGCAACAGTGCTTCGACCGTGTGGCGGTGATCGACGACCACCGAGTCCGTGTCGGGCAGGTCGAGGAGCGCCAGCCAGTGATAGAGGTCCTGACCCACCCGCTCATCCACTCCCAGGTCGTCGAGTAGCCGCATCAGTCCCGGTTCGGGATTGGAGGGGATCCAGGCGAGAGGCATGCCGGTGGTCGGGCGCATCCCTCCCGACTCGGTGACGGTCTCACCGGCAACTGCGTTGATGAGACTGGACTTGCCGGAGCCGGTTCCGCCGGCCACCGCCGCGACGAGGGTGTCTCCCAGATAACCGGCGCGATCGCGGACCGAGCGGACCGTGCGTGCCACTGGATCGAGCACCTTCGGCTCCACCAGACCGTCGGCGGCGGCGATGACCCGGTCGAACGCATCGACCGCCCCCATCAGGTCAGCGTGCATGGAAGGTCTCCGACTCCTTCTCGACGGATGCGGCCCAGGCCCGGAGGCGTGCGGCCTGCCCAGGGTCGTCCGTGGCCGCATCCAGTACCCGCCTGAACCGGGACGCCTCGGCCTCGAAGATGTCGCCGACCGACCTGATCAGGCTCTCCCGAGCCGACCCCGACAGCGAGCTGGCTGCCGCCCTGCCGAGGACGTGCTCGAGGATTCCCTGCTGGGCAGCCGCCGCCCCCGCCGCCACGCCCAGCTCGGAGCCGGTGAGGCCGCCGGTGGCAGCGAACAATGCGACGATCGTCGCCACCGCCGCCGCGTTGACGCCGGTGGACGCCACCCGTGCCGCCCGGAATCTGCCCGGAGCCTCCTGTTCGACCAGGCGGGTGAGATCTGCGAGCCACCCGTCGATACGGGCGGCCGTCTCCGCCTGACTCTCCTCGGCGGCGACTCTCAGGTCGTCGGTGACGAGCAGGCGACCGGCCGGGTCGATCTCCCAGGCGATGGCTACGGCTCGCGCCGCCCTGTCCAGACGGGTGGTGATGGCGAATGTCAGCTCCCGACGCGCCTCTCGTTCGATGCGATCGACGATCGACGCCGGCTGGCCGGTGACCTTGTCGGCGATTCCGCGCAGCCACGAGGCCGACCCGCGGACCCACCGGGCCACCTCCCCGGTCCCCACCCTCTCCTGCCAACGCTCCACCACCTCGGAACGAACCAAGGCTCCCCGATCCAACTCTTCGGTGAACTCAGACAGGGCAGACGCGTACGCCTCCTCGACCACCTTCTCCAGTCGCTGCCTCTCCTCCTCCTGGGTGTCGATGTCGGCGGCCACCATCCGTGCGGAGTCGACCGAATAGGCGGTGGCACGCGCCGTGACAGCCGTCACCGTTGCTGTTCGCTCCGCCGCCAGCTCCCGAAGGCTCCTCCCCAGCCGCGACATCGCTCTGGCCGGCAGCAGCCCCGCTTCGCCCCGGACACGTTGTTCCTGTATCCCGTGAACCGTCTCGACGGCGAGCCCGTGCCGTCGGAGCATCGCCGTGTAGTCCGGCTCAGCTCCCGCCGCTCGCCGGCTCAGCCGGTTGAGGACATGCACCATGATGCTTCCTCGCCGGTCGGCGGCGGCCAGCACATCCCACGGCACCGCATCGGCGTATCGCTGAGCAGACGTTACGAAGACCACCACGTCGGCATGCTGGAGAATCTCTATGGTGATCCGCCGATGATCGGCGACGTAGGAGTCGATGTCGGGTGTATCGACGATCGCCACATCCTCGAGGAGAGGGTGCACATCCGCTATGACATCACAGGTGATCGAACCTATGGTTGCGAACCTGGCGGCGTGTCGCTCGTGACACCAGACCACGGGTTGACGGGTGGTGGGTCTCAAAGGACCGGGTCGGCCGACCTGTCGCTCGGCCAGGGAGTTGACGATCGTCGACTTTCCCGAACCGGTGGGCCCGGCTACCACCACCGTCAAAGGTCCCTCGGGATCACCCAGCCGGGGAATCAGATAGGACCGCAGCACAGCCACGAGCTCGTCGCGACGACGCCACCGCTCCTCCTGGTGCTCCGAGGCGAGACTGAACGTCGCCCCGGCCACCTCGTCTGCGAGACGGTCGAGGTCGGCTCGCAGACGCGCCGCTCGTGCGATCGGTGGTGGCATGGACCCAATTGTGGCAGCGGACATCGGTGAGTCCGCCCGGAGTTTGGACCCCTCGGTGGTCAGCCGAGCCAGCCTCCGGCGGGGCGTTCGAACCAGACATGGACCTGGCCGGTGCCGGTGGCGTTCTCGTAGTCGGAGAACATCTCTCCTCGTGCCGCGCAGTCGCGGCCTCCCACCGAGCCGAGCATCATGAGAAAGTGGCCGAAACCCGCTTCCGGCGCATGGGGGTAGTACTCGTCCATCGTGTCTACGATCCGGGCCATGTCACCCGCCTTCATCCATTCCAGGCGTTCCTCGTCGGCGGCTCTCGCCTCCGGGGTGATGATGTGGATCGGGTCGGAGGCCTCGTGCTGGTCGAGCTCACCGAGCGGCCAGAAGCGGTGGGTCATGCCCCCGCTCGCCAGGACCACGACCTTCCGCTCCGACTCGGAAACGGCTTTCCCTATCGCCTCGCCCATCGTCAGGAAGTCCTTGGCTTCGCCGGTTTGAACGACCGAGATCGACACCACCTTCTCCGAGGTGCGGAGGTAGTGAACGATGTTGGTGGTGGCGTAATGGACGGGCAGGTAGGGGTCATGAGAGGCGTGGGTGGGCTGGCCTATCTCGTTCCCGATCCGGGCGATCGCCTCCGCCAGGGCCGGATCGCCGGCATAGTCGTAGGGGAGCTGTGCCATGCCCCGGGGCAGCTCCGAGGAGGTGAATATCCCCTGCCGCCGCTCGTGAGCCGACACGATGTGCTCGACGGTCGACTCCCAGTGGGAATCGACGATGACCAGCGTGTCGGTCTTCAAACGTGACAACACCTCGTCCCGGATCCTGTTGAGGCCGGGTACGAGGCTGATCTCCTCGCCGTCGTTGAGCCGACGCCGCGTCTCCTCGTCGAACATGATGGTGGGAGCATGGGAGACGAGACCCGCTCCGACTATCTCACCCATGACATCCTCCAACAGTTAGTTCGGTACCGAACGATAATCCGCTCCGATCATGGCGGCAACGGTCGGTCGGCCCCCCGGGTCACCGTACGCAGCAGCCGCGACAGCTCGTCGACCTCAGAGGGGTGCAGCCCGTTCACCACCGACGTCTCGACGGCGTTGAAGCGGGGAAACAGGTCACCGATCATCGTCTCGCCCGACACCGTCAGGGACAGCATCACCCGGCGCTTGTCCCTCTCCACCCGTAGCCGGGAGACGAGCCCGCGCCTCTCCAGAGTCCCCACCATTCCCGTCAGGGTGCCCTTCGCCAGCCCGCACTCATCCGCCAGTCGGGCCGCCTGCATCGGCCCCCACACCCACAGCACGAACATGATGGTGAACCCTCCCCATGACAGCCCGGCATCCGCCAGGACATCGCGCTCGATGCGGCGACGGACGGCGGTGGCGGCCCGATATATGTTCGAGACGGCCATCAGCGCGGCGAAGTCGAGACCGAGGTGGCCGAGACGGGCGCGGATGTCGCTTTCGGCCTGGAGGACGATGTCTTCGTCTGCGTCGCTGAGCTGGTGGGGCATGGGAGAGATGGCGAGCATCACCCTATCATTTCGGTGCCTAACGAACTCCGAGGAGGAGGTATGACGGGCGACGTCGCCGGCTTCGATGTTTCCCCTGACCACTGGATCGGCGGAGAGAGGGTCGGCTCGGGGGAACGATTCGAGACCCGCTCCCCCAACGAGTGGGAGACGGTGCTGGCCGAGGTCGCCCGGGGCGACGCCGGCACCGCCGAAGAGGCGGTGGCGGCCGCCGAGAGGGCCGCGGCCGGCTGGGCCACCCTCTCGGCCGAGGACCGCGCTTCTCATCTCCATCTCCTCGCCGACCTGATCGAGACAAACACCGAGCGCATTGCCCAGGTCGAGACGATGGACATGGCACTCCTCCTCGAGTCGCTCCGCCAGCGGCTCGTGGCGCGTGGGGCTGCCAACTTCCGGGCCTACGCCGACCTGGCGGTGGCCCACGAGGAGCGACGCTGGAACTCGAAGGGCACGGTCAACACGGTGCAGCGGATGCCGGCCGGCCCGGCGGTGGTGATCACACCCTGGAACGCTCCCTGGATGCTGGCCACCTGGAAGGTGGCCCCGGCGCTGGCCGCCGGGAACCCGGTGGTGCTGAAACCGGCCGAGTGGGCCCCCCTATCGGCGTCGATCCTGGCCCAGCTCACCGAGGAGGCGGGCTTCCCGCCGGGAGTCTTCAACCTCGTGCAGGGCATCGGCGAGGAGGTGGGGGCGGCGCTGGTCTCCGACCCCCGGGTGCGACGCATCTCGTTCACCGGGTCGCCGGAGACCGGGCGTCTCATCGGCCGGGCGGCGGCGGAGAACATCGTTCCCTTCACCGCCGAGCTGGGAGGGAAAGGGCCGCTGGTCGTGTTCGCCGACGCCGACATCGATGCCGCCGCCCATCGGGCGGCGTGGCAGTACGACGACTCCGGTCAGGTATGCCTGGCGGGAACGAGGCTGCTGGTGGAGGAAGCGATTCGCGACGAGTTCCTGGATCGCTTCCACCATCACGTCGGCCGCCACGTCCTCGGCGACAGCCGCCACCCCGCCACCACCATCGCTCCCATGATCCATCCCGATCACCGTGACCGGGTCCACGGCTTCGTCGAGCGGGCACGGGCGGGCGGCGACGAGGTGGTGATGGGTGGCAAGCCCGTCGAGGGAGGGCTGTGGTACGAACCGACGCTGGTCGTGCCCGCATCGAACGACTCCGAGATCGTGCAGCGGGAAGTCTTCGGACCAGTTCTCACCTTCCAGACCTTCAGCTCCGAGGAGGAAGCCCTCGAGCTGGCCAACTCCACCCGCTACGGCCTGTCGGCCATCGTATTCACCGGCTCCTCGGAGCGAGCCCGACGGGTGGGTAGATCGATTCGGGCGGGAACGGTGTGGGTCAACACGTTCCTCGTCCGGGACCTGACCGCTCCTTTCGGAGGCTGCGGCATCTCGGGGATAGGTCGCGAGGGAGGCGACTACGCCCTCGACTTCCACTACGACCTCAAGACCCTCCAGATCCTCGACGGCTCGGTGGGGTGACGGGGCTGGGAAAGAGGGCCCTCCAGGCACATCCATGGGTCGAGGCCTCGACTGGGGAACCGGACGACCGGGTTGCGGCTCTCCCCGGTCGGCGAAGCCGCTCCCGCCCCTGGGGCGCCGAACCCTGGGCTGTAGACCCCGCTCTGCGGGGCTGACGACCCGAGGGTCAGGTCGGGCTGGAGAACCGGACCAACTGAGGGCCACCAACCACCGATAGCGGGGTCTAGAACCCTGGGTACGGGACCGGGCGTCGGTGGTCGGGCTCCTGGCTGACCAGCCCACGGATCGGGCAGGGGCTCCGAAACGTTCATCTCCTCGCCGCCAACGAACGCCAACACCGCAGCCATCGCTCTCATCGGTAACACCTTTCTGGCCATGACCGAGCATGACCCCAACCACCCACCTGTTACCGATGTTGCGCGACATCAACTGTCGCCGATGTCCCGAGAACTGACAGAACGGTATCCGTTCGCCAGCGTCCAAAGAAGCAACGGGGCGTTCGCCAGAGTCCAGAGAAAGGATCAGAACTGGGTGGCGACGTACTTGGTCTCGAGGAACTCCCAGATGCCCTCGCGGCCTCCTTCCCGGCCCACGCCGGATTGCTTGACGCCGCCGAAGGGAGCGGCAGGATCGGAGACGAGCCCACGGTTGAGACCGATCATGCCCGCCTCCACCCGTTCGCTGATCCGCATGCCCCGGCTGAGGTCGGTCGTGTAGACGTAGGCGATCAACCCGAACGGAGTGTCGTTGGCCAGCGACACCGCTTCGTCCTCGGACGAGAACGTGACGATGGGCGCGACCGGGCCGAAGATCTCATGGTCGAGGATGTTCGCGCTCGGGTCCACCCCCGTCAGCACCGTCGGGGAATAGAAGTAGCCGAGACGAGTCGGCGCCGAGGCACCCGTCACCACCCGGGCACCGCCGTCCACGGCACCCTCCACCAGCGCCGAGATCTCATCGCGGGCACGGGCCGTGATCATGGGCCCCACTTCGGTGGCGCGGTCGACCCCCGGCCCCAAGCGCAGGGCGGCCATCCGCTCGCCCAGGCGGGCGGAGAACACGTCGGAGACCGACTCGTGGACGAGGAATCGATTGGCGGCCGTGCATGCCTCACCGGCGTTGCGCATCTTGGCCACCATCGCCCCGGCTATCGCTTCGTCGATGTCGGCGTCGTCCATCACCACGAACGGGGCGTTGCCCCCCAGCTCCATGGACGTGCGGAGGACGTTACCGGCGGCCTGCTTCAGCAAGGTCCGCCCCACCTCGGTCGAGCCCGTGAAGGACAGCTTCCGGACCCGCGGGTCGGCCAGGACCTTCTCGATCACTCCCGACGACCCCCGGGCGGAGATGACGTTGACCACCCCGGCGGGCAAGCCCGATTCCTCGAGGATGCTCGCCACAGCCAGCGCCGTGAGCGGCGTGTCGGACGCCGGCTTGAGCACGGTGGTGCAGCCCGCCGCCAGGGCCGGGCCCAGCTTGCGGGTGGCCATGGCGGCCGGGAAGTTCCACGGGGTGATAAGGACCGAGATCCCCACCGGCTGGGGAAGTGTGATGATCCGCTTGTCCCCTCCCGGAGCCGTCCGGATCTCTCCGCCTATACGCGCCGCCTCCTCTGAGAACCACCGGAAGAATTCGGCTGCGTAGCGGACCTCACCCAGCGCATCGGAGAACGCCTTTCCGTTCTCCCGCGAGATGAGCTCCGCCAGGGACTCCTCCCGGCTCCGCATCCGCTCGAACGCGCGGCGCAGTATCTCACCCCTCTCCCTCGGGGGGGTCAACGCCCACCCAGTGGCGGCCCCGTCGGCGGCGTCGATGGCGGCCACGGCCTCAGCTTCGCCGGCGGACGCCACCTCGGCGATCACCTCTTCCGTCGCCGGGTCTATGACGTCGATGGTCCCGTGTCCCGACAGCCACTGCCCTCCGATCAGCAGCCCGGTCCGGCCCCCCTCCAGCAACATGTCGAGCATCGTCAGTCCTCCTCTGTGGGGAACGTCCGGCGTAGGGTCTCGCCCCGGCGCCACGACGTGGCCACCCGGTGGTAGTACCCCCCGATGATCTCGCGTGGCTCGAGTATCTCCAACTCCTCGAAAGGCGATGATCCCAGGGTGATGTCTGCCGCCCCGGCCCACACGTCAACGACCTCACCGTCGTAGCCTCGCATCGTCACGACCTCCTCGAGGGCATCCGTCCCGTCCGACTCGATCGCCGGCCACCATCGGTGGTGGAGCATGGGCTGGCCGTTGACGAATCCGGGGGCGTCGGCCGGCTCCGTCAACGTGAGGCGGGCATGAGCCAGCCGGTGCCCGGAAGCCGACAGCGTGGCGCCGAAGGTGCCGCCAGTGTCGAGGCGGGGGCCTGCCTTCCCCACCGTCACCGGCCGGGTCATCCAGATGTCACCCAGCTTCTTGGGGTAGCCCTGATGGTAACCCCGCACCAGTGCGAAGTCCTTGTCGACCCAGATGAACAGGCAGCGGGACCACACCCTGCCCTCCCACGAGCAGCGAACCACCACCAGCACCTCCTTGTACTGGGCCCGCTCCGGCTCGAGGAGTTCCGACAGATCGGGGCCACACGACTGCCAGTCCGCCCATATGACGGCCACGGCACCGGGGTCGTCGGGGGCCGGATCCACCCCGCCTGGCAGCAAACCAGCCACCCGATCGGGGTCGGTGCGGTACTCCACCGTCAGCATCTCGCCCGAGTAGTGCCATGGGGGTGCCGGTATCAGCGATGCCCGCCCAGCGGGGGTACGCGGGAACAGAAATCCCTCCATCAGATGATCCGCCCCGACGGTTCCCGTAGCGGTAGCCCGTCGACGAGCCTCGCCGGTCCGAGCCGGGAGAGGTCGAGGAACGGTTCCGTCCCGGTGATCAGCTCACTGAGATAGCGGCCGACCGCGTGGCATTGCTGAAAGCCGTGACCGCTGAAACCGGTGGCCTGATTGAGGCCTGCCAGGGTCGGCCACTCACCGACGATGGCGTTGGCGTCGAAGGTGTTCTGGGCGTACAGCCCGGCCCATGACCGAATCACCTCCAGGCGGTCGAAAGCGGGCAGGCGGGCCACCAGCTCGGGCCACACGACCTCGTAGAAACGGCTGCGTTCGGCCGGCGTGAAGTTGAAGCCGACCGGATCGTCGGGAAGGGACCAAGCCATCAGATAGGTGCCCTCTGCCTCAGGTATGACATACAACCCGGAGGGGAGAAAGGCGCTGGGCATCCCGATGCCCTTGCCCACATCGGTGGCCACCACGTAGACGGTGCGCATGACGGGGGCCACCGGGATCTCGACCCCGGCTGTCGCCAGCAGGTCGGCGCTCCAAGCTCCCGCGCACACGACCACGGTCTCGGTGTGATACGTCTCACCGTCGACCAGTCGAACCCCTCTCACGCGGTCACCCTGTACCTCCAGCCCAACCACGTCCCTCTCCTCGAATGTGGCGCCGGCCGCCTCCGCCGCTCTGCGGTAGCCGCTGGTGACGGCCGTCGGGTCCACCGACCCGTCGTCGGGGCCGAATGTCCCGCCTACCAGCCCCTCCCCGGCCAGTGGCGACCATCTGGCGGCGATGTCCTCGATGGTCAGCCACTCCACGTCGCATCCCATCTCCTGCTGCAACCGGAGCCCTGCACGGGCCTCGTCCTCGGTGCTGTCGTCCGCCAGGAACAGGTTGCCCTGCTTTCGCATCTCGACCCCGGGACGGTGCCCGGCTACAACCATCTCGTCGTCGAAACGCTCGAGGACGCTCATGGCATATCGGGACATGGCGATGTTCTCACGGAGATTGAATTGCACCCGCACGTTCCCGTCGGACCGCAACGTAGAAGAGTCGGCCAAGGACAGATCCCGGTCGAGGACCCTTATCGTCAGCGAGGGCTCGGCTCGGGTGAGATGCCAGGCAACGGCCGCGCCCATGCAGCCGGACCCGACCACGATGACATCCGACCCCATGCTCATAGGAAGGGAAGGTACTCGCTGAGCTCCCAGTCAGTGGTGTGGCGGGCGTAGCGCCGCCACTCGGCCCGCTTGGTCACGAGGAATCCGTCCACGAACGCCGGCGAGAAGGCCTCCACCAGCTCTTTGTCGGCTTCCAGCGCGTCGAGGGCCCGCTCCAGCGACGACGGCACCACGACGTCGGTGGAGGCATTCTCGATGCAGTCGAGGGTCTCGGGCGTCGCCAGGTGATAGTCGTTCTCGTACCCGAGTCGGGCCGCGGCGAGCACTGCCGCTACCGCCTGGTGAGGGTTGGTCGCTCCGTCGGTCAGGCGGTGCTCGAGCCGGGTTCGCTCATCCCTGTCGGCAGGAACGCGGACGGTGACACCACGGTGATCGTGGCCCCAGTTGGCCCAGTAGCCGCACAGCTGACCGGGTTGGAGACGCTTGTAGGCGTTGACGGTGGGAGCCAGCAGGGCCGTCATCCCCACGTGATGATGCAGGATTCCCGAAATCGCCTTGTGGGCGAACTCACTCAGGCCGTCGTCGCTCTTGGGGTCGATGAGGGCATTGGTGTGGCCGTCTCCGCTGAACGACAGGTTCGTGTGCAGGCCGTTGCCGCCTCGGTCGGTGATCGGCTTGCCGAGGAACGTCAGCAGGATCCCTCGGCGGGCTGCTACCTCGCGGGCCATCACCTTGAACAGGAACGCCTCGTCGCAGGCCTGGAGGGCGTCGTCGTAGGTGAGAGTGAGCTCGAACTGGCCGTTGTCGTACTCGGAGTTGACCGATTCCAGGGGAATACCCACCCGGCGAGCGGCGGTCATGATCTCGTCGATCGTTCCGCTCGGATCGACCGCCGATCCCGTTCCGTAGACATAGGCTCCCGGGGTGGAGATGGGTCGCCATTCCCCTTCCTCGTCCCGCTCGAACAGATAGGCCTCCAGTTCCAGACCCACCTTCGGGTCGAATCCGAGTGCCTGCCATGAGGCGATCTGCCGTTTCAGCACCTCCCGCGGCGACATCTCCACCGGGTTCCCGAGGCGACTCAGGTCCCCCACCGCCACGCCTGTGTCTGCCTCCCATCCCGGGCGGATGCCATCGGTGGGGAACGAAAGCTCCAAGTCGGGGAGGCCACCCAGCATCAGGCTGCCGTCGTGAGGTGTCATGTCACGATCGAATCCCAGCGCGAACAGACTTATGCAGTGGCCGGTACCGCGCTGGGCTCGCTCGACGGGAAGATACTTTCCCCTCGCCAGACCGAGATGATCCGGGAAGAGAACCCTGATGCGGTGATAGGTGGCGGTCAACGGTGCCCTCGATACTCTTCGATCAACGACGGGCGGAAGTGTATCGTTCGATGCCGAGCAAATACGATGTCGCCAGGCCTTTCCCGTCCCGAGGAACCTCGACAGTGACCTTACCCCTCGAACCCGACGCCACTCAACGCCGCCTCCTGACCGAGGCGGTCTCTGCCCACCTCGACCGCTTCTTCTCGACCCTCGACGCGGCTCCCCTGTCGGGGACCGACCTCACCGAGCATGCCATCGAAAGGCTCTCCGCGCCCGTTCCCGAGGAGGGTCGCTCCCTGGAGGAGGTCCTCGAGCTGGTGGGTGTCGCCAACCTCGCCGGCTGCCTGCACCCCGCTGGCGGCCACATGGCCTACATACCCAACGCCGGCCTCTTCACGGGAGCCCTCGGGTCCTTCCTCGCAGCCGCCCTCAACCGCTACACCGGAGTGGTCGGCGCCGCTCCTGGTATGGCGCATCTGGAAGCCGAGGTGCTGCGCTGGCTGGCGGACCTCTTCGAGCTCCCGGAGGAAACCGCGGCGGGAGTGCTCCTCTCCGGCGGGTCGATGGCGAACTTCACCGCGCTGGTGGCGGCGCGCACCTCCCGCCTGCCGGAGGACTTCCTGTCGGGCACAATCTATGTGACCCCACATGCCCACCATTCCGTCGCCAAGGCCGCCCACCTGGCAGGCTTCCCCGCCTCCCGGGTCAGGACGGTGGCCGTCGACGAGGAGTTGCGCATGGATCACGACTCCCTCCTCGCTCAGGTGAAGGCCGACCGCCGCCACGGGCTCCAGCCGTTTCTGGTGGTGGCGTCGGCGGGGACGACCGACAGCGGGGCCGTCGACCCCCTCGGCGACCTGGCGGCCATCACCCACGAACAGGGACTCTGGTTGCACATCGACGCCGCCTACGGCGGGTTCTTCCAGCTCACCGACAGGGGGCGCAAGCGCCTGGTGGGCATCGGCGCGGCCGACTCCATAACCCTCGACCCCCACAAAGGCCTCTCCATCCCCTTCGGTGTCGGAGCCCTGCTCGTACGGGAACGGGACACCCTCCTCACAGCCAACGAGGGAGAGGGGGCCTACCTCCAGGATCACCCGGGCAGCGTCACCGACCCGGCCTCCCTCGGCCCGGAGCTCACGCGACCGTTCCGGGGGATGCACGTGTGGCTCCCACTCCAGCTCCACGGTGTGGGGGCGTTCCGTAGTGAGCTCGACAAGGCTCTCGACCTCGCCGAACACGCCTACGAGCGGCTCCACACCGCCGATTGGGTCGAACGTGTCTGGCGTCCCGACCTGTCGATCGTGGCCTTCCAGAGCCACGACGACGAGCGGGCGAGGCTGGCTTTGGAGGATGCCAACGCCAGCAATCGGGTGTTCCTCTCCTCCACATCCGTAGCCGACCGCTACACGCTTCGTATCGCCGTACTCAACCGGAGAACCACCCGGGCTCACGTCGACGACGCCCTGGACCTGCTCGCCGCCGCTCATCTGATGTGACCGGAACCTACTTCCGTCAGGCGTCGTCCAACCCTCATGAACCGTTGGCTGCTCGCCCTCGCCGTGTCGATCGTTGCCTGTGGATCGATCCTGCCGGCCACCTATCGGGCCGATGATCTCCCCGATCTGACGAGTCTCACCGAGGAGTGGGGATGCGGGCACGGGTTCTGGGTCGGCGACGCCGGCCAGACGGTCAGCCTCCGCATCTCCTTCCTGGGGGAAGGATCCCCACCACGCCAGGTGGAGCTACCCCACCCCGACTGGGAGGTGAACCTCATCGAGGGAACCGACCTCTTCGCCAACTGGTGTGACGACGTGGTCGAGCCCGACGAGCCCACTCCGATCAGACATTGGACTCTCCCGGTGGTGGGCGGGCACCTCGAGCTCCTGGGCGAGCCACCCGAGGACTTTTCCGGAGACTCACTCGGGGTGCGGGCGACCGACCTTATGGTCGAGCTCCCCGACGGCGACGTCGTTCCGCTCGGCTCCATCGAGATCACCAACCCGCTGTGGGGCTTCTTCGCCGGCTGATCATCGAAGGTCAACGGCGACGGGCAGCCATAGCCGGCTCGCCTTCTCCGGTTGTGGAGGAACGGTTCCCAGCTTCTTTGGTTCTACACAACGGATACCGTTCGCCACCGTCCAAAGAAGCCTCAGACCGTCCTCTCGATCGCTGATCC
>CAZTXD010000012.1:0-44042 GCA_964617995.1 uncultured Acidimicrobiaceae bacterium
CGTGTGAGTCAGTACGTCCTTGTGCCGGTGGACGGGGTCCTGTTCCATCTCGAGGGCGGTCAGCTCGGGCAGGAAGCGGGCGGCGAGACCCGACGCCACCAGGCCCTCGAGAGCCGGTACCGGATCCTCGGCGACGACCAGCCGGGAGAACTCGTCACGGATCCTCTCCGCGGAGACGATGTCGAGACGCGGGGCCATCGAGTGGGCCGCCTTCAGAGCCTCGGCGCTGGGCTGGAAGCCGAGAACGGCCTGGAAGCGGAAGAGGCGCACCATGCGCAGGGGATCGTCCGAGAATGAGACGTCGGGGCCGAGCGGTGTCCGCAGCACCCGTGCTGCCAGGTCGGTGGCTCCCCCGTAGGGGTCAACGGGGGTCACATCGGGGAAGGCCATCGCCATCGCATTGATGGTGAAGTCCCGTCGGGACAGGTCCGTCTCGATGTCATCGGAGAACTCCACGTGCGGCTTGCGGGAGTCGTCGCGGTAGATCTCTTTGCGGAATGTCGTGACCTCCACGTCGTGACCGTCCTTTATTGCACCGATGGTCCCGAAGGTCTTGCCGACGGTGAACACGGCGTCGGCCCAGTCGCTCAGTAGATGCTGTATGTCGTCGGGTCGGGCATCTGTGGCGAAGTCGAAGTCGAAGTCGTCGTCGCGGCGTTCCAGGAAGGCGTCCCGGACGGAGCCACCCACCAGGTAGAGCTGATAGCCGGCGGCTGCGAACCTCTCCCCCAATTGCATGGGCGGAAGAGCCGGATCCACCAGCCAGCGCATGCGCTCAGGGATCATTGGGGGGAGGATACGGTTCCCGGTTGCCTGGCCCTAAGTCGCGGGGCGGTTGTCGGTCGTCGGTCTTCGGTTGTCGGAAGTCGGGCCCGGAACATGCGACCGGTGAACCCCGCGGATGGGCGCGATCCCCGACTTCGGGTCAGGAGAGGAGGCCAGCCTCGATGGCTTTGGCTCGGAGCTGGTGGCTGTTGCGGACGTGGGGCAGGGCGGTGCTCACGTCGACGTGGCGGGCGAGGACCAGCTTCAGGATCGACTGGTCGAAGGTCTGCATTCCGAAGAACTCGGATTCCCGGATGACGTCCTGGAGGTCATTCACCGACTTGCCGTCGAGGATCCACTCCTGGGCCCGCTCGTTGCTGGTGAGGACCTCGCTGGCCAGCACCTGACCGGCCGAAGCGGCCGTTTCCAGAAGCCGCTGGCTGACAACACCCCGGAGGAGAGTGGCGAGCTGGCCGCGCACCATCGACTGTTGGGTAGCCGGAAAGTAGCCGACGAGGCGGTTGATGGTCTCGGCCGAATCCGTGGTCCGCATCGATGAGATCACCAGGTGCCCGGTCTCGGCAGCGCTGATACCGGCCCGGGCGGTCTCGAGATCGTCGATCTCGGAGATCACGATCACGTCGGCGTCCTGGCGCATGGCAGCCCGCACCGCCCCGGCGTAGTCGATGGTGTCGACGCCTATCTCCCTCTGTGCCACCACCGCCTTCTTATCGGGGTGGAGCACCTCGATGGGATCCTCGATCGTGACTATGGATACGCCGCGGTTCTCGTTGATGAAGTCGACCATCGAGGCCATCGTTGTCGTCTTGCCGGACCCGGAGGGTCCGGCAACGAGCACCATCCCGGCGCCCTCGGCATCGATCAGCTTCCTCACCACACCCGGAACCCCCAACTCCTCGAAACTGGGTGATCCCGGAACGACCCGACGGAGCACCATCGACACGGAGCCCCGCTGGCGGAACGCGGCCACCCGAAATCGGCCCACGTCGGGGCGGCCGTAGGCGAAGTCCGCCTCCCCGGCGCCCTTGAAGTCGCGGGCGGCGCGAGGAGTGAACAGCTCCGCCGCCAACGCCTCGGTGTCCGCCGGTTTGAGCGGATCGAATCCGTCCAGGCGGGTGAGCTCACCGTCGACACGCACGACGGGGCTGGTGCCGACCTTCAGATGCAGGTCGGAGGCGCCGGTCTCGACCACACGGCGAAGCAGTTCATCGATCGCAACGGTCATGGCGTCATCATCCTTCGGTTCAAGTGGGCTTGCTCAGGTCGTATCGGCGCCCAACTCGGCCTCCTGAAGTTCGGAAGTCGAGCGCAACCACCCCTCAGACGAGCCCTACGACCTTGCCCTCCAGCAGGCCACGGACCCGGGTGAGTGACCTCCGTGACTCCGTGGGGCTGCGATGGGGTGACGACTCCAGATCCAGCGGCCTCCCTACCAGTCCCCGGATCACCGCAGTAACCGAGTTACGGATGGCCGGCAGGTGGTAGCCGCCCTCCAGGAAGACCACGATCCGCCGTCGGGGAACCACCGACGCCAGGGACGCAGCCATCCTCCCGTAGTCGTCCTCGACGAGACGCAACTCGGCCAGAGGGTCGTGGGCGTGGCCGTCGAACCCACACGAGACCAGTAGCCAGTCGGGCTGGAAGGCGCCAAGGCTGGCCAGGGCGACGGCATCGTATGCCTCCATGAAGACGTCGCCGGCGGTGAAGGCCGGCAGCGGCACGTTGATGGTGTAACCCGCACCTTCCCCCGCCCCTACCTCTGTGACCGACCCTTGATAGGGGTAGAAGGGGAACTGGTGCAGCGACACGTAGAGGACACAGGGATCGGTATAGAAAATGTCCTGAGTGCCGTTGCCGTGATGCACGTCCCAGTCCAGGATGGCTACCCGGCAGCCCTCGCTCCGCAGACGGGCCGCCACCACCGCCACGTTGTTGAACAGGCAGAAGCCCATGGCTCGGTCGGCGAGAGCGTGGTGACCGGGCGGTCGGACTCCCACGAACGCGGGACCATCGAAACCGCCCTGGAGGCGATCCACTGCTGTGAGTCCGGCTCCCGACGCCGACAGGGCCGCCTCCCACGATCCGGGAGATGCCGGGGTGTCGGCGTCCAGGTTCCCTCCCCCCGCCGCACAGAATCTCCTTATCGCCTCGATGTAGCCCGGGTCGTGGACCAGGGCGAGGTCGTCGGGGGTTGCCGGTGCCGCTTCGCTGACCTCCACGTCGATGCCGGCATCGACGACCCCGGCGGCGACGGCTCGCAGACGGGCCGGGCGCTCGGGGTGGAGAGGCCCGGTGTCATGGTCGAGTCCGCTGCGGTTCGTGACATGGAGCAGCCTCATCCCCGTACTCTCTCACACGTGAGGAACGACATGAGGGTGAAAGGAGCCTGGCCGGACGGTGTCAAGCTCCGGCGGGGGTGGGCCCAGGCACGAGCGAGGCCCTGGAACGACCGCTCCCCCTCGGTGGCTGCCCTCCGACTGGACCGCGGCGGCGATCGGTTCCTCACCGCATGCGCCGGGTGGTTGTGGGAACGGGGTGTGGAGCGGATCCTGTCGCCGGCCATGCCCGACACCCAGACGGGTGTGTGGAGGAGGGCGGGGTTCAGCGACCACCTCGAGCTGTGCATATTCGAACGGGACCTGCGCCACCCGGTGGAGGACCCCGTCCACGACGTCGTCGAGCTGACCGAGCCGGATATGGAGACGCTGGCAGAGATCGACGACCAGGCCTTCGACCCTACCTGGCAGGTGGGGCGTCTGGGTCTGGTGGACGCGGTCGAAGCGACCCCGCTGGCCGTGGTACTCGGGATCGTGGACGTCGACCGGCTGGTCGGGTTCTCCATCGTGGGCGAGATGGCGGGTATCGCCTACCTGCAGCGGCTCGCCGTCTCCCCGGACCGAGCCCGCAGGGGCCTCGGCAGGTCACTCGTCAGAGCGTCGGTGGGTTGGGCCAGGAGTGCCGGAGCGAGGTCGATGCTCCTCAACACCCAGCCCGACAATCGGGCTGCAGCCGCCCTCTACGCCGACGAGGGTTTCGTCGGCCTGACACGTAGACTTTGCGTCCTGACTCTCCCGAGGGACCCATGAGCAGAATCGGCGTCGTCACGGACTCTTCCTGCGATCTTCCTCGGTCTGTGGTCGATGACCTGGGCATCGACGTCGTACCGCTCACTGTTCGGTTCCGGGACGAGGCTCTCGAGGACGGGGTGGATCTGGGGCCGGCCGAGTTCTGGCGCCGTCTGGAGGGGACCGATCGTCTTCCGGAGACGGCGGCACCCTCGCCCGGACGGTTCCTCGACGTCTTCAACGCTGCCGTCGATGCCGGAGGCATCGACGGCTTGGTGTGCATCTGCCTCTCGTCGGAGCTGAGCGGAACGTATCAGGCTGCCGTGCTGGCAGCCGAGCAGGCGAGTATCCCGGTGAGGGTGGTGGACAGCCGTTGCGTGTCCATGGCGCTGGGTCTGGCGGTGATGGCGGCCGCCGAGGTGGCCGGTGACGGCGCCGCGCTGGAGGAGGTGGCTTCGGCCTCGGCTCGCGCCGCCGCCCGCTGCAACGTCTTCGCCGCCGTCGACACCCTCACCTATCTGGAGCGGGGTGGTCGGATCGGACAGGTCTCGGCGCTGGTGGGAGGGCTCCTCGACATCAAGCCGCTCATCACCCTCGAAGACGGGGCAGTCGCCGCAGGGGGGAGAGTTCGCACCCGTAGCAAGGCCATCGCCGCCATCGTCCGCCATGCGTCCTCGCTCAGGCTGGAGCGAGTGTCGGTCCTGCATGCCGGTGCCGGTTCCGCCGTGACGGACCTCATGGAGGCCCTGTCCCAGATCGCACCCGACCCTATCGTCGCCGAGCTGGGCCCGGTCGTCGGAACGCACACCGGGCCCGGCGTGTTGGGTGTCGCCTACATGGAGGCCTAGATGCCTCCTCCTCTTCCCGACCGGCTCAAGCTCGAGGTGCGGCTCGGCCGCGACGCGGACATCGAGGAGTGGCTCGCAACCGACACCTCCCTCGACCGCCCGGTGCTGATCCGGTTCCTGGGAGCCGAGTCGAGCCTGCGTCGCCGCCGCGAGTTCGTCGACTCGGTGCAGCAGGCGTCCCAGGTCAGCCATCCGCATCTCACCTCCATCTACATGGTCGAAGAGATCGACGACGGTGCTTACTCCGTTTCGGAGTGGGCGGGAGGAGCCACTCTGGAATCGCGCCTTCGGTCGGGTGACACCATGGATCCCGACGAATTCCTGCCCAACGCTGCGGGTCTGGCTGCCGCCCTCGGGGCGCTCCACGAAGCCGGCGTCGTCCACGGTGGGATCGATTTGGGGGCCATCACCTACACCGTGTCCCACCCGGCCAAGCTCGGGGCCTTCGGGCGGCACTCACGGGGAGCGACGCCCCACGACGACGTCCGCTCCCTGTCGGAGGTGCTCGAGCAGTCGCTCACCGGTGCGCCCCCGGGGCTGTCCCCACCCTCCGAGCTGATCGACGGACTGAGCACGGCGGTGGATCAGATCCTGCGCTCGGGGCGACGCAGCGCCCTGGGAGCCCGGGCCCTCTCGGAGGCCTTCGCCAGCGCCCCGACCCCGAGACGGCCCCAACCCGAGTCGGGACGCCCGTCGCGGCGTCTGCTGATGGTGGCCGCGGCCCTCACCGTCGCCGCCGCCGCTCTGGTGGGGGTCGGGCGTCTGTTCACCCCGGCCGGTCTGCCCATAGCTCCCCCACCCGCCCCCTCCGACTCCGATACCCCACCTGCCCCCACCAACACCACGGTCGCCACGACGACGACCACGACGACGGTCCCTCCTCCCGACCTGGAGGTGTCGAACCCGGCCGCTTTCGACCCGTTCGGGGGTGGCGGAGAGAACGACGAGATGGCGGTCAACCTCCTCGACAACGACTTGTCGACGTCGTGGCGGACTGAGGTGTATCTCGACCCGCTGCCGCTGCTCAAGGACGGGGTGGGAGTGAGCGTGGACGTGGCAGGGACGCCTCGCACCATCGAGCTGTTGGGGTTGACACCGGGAGCCGCCCTCGAGGCTCGCTGGTCGCCCACCGGTGGCAGCGAACTGGGCGACTTCGAGGTCATCGGGCGGTTCTTGTCCCAGCCGGGGACCACCTCCATCCGCGTTCCCCGACGCACCGGCGGCACCTGGCTGATCTGGTTCACGGATCTCCCACCGGTCGACGGTGATTACATGCTTTCCCTGGCCGAGATCCGCCTCCGACCCTGACCGGGCGCGGGCCTCCCACCCGGTAGCCTGGTGGCAGTGAGGGAAGTCGTCGACGACACAGCGCTGGTCACCCGGGTCGGAGGGGGTGACCGTCAGGCATTCGACGAGCTGATGCGCCGTCACGAGGACCGTGTGTTCGCCATCTGCCTGCGCATCATGCGCCACCGGGAAGCAGCCCTGGACGCCGCCCAGGACACCTTCCTCACGGTCTTCCGCAAGGCCGACCAGTTCCGGGGGGACTCGACATTCTCCACCTGGCTGTACCGGGTGGCGGTGAACACCTGCTACGACCATCTGCGCAAGGCCAAGCGCCGCCCGGCCGAGCCCCTCCCCGAGACCCATGACCCCCCGGATCGTTCCGCCGACGACGCTCTGGAGTCGGCCGAGATTCGGCCTGATCTGGTGACCGCTCTGGGACAACTGAACGAGGAGTTCCGGGCGGCCATAGTCCTGGTGGATGTGGAAGGGCTCGCCGTCGGTGAAGTGGCGCAGATCCTCGAGGTTGCGGAAGGGACCGTGAAGTCGAGGCTCCATCGCGGTCGACGCCAGCTCGCCGGGATTCTCGGGAACCGGCAGGACTGGGGGTGACATCCAAGTGAGTGAATCCATGCACAGTCACCACGACCCAGACCTGATCGCTGCCCTGGCCGAGGGGAGGCTCGTAGACGCGGCCGCCGCCGAGGACCTGGTCGCCACCTGCCCCGAATGCGCCGACGCCTACCGGGACCATCGCCTCGTCCACGACACCATCGTCTCGGCCGCTCCTGCCGTCATGGACGACCTGGAGCGGCGCCGGCTCCGATCGAACGTGTGGGAGGGGATCCGTTCCGAACCAGCGGATGTCGGCTCAGACGACGTGCCCTCTCCCGCGCGGAGCACCCCCTGGTGGTATCGGGTGGCACCGGTGGCGGCCGTGCTGGTCGTCGCCTTGGGAGTGGCCTCCATGTTCACCGGTCAGGGCGACGGCGAGGAAACCTTCGACACCGTCAGCGGCCTGATGTCCGCCGAAGAACCCACCGCCGACGACGCCGACACCTTCGCGGCGGAGCCGGAGGCATTCACCGCGCCGGCTACGACCGCACCGGCCGATGACGCCGCTGCCGCCGACGAGGAACGCGCGGAGGCGCTCGTCGCCGGCGCCGAACCGGTGAGCTTCTCGATGGAGGAGCTGGAGGACGCCGCTGCCGACTTCGCCGACGCGGTCGAGGCCGGCGAGCCGTCTATCGATGAACGCTTCGACTGCCCGCCCGGCGACAGCCCCTCAGACCCGGTTGTCGCCGCCCAGGAAGCCGACGTCGAAGGTACCCCGGTTTGGTTCGTGGCCTACGGTTCTCCCGACGACGTGTCCCGGGTGGATGTGCACCGCATCGCAGATTGCACACCCGTCTACCGGAGCGAGTGAGACCTCCCTACTCGACGCTGCGGGTATCGGAGGTCCCCGTGGGGCGGTTCCGCGCCGTGTCGCTCGGGCGAAGTCCGCTTCGCTGCCCTCTGGACATCGCCGACAGCCGCTAACCTCTCGTGGCCATGGACGACTTTCCCGCCAAGCTGGCCGGGTTCCTCGAAGAAATCGCCGGACGTGTCCGGTCGCTGACCGTCGATCGCGCCGCCAAGGTGATTCGCCTCACCACATTGGGTGTGGTGGCGGCCGCCTTCGCCCTGATGGCCGTCGTGTTCCTCTTCCTGACGATCTATCGGGCGTTGGAGATACCCCTGGATAGATGGGGTGCCTACGCCGTCCTCACGGGACTATTCGCGGTCGCCGGGGCGTTGATGTGGGCGAAGCGAAACAAGGAACCCACCAGGTGACATCCCCCGAGAAGCTGATCATCATCGGCAGCGGCCCCGCCGGTCTCACGGCCGCGCTGTACGCCGCCCGGGCCGACCTCGAGCCCCTCGTGTTCGAGGGCTTTGCCGCCGGCGGCCAACTGATGATCACGACCGACGTCGAGAACTATCCCGGCTTTCCCGATGGGATCATGGGGCCGGAGATGATGGATAAGTTCCGCAAGCAGGCCGAGCGTTTCGGTGCGCGCTTGCACACCGTCGATGTCGACCGGGTCGACTTCTCCAGCCGGCCTTTCGGGGTGTGGGTCGGGGCAGACGAGTATCGAGCGGAGGCAGTGATCCTCGCCACCGGTGCCGAGGCAAAGTGGCTGGGAATACCGGGCGAGAAGCAGCTCACCGGGCGAGGCGTTTCCGCGTGCGCGACCTGTGACGGCTTCTTCTTCCGCGACAAGGAGCTGGTGGTCGTCGGGGGCGGCGACACCGCCATGGAGGAGGCGACGTTCCTCACCAAGTTCGCCTCCAAGGTGACCATCGTCCACCGTCGAGACGAGTTCCGCGCTTCGAAGATCATGGCAGCCCGCGCCCTCGACAACCCCAAGATCGACGTGATCTGGAACACGATCGTCACCGAAATCCACGGAGAGGACGGCGTCACCTCCGTCACCCTGGAGGACACCGAGACCGGCGAGACGCGCCAGTTTCCCACCGATGGGGTGTTCGTCGCCATCGGTCACACCCCTACCACCTCTCTCTACGCCGACCAGTTGAAGGTCGACGCTGCCGGTTATGTCATTCTCGAGGATGGGGTGTCGACCCGCACATCGGTGGAGGGGGTTTTCGCGGCGGGCGACGTGGCAGACTCCTATTACAGACAGGCTGTTACCGCGGCCGGCACCGGCTGTCGGGCGGCCATCGACGCCGAGCGATGGCTGGCCGCCCAGGAATGAAGCAGAGCCGGTCGGCGTTGAACGAGACCACGGAAGGAGAACACGACGTGAGCCAACCTCAGACCATCACCGATGCCGATTTCGAGGGTGCCGTCGGCTCCAGCCAGCCGGTCCTCGTAGACTTCTGGGCGGAGTGGTGCGGTCCCTGCCACATGGTGGCTCCTATCCTCGAAGAGATCGCCGCCGAGAATGACTCGATCACGGTTGCCAAGCTGAACATCGACGAGAACCCTCAAGCTCCGGCCCGCCATGACGTCATGAGCATCCCCACCATGATCCTCTTCCAGGACGGCGTGGAGAAGAAGCGGATCGTCGGGGCCCGGCCCAAGTCGGCGCTGCTCCAGGAGCTCTCCGAGTTTCTGTGACCTCAGTCCGCGGCGCCTTCTCCCGGGCCGACACTGTCGACTGACAGGCGGCACCCCCGCCGTCTCTCGCCTCACTCCCCAGACCCACTTAGCATTCACCCATGCGCCTCTATCGCGTCGGCGACTCGGGAGAGTCGGTGCGTGACATCCAGGACCGCCTCGACGGCCTGGGCATGACCAGCGATCCCGACCCTCGGGGGGAATTCGCCCAGGGAACCCGGGCGGCCGTTCGTGACTTCCAGCTCAGCCGCGGTCTGTCGGTGGACGGCATCGTCGGCCCCGACACGTGGCGGGCGCTGTATGAGGCGGGGTATCGCCTCGGGGACCGTCTCCTCTTCCTCCGCCGACCCATGCTGCGGGGCGATGATGTGGCCGAGCTGCAAAACAGGTTGAACGGCCTCGGCTTCGACGCCGGAAAGGTCGACGGAATCTTCGGTCCCGACACCCAGAGGGCCGTACTCGACTTCCAACGCAACCGTCACCTGGCAGAAGATGGAAAGGCGGGTCCGGGAGTGATCACCGAGCTACGGCTCGTCACGCGCTCCACGGTCCGGGCCGGCCGGGAAGCAGTCAGGGAGCTGGAGTGGCTCCGGGCCCGCACCGCCAGCATCGTGGGGGCCCGGGTGTATCTCGATCCCGCCTGCCGCACCGAGCACGAGACCTCCCGAACATGGGCAGCGGCGAGCGCCGCCGCGGTCCATCTCCAGGAGCGGGGTGGAGTGCCCTTGTTGTCCAGGAGCAACGACGTCGTGCTACCCGAACGGATCCGTGCCCAGCGGGCCAACCGTCTCGGTGCCGAGTTGATCGTCTCCTTCGGCCTGACCGACGGCGCCGATGCCGCCTACTACTTCTCCTCCGATCACGGCCGCAGCGAGGTAGGGGCCCTTCTGGCCACGGCGATCGCCGACCAGCTCGCTTGCGAGGTCGACGGCCGGGCGACGGCGATGCTCAAGGAGACCCGGGCACCTGCGGTAGTGGTGGAGCGCACCGACCTCGACCACAAGACCGGGCTGGCCGTCGTCGACGGCATCCAGCGCTTCTTCTCCGAGTGGGCAGGCAAGAGCGCCGTCTCGCCGCTCAGGTGAAGAAGGTTCGGTAGATGCGCTCCAGGTCCTCCAGGGACCCGAAAGTTATCTCCACCTTCCCCTTGTGGTTGCGGTACTTGATGTCGACCTTCGAATCGAGGCGGTCGCGTAGCCTCTGCTCGAGTTCCACGATCTCCACGGGGCGGACCTCTCTCACCCGCACCGGTTGCCGGTCGTCGGACCCGAGGCGGCTACGGGCGGCTTCCTCCACCTGCCTGACCGTCCAGCCGTCGGCAACGGCCCGCACGGCGATATGCTCGGCGTAGGCGGCGTCCTCGATTCCGAGAAGTGCTCGGGCATGACCCGCCGACAGCTCTCCCCGCTCGACCATTCCCTGGATCGCCGGGGAAAGCTGGAGAAGACGCAGTGTGTTGCTGACCGCCGGGCGGCTCCTTCCCACCGCCGTCGCCACCTGCTCGTGTGACATACCATGATTTTCCAGGAGGTCCCGGTAGGCGGCGGCCTCCTCCAGCGGACTCAGATCCTCGCGCTGGAGGTTCTCGATGAGGGCCTCGGTGAGGCTCCCCCGGTCGTCCGCCGACCGGACCATGGCCGGGATCTCATTGAGACCCACCCGCCGGGCGGCTCGCCAGCGCCGCTCTCCGGCGATGAGAGCGAAACGACCGTCTTCGAGCGGACGCACGATCACGGGCTGGAGGACCCCGACCTCCGCCACGGATGCCGCCAGCTCCTCCAGGGCATCCTCGTCGAAGCTGACTCTCGGCTGTCCCGGGTTGGGGACGATGTCGTCGAGCTTGAGCCGCCTGAACTCATGGTCGCTCTCTCCGCTGGGGATGAGCGCCTCCAGTCCCCGTCCCAGCCCTGGTTTTCTCGTTGCCATGAGTCTCCTCAGTCCATGCCGTGGCGACGGCGGAACTCACGGGCCAGCTCCCGATAGGCGATCGCGCCCCGGCTCATACCGTCGAAAGCCTCGATCGGCTCACCATACGACGGTGCCTCGGAGAGGCGCACCGAGCGAGGAATCAACGCCCGGTACACCGCCGGCCCGAAGTACTCGCGCACCTGTTCGGCCACGTCCTTCGACAGCCGGGTGCGGGCGTCGTACATGGTCAGGATCACCCCGCTCATCTCGAGTTGCGGATTGAGGTTTCCCCGAACCAGCTCGACGTTGCTCAGGAGCTGGGTGAGACCTTCCAGGGCGTAGTACTCACATTGGATCGGTATCACCACCTCGCTCGCCGCGGCCAGGGCATTGACGGTGAGAAGTCCCAGTGACGGGGGGCAGTCGACGAACACCACGTCGTATTCGCCGTCCAGGGAGGAAAGGGCGTTGGCGAGCCGCTTCTCACGGCTGAAGAGGGGGACCAGCTCGATCTCGGCGCCGGCCAGGTCGATGGTGGCCGGCACCACGAACAGATCCCGCACGCTGGTCGGCTCGACGGCATCCTCGACTGGAAAATCCTTCAAGAGCACGTCGTAGATCGAGTGTGAGATCTGCGACCGGTCGATTCCCAGCCCGGAGGTGGCGTTGCCCTGGGGGTCGAGGTCGACAAGTAACGTCTTCACACCCTGGAAGGCCAGCCCGGCGCCCAGGTTGATAGCGGTGGTCGACTTGCCGACGCCGCCCTTCTGGTTGGCCAGGGCAACGATGAGTGTGGCGGTCATGCAGGCGCCATCATACGGAGCCACACCGGACGGTCAAGAATCTCCTCCGGCACGGTCACGATCTGCTCCCCTGGCCCGGGCCGGGGCCTGTGGCGATGGGAGCCCCCGATGACCACCACTCCCCCCGGTGCCGTCCAACCCGAAGCCCACCCGGCCACCACCCCGGGCGGGGCAGCCGCCCGTGCTACCACCAGCTCTCCCCTCGGTTCCTCCCCCGGGCGAGCGGCGTCGCCGGGGAGAGCCTCCACGTTGTCGAGCGCCAGAATCCGGATCGCCCGGCGGGCCAGGTCCAGTCGCCGTCGCGAGGAGTCGACGAGGAAGACCCGGGCGGACGGCCACAGGATGGCGAGGGGCAGACCGGGTAGGCCCACCCCGCTCCCCAGATCCACCACGTGTCGCGGTGGGTGGGGAGGGCGGGCCCCGACAGCGAACAGCAGTCCGTCGGCCAGGTGGCGCTCGACGATCCTTCGCTTCTCGTGGGGCCCCAACGCGCCGGCGGCTATGGCCTCCCCCGCCAGCCAGTGGCCCAAGCGACCCAGCAGATCGATCTGTCCAGGTTGGAGCGGCCATCCCGTCCAGGCGGCGGCGGCGCGGAGCCGTTCCGCCTGCAAGGGCGTGAGGGTGGGTTCCTCGAGTTTCACGTGGAACTCGAGGGTATCACCTTTCCCAACCCTCGACCACAGGTTTCACGTGAAACGACCCGCCCGGACGGGCGGATCGTTCCTACAGCCCCAGACGGACGAGCCCTACTCCTCCTCGCCTCCGTCCGCGTCCCCTCCCGGGCCCATGTCCTCGCTCTCCACCGAGGCGATCACGACATACCTGCGCGGTGACTCTCCCTCCGAATATGACCGCACCCCATCGTGTTCCGCCACCGCGTCGTGTATGACCTTTCGATCAGAGGCCGACATCGGCTCCAACATCAGCTCTCCCCCATCTTCGATCACCTGCCTGATGAGATCCCCGGCGTAGATGGTCAGAGCCTGGCGCCGTCGCTCGGCATAGCCGGCGATGTCCAGCCGCACCCGGGCCGAATCCTGGGCCGTGCGCTGCAGGACGGTCTTGGTCAGCTCATGCACCGCCTCCATCACCGCTCCCCGCGGCCCCACCAGGGCCTCGGTCTGCTCCCCTACTACCCGGGCAACGATGACTTCGTCCTCCACCGAGGACTCCACCTCCCCTTCCAGTCCGAAGGCACTCACCAAACCGGCCAGGAAGTCGCGCACGATCGGCTCCTGGGAGCCAACGGTGAGGGCGTTCCGATCGTCCTCCTTCTTCTTTCCCTTCCCTTCGCCACCGCCCCCACGGGACCGGTCTCCGGATCGGTCCTTCGGTCCCTGGCTCTGTTGGCGATCTGGCTTGCTCTTCTGCTCCACGGCGCCTCCCGACTGTTGGCGTCCTCGCTCCTGGGTTCCCTTGCGGCCCTTCGCTCGCTTCCTCCCCTTGCCCGGCCTTCCCCGCCTCTCCGCCACCTTGACGATGGCATCCTGCCCCCCGAAACCCAGGAACCCGCGCTCGGGTTCCTGCAACACCTCCACCTCGAGCCGCTCCCGCTCCGTCACCCCCAATTCCCGCATGGCCGCCTCGATGGCCATCTCGACCGTCTTCGCCTTCACTTCCACATAGGCCACTGTCAGTTCCTCCTGCGCCGCCGCTGCTGCTTCTTCTTCTGGGAGCCCGGCTGCGGCTTCTTGACCGGAGGCTCGTCGACTGGATTGGCCCCGTTCCCCGACTTACTGGCCGCGGGGGCTGCCGCCGGCGCTGGTGTGGGGCGTCCATCCATCTTGAATATCAGAACCTGCTGGCCGAGACGGAACAGGTTGGCCGTAGCCCAGTAGAGCACCAGTCCGGCGGGAAAATTCCAGGAGATGAACCCGATGAACAGGGGCATGACCTTCGTCACGGCCTGCTGGGCGCCCGCCTGGGGACCCTCTGGCTTCTCCTGTCCGTAGGTGGCATGCCAGGTCTGCACGTACTGGGTGGCCACCATGATCACGATCATGATGAGGTAGGGGATTGCCACCACCAAACCCTGGCCGAACGCCTGCGCCGGGCTGTCACCCATGTGCATCCCCAGAAACGTGGCCGAGTCGGCGGCGATGGCCGCCCCCAAGGCCGAGCCGTCGGGGAGCAACTCGAGAATGCGGGGCACCTGGTCACCTATGGCAACATCTGGCAGGAAACGGCGGACCAGCGCCAACATCCTCCCCTCCTCCACGGCGATGGGACCCAGGGTGCGGAACAGGGCGAACCAGATGGGCATCTGCACCAGCAGCGGCAGCAGGCATCCGCCCGGTGAGGCGCCGGCCTCCCGCTGGACCCGCATGAGCTCCTTCTGCATCTCCTCGGGCTGATCCTTGTATTCCTTCTGGATCCGCTTGATCTCGGGCTGCACCGCCTGAAAGGCCCGTGTCGCCCGGGTCTGCTTGAGCGTGAGGGGGAACACGAGCATGTTGATCACCACCGTGAGGATGATGATCCCGAACCCATAGCTGGGGACGAATCCATAGAAGAAGTCCAGCAGCAGGGCGAGCGTGGTGAGTAGCCCCTCCCACAGTGCCGTCATCGCTCAGCACCTCCATTGGGAACCGGGTCGTAGCCGCCCGGCCGGAGCGGATGGCAGCGACCCAGGCGTCGCACCGCCAGCCACCCTCCCCGAACGACGCCGTGTCGGTCTACGGCCTCACGGGCATAAGTAGAACATGTGGGCCGGTAGCGGCAGTTGGCACCGAGTATGGGGCTTACCAGTTTCTGGTAGGCAGCGATGGCGCCCACCAGCACGCGGGAAGGAATCCTCTTCATCTCAGCTCGCCCACGGCGGCGTCCAGCCACTCTGTGACGGTCGTGAACGGGGCGTCGAACACACGGCGGTCGCCGATGATCACATAGTCCATACCTTGCTCCAGAGAGATCTCCTTCAATGCGTGTCGTAACCGGCGCTTGATTCGATTCCGTTCCACGGCACCGCCAACGGTTCTTGTCACCAGTCCAACACGAACACGGCCTGATGGCCCGGTGACTCCAACAACTGTCACTCCGCCCCGTCGCCGACGCTGTCCCTTCGCCAGGACGCTCCGAAACTCGGTGCTGCGCCTCAGAGGCTCGATGTCAGATGGCGAGGCGTTTGCGTCCCTTCCGGCGGCGTGAGCTGAGGACGGCCCTGCCGGCGCGAGTCTGCATCCGGTGACGAAATCCATGTCGGCGCTTCCGGCGGCGCACCTTGGGTTGATATGTTCGCTTCATGAGGGGGTCGCCTTGGGGTGGATGGGAAAAGAGGGGGGCGACCAATGAAGGTTACGGAGGCATCCGCCCCTATGTCAAAGGCGCGCCTGCCCCTCGTGGAGCCGGGCCGGAGTCGCGAAGAAAAACCCACCGGTCGCGAAAACCAACAAACCCTCCATTTCGGCCAATTCTCCTTCGATGGCGTCAGGAAGGCTCTGGCAAAGCACGGCCTGACCTGGGAGTTTTCCTGCCCGTCATATGCTGTTTGAACGCCGTCAAGCCCGTTTTCCGCGCTCTTGACGGCCCCGTCCCGAACCCCACATACTGCCGCCTCACTGAGCACGTCCCGGTAGCTCACTTCCCCCTCGAGTTCCGCCGGTCGTGCGCGCCCGACAGCCGAATGACTGGAGGTGACGGAGAGTTACCCACAGGTGTGGATGCCCCTGTGGATAACGCGTCCGCACTGCCGAACCCGCAGGGAAAGGGGGGTTCTTGGTCCAAGTACGACACACCACCGACCGCTGGAGCATCTTCACCGACTTCCTGCGAAACTCGGTTTCCCACGCCAACTGGCAGGCGTGGCTGAGTGGCTTGGAGCACGAGGCCAACGACGACGCCCTGGTGCTGGTGGCACCGAGCGACTTCCATCTCCAGTGGATCCGCGACAAGCACGAAGACGCCATCTTCGCCGCCGCCACCACTGCGTACGGTGCCGATGTAGCCGTGAGCTACCGCGTCTCGGAGGCTCCGCTCCCTGCTCCCTCGATCGGCAACGGGGAGCTCCCGGCGGCCCCCGACGACGGTCTCCGGGCCTCCACACCAGAAGCGGCTCCCTCCAGGAGCTTGGTCCAGCGGTACCGTTTCGACTCCTTCGTGGTCGGCCCCTCCAACCGATTTGCGTACGCAGCTTCGATGTCGGTGGCCGAGAAGCCCGGCACCAACTACAACCCGCTTTTCATCTACGGTCCCGCCGGACTCGGCAAGACACACCTGCTGAACGCGGTTGGTCACCACTCACTCGAGCTGTATCCCGATCTGTCGATCCGCTATGTCACCTCCGAGAACTTCCTCAACGACTTCATCGAATGCATTCGCCGCAAACGCGTCGACGATTTCAAACAGCGTTACCGCTCGGTCGATGTCCTGCTCCTCGACGACGTCCAGTTCTTCGAGGGAAAGGAACAGATCCTCGAGGAGTTCTTCCACACGTTCAACAACCTGTACGAATCCGGGAAGCAGATGGTGATCAGCTCCGATCGCCCTCCCCGTCATCTCTCCACCCTGGAAGACCGTCTGCGGAGCCGGTTCGAATGGGGTCTCCTCACCGACATCCAACCACCTGATGTGGAGACGCGCCTGGCGATCCTCCGGCGCAACGCCGAGCTCGCTCCTCGTCCCGTCCCCATCGAGGTGCTGGAGTTCATCGCCACACTCGTCTCCGACAACATCCGCGAGCTGGAAGGTGCTCTCACTCGAATCACCGCCTACGCCGCCCTCACCAACGGTGAGATCGACCTGCCGATGGCCGGCTCCGTACTCCAGGATCTCCTCCCGGGCCATGAAGCGAAGGCGCTGACCGCGCAGGACATAATCCGGGCAACCGCTGCCTCCTATAGCTTCTCTGTCGACGAGGTGACGGGTAAGAGCCGCCGACAGCCTCTCGTGCTCTGTCGTCAGGTCGCCATGTACCTGTGCCGGGACCTCACCGACCTCTCCCTGCCCAAGATCGGCGCCCAATTCGGCGGACGTGACCACACCACGGTGATCCACTCCGTCGACAAGGTCCGCTCTTTGCTTCAGACCGACCGGGAGGTCTTCGACCAGGTGAACCGTCTCTCCCAACAGCTCCGCGGAGCCTGAGGAACTCCATGTGGAAACAGCTTCTGTCATCCACAGTCGCCTCGTCGCACACCTCACCGATGTGGATTGGGGGTGTAGCTGTCCACAGGCGAGACTCTCCCGATGAGGCCGTCAGTGGGCGGATCTTCTACGATCGTCCACAATCCACAGCCCCTACTACGACTACGAACTCTTGATTCATCTCTAGTAGAAAGAGAAGAAGGGAAAAACTCTCTGTGAGAATCCGAGCCGACCGAGACGAGCTGGCCGACATCTTCAGTCGGGCCAACCGTGCCATCGGAGCCCGAACCGCAATTCCCGTCCTGCAGGGTTTGTTGTGTGAGGTCTCCGGTTCCAGCCTGTGGGTCACGGGAACCGATCACGAGATGACCGTTCGGGCGTCCACGACCGTCGAGGTGATGGAGGAGGGCCGTACGGTCATTCCAGGGAGATTGCTGACCGACGCGGTGCGGCGGATGCCGCCGGGGTCGGTGACCATCGGGACAGAGGACAGCGACATCGAGATCGTCGGTAAGGGACCACGGTTCTCGATTCGACCTCTGAATGTGGACGACTACCCGGAGGTAGCAGACACCACTGGTGAGGGGGTGGAGGTGGACGGTGAGGAGCTGGCGTCGGCCATAAATCAGGTGGTGGTGGCAGCATCGGCGGACTCGGCCCGCCCGATCCTCACGGGGGTGTTGTTCGAATCGTCCCCCGAGGGGCTGAGGATGGTGGCGACGGATTCCTATCGCTTGGCCGTGCGGGATCTCGCCGGGGTGGGCCTGGAAGGGACCGGATTGGTGCCGGCCCGGGGGCTACGGGAGCTTCCCCGAACGGTCGGCGCGGCCAAGGTCGCGGCCCGCCTGGGGGATCGGGAGGCGGTCTTCACCTCGGAGCGCGGGACATTGCGTCTTCGTCTCATCGAGGGGGCCTTCCCCAAGTACCGGTCGCTCCTACCGGAGAGCTATCCCAACCAGGTGGTCGTTAGACGCGAGGACGTGCTGGAGGCCCTGGGACGGGTTTCTCTCGTAGCAGAGGACCACATACCCGTGCGTCTCAAGCTCACCGAAGGGGGAGTGGAGGTGACGGTGACCCGCCAGGACGTGGGTGGGGAGTCAGAACACATCTCGGGCACCTTTACAGGCAGCGACGAGGAGG
This sequence comes from uncultured Acidimicrobiaceae bacterium, assembly GCA_964617995.1. Classification (GTDB taxonomy): domain Bacteria; phylum Actinomycetota; class Acidimicrobiia; order Spongiisociales; family ZC4RG35; genus CAZTXD01. The sequence continues at coordinate 18,041 of CAZTXD010000012.1, forward strand.
TGTCGGTGGCGTTCAACCCGCGGTATCTCGCCGATGGGGTGACCGCCATCGAGGGTGACGAGGTTCGTATCCAGGTCATCGACGGGGTGCGCCCCAGCGTGGTAGACGGCGGTGCCGGGCAGGAGTTTCTGTATCTGCTCATGCCGGTCCGCGTCTGAGAGGCGACATCCCCGGTGCGTATCGCCTGGCTGGAACTGGCCGCGTTCCGGTCCTATGCAGAGCTCGATTGGCACCCCGACGCCGGTGTGAACCTGCTCGTAGGGCCCAACGGAGCCGGCAAGACCAACGCCCTGGAGGCGATTGCCTATGTTGCGACGTTGCGATCGTTTCGAGGTGTGGGCGACGAGGGCCTCGTGGCGGATGAGGCCACCCATGCCTATGTGCGAGCCGGTATCGATCGGGGACCGGGCATGGGGGAGTCGCTCGTGGAGATCGAGATAGCCCGGACAGGAGCTCGTCGCACCCAGGTCGATCGTCAGCGGCTGCGCCGTGTCTCCGACCTGATAGAGGTGATCAGAACGGTGGCGTTCCTTCCGGAGGACCTCGACATCGTCAAACGGGGACCGGGTGGGCGAAGAGACGTCCTCGACGAGATAGGAGCCCAGCTTCGACCCTCTGCCGCTGCCGATGTGGCCGAGTACGAGCGGGCGCTGCGACAGCGCAACGCGTTCCTGAAGGCAGGGGCCCCTGATGCAGTGACGCTGGCCGTGTGGGATGAGAGATTGTCACAGGCGGGTGGCAGGGTGATGGCCAGGAGAGCGATGACCATGTCCGTGCTCGAGCCGTATTTCGACGACGCCTACCGCACGATAAGCGGGTCGCCGGCGACCCTGGGCTTCTCGTATGGATCGGAATGGGGGGGAGTGGTGGACCCGACCGTCACCGCGGGTGAGCAGGCATCGGCTCTCGGCGCCGCGCTCGCGGAACGGCTTCGCCACGATCGGGAACGGCGAGTCACCACCGTGGGTCCGCACCGCGACGATCCCGCCCTGGTGCTCGAAGGCCATGACGTCCGGGTGCATGGATCGCAAGGTGAGCAACGTACGACCGCACTCGCCCTGCGGCTGGCCTCCCACCGGGCCGTCACGGAGACGACAGGAGTGGCCCCGATCCTGTTGCTGGACGATGTGTTCAGCGAACTGGACGAGTCCCGGGCCGAGCGTCTGGCATCGTCACTCCCGGAGGCGCAGACGTTCATCACGTCGGCTCGACCCGAGGATGTCCCCGTGCGGGGCCGCCGATGGGTGGTGGGGGAGGGCCGTATCGCCGGGGAGACGTCATGATCCCCTTCGAAGACGCCCTCGGAGATGCGCTGCGGTCGATGGGTTTGGCGGAGCCGGCGCTGATGGTCGAGCTCACCCGGGAATGGGGAGCCATCGCCGGCCGACCATGGGACACAAAGGCCGTTCCTCTCTACGTACGGGGAGGGGTGTTGGTGGTCGAAGCGGCCGAACGGGGAGGCGTCGACTTCCTTCGCTACGGGCTCTCCGACCTCGAGCGCCGACTCGAGGAACGGTTCGGTTCCGGGGCCATAAGCAAGGTCGAGATCAGGGCTCCAAGGCCGGAGAAGCGAGGCCGAAGATGACCACCCAGAGTGGCCGTCCGCAACCGCGATGGGCTTGGGATGGGCGATCTCATCCGGTAGACTTACACAAGTGTAAATCTTCGCTCGGTAGGCACCGTCGGCCTGCCGTCCAGGTCCCACTAGGAGTGTTGTGACGGCGACGCGCGAGAACACTTATGCCGCAAAGGACATCACGGTCCTCGAGGGTCTCGAGGCCGTGCGTCTGCGTCCCGGTATGTACATCGGCTCCACCGGCCCGCGGGGACTCCACCATCTCATCTGGGAAGTGGTCGACAACTCGGTCGACGAGGCGATGGCCGGTTACGCCACCCGTATCGAGGTGACACTTCGGGCCGACGGGGGTGTGCAGGTGACCGACAACGGTCGGGGCATACCGATCGACAGGGTCGAGAAGACCAGGCTGTCCGGTCTGACGACGGTTCTCACCACCCTCCACTCCGGCGGCAAGTTCCAGGAGGGGGCCTATCAGGTGTCGGGTGGTCTGCACGGGGTGGGCGTTTCGGTGGTCAATGCGCTCAGCAGCCGCCTGGAGGCCGAGATCCGCAACTCCGGACACATCTGGAGCCAGAGCTTCAAGCGGGGCGTCGCCGACACGAAGAACCCCAAGAAGGGCGCCGCCATCAAGAGGACGGGCACCTCCATCACCTTCTGGCCCGACGAGGAGATCTTCACCGAGACCACCGAGTTCGACTACGACACCGTGGTCGTGCGCCTACGAGAGATGGCGTTCCTCAACCGGGGTCTCGAGATATTCCTCACCGACGAACGCAGCGAAGAGGTCGTCACCGAGACCTTCCAGTACAAGGGTGGGCTCATCGACTTCGTCAAGCACCTCAACAGCAAACGAGATCCCCTCCACCCCCACATCATCGACTTGATCGACGAGGGCAGCGAAGCCGAACTGGAGTTGGCCATGCAGTGGACCACCTCCTACAACGAGTCGGTCCTCTCGTTCGCCAACGCCATCAACACCCATGAGGGCGGAACTCATGAGGAGGGGTTCCGCAAGGCCCTCACCAAGGCGATCAACGACTTCGCCCGCTCCAAGAACCTGCTGAAGGAGAAAGACCCCAACCTCACGGGGGAGGACGTGCGCGAAGGCCTCACCGCGGTGGTGTCGGTGCGGGTGCGAAGCCCCCAGTTCGAGGGCCAGACCAAGACGAAGCTCGGCAACACCGAGATCCGTTCCTACGTGGAGAAAGCCCTGAACCGGCGTCTACCGGAGTGGCTGGAACGTTACGCTCCCGAAGCGCGCAAGATCGTGGAGAAGTCGGTCAATGCCGCCAAGGCCCGCGAAGCCGCCCGCAAGGCGCGGGAGCTGACACGGCGCAAGTCGGGTCTGGAGTCGGGGGGCCTGCCCGACAAGCTGGCCGACTGCTCCTCTCGCGATCCGGGAGAGTCGGAGCTGTTCATCGTGGAGGGAGACTCGGCCGCCGGCCCCGCCAAGCAGGCCCGGGACTCGGAGATCCAGGCGATCCTGCCCATCCGCGGCAAGATCCTCAATGTCGAGAAGGCCCGGCTGGCCAAGGCGCTCCAGAACGCCGAGGTGCAGGACATCATCACCGCCCTCGGCACCGGCATCGGCGACGAGTTCGACATCGCCAAGGCCCGCTACCACAAGGTGGTGCTCCTCGCAGACGCCGATGTGGACGGCGCGCACATCCGCACCCTGTTGCTGACGCTGTTCTTCCGGCACATGCGGGGCCTCATCGAGGCCGGGTACATGTACATCGCCCAGCCTCCCCTGTACCGGGTGAAGGTGGGTTCGAAGATCCACTACCTGGCCACCGACGCCGCCCTTCGGGAGTTCCAGAAGGAGCACCCCAAGGTCAAACCGACCCGCTTCAAGGGTCTCGGTGAGATGAACCCCCGCGAGCTGTGGGACACCACCATGAACCCCGAAACCCGCCGACTCCTCCGGGTCGAGATGGAGGACGCCGCCCGGGCCGAGGACATCTTCACGATCCTCATGGGTGAAGACGTCTCCGAGCGAAAGGCCTTCATCCAGCAGAACGCTTCCGACGTCCGCTTCCTCGACATATGAAACAGTTGTCGGTTGTCGGTACCGAGAACCGACAACTGTGAACTGACAACGACTTAGAAAATGACCTTAGAACACGACCAGTATCCGGATCTGGAAATAGTCGACGAGATGGAGCAGAGCTTCATCGACTACGCCATGTCGGTCATCGTGTCGCGGGCGCTTCCCGACGTACGCGACGGGCTCAAGCCGGTGCAGCGACGGATCATCTACTCGATGTTCGAGAACAACATCGGCCCCACCTCGGCGCACCGGAAATGCTCCAAGGTCGTCGGGGACGTCATGGGCAACTACCACCCCCACGGAGACAAGGCCATATACGACGCCCTGGTTCGTATGGGCCAGGACTTCTCGATGCGTCACCTCCTCATCGACCCCCAGGGCAACTTCGGGACTCCCGATGACCCGCCGGGTGCTCCCCGCTACACCGAATGCCGTCTCACGAAGCTGGCGACACAGCTCCTGGAAGGCATACGGGAGAACACGGTGGATTTCGAGGACAACTACTCGGGGGAGATGCAGCAGCCCACTGTGCTCCCCGCTCGCTACCCCAACCTGTTGGTCAACGGGAGCCAGGGGATCGCCGTCGGTATGGCCACCAACATCCCTCCCCACAATCTGGGGGAGGTGATCGCCGCCTGCCTGCATCTCCTCGACAACCCCGATGCCACCGCCGAGGAGCTGCTGGCCCACATCCACGGACCCGACTTCCCCACCGGTGGGTATCTGGTGGGCCGGGCGGGGATAATCGAAGCCCTCACCACGGGCCGGGGATCGGTGGTGATGCGGGCCGTCTGCGACGTGCAGGAGATCCGAAAGGGACGCACCGGAATCGTCGTGACCGAGTTGCCTTACCAGGTGTCCATCGAGCGGATCGTCGCCAAGATCAAGGTGCTGGTGGACACCAAGCGGCTGAGCGGCATAGCCGAAATACGCAACGAGTCCTCCGATCGCGTCGGCACACGCCTGGTCATCGAGCTGAAGCAGAACGCCGTTCCCCAAGTCGTGCTCAACCAGCTCTACAAGATGACACCTCTCCAGGAGTCCTTCGGCTACAACATGGTCTCGCTGGTCGACGGTGTTCCGCACACCCTCAACATCGCCCAGATGCTTGGCTACTACCTCGACCACCAGATGGAGGTCATCGAGCGACGGACGCAGTTCCGCCTCGACGAGGCCACCAGCCGGGCGCACATCCTCGAAGGCCTCATCGTCGCCGTGGACAACATCGACGAGGTCATACGCATCATCCGCGGGTCGGCCGACACCCCCGCAGCACGTGCTTCTCTCATCGACCGCTTCGACCTCACCGAGATCCAGGCCAACGCCATCCTCGACATGCCGCTGCGCCGACTCACCGCCCTGGAGGTCGACAAGCTGCGAACCGAGCTGGAAGAACTCCGAGCCCTCATCGCCGAACTGGAGGCGATCCTGGCCGATCCCGAGCGGCGACGTGACATCATTCGGGAGGAGATGACCGCCATCGGCGACCAGTTCGCGGAGCCGCGCCGGTCGGTGCTGGTGCCGGACGATGGCGAGATGTCGCTGGAGGACCTCATCGCCGACGACGAACTGATCGTCACCGTCTCCCAGTCCGGCTACGTCAAGTCGGTTCCCGCCAGCACCTATCGCACCCAGGGGCGGGGCGGCCGGGGGATCCGCGCCGCCGATCTAGCCGAGAACGACGCCATCAGCCATCTGGTGCACACCACCGCTCACGCCTACCTTCTGTTCTTCACCAACCGCGGGCAGGTCCACCGGGTCCGTGCCCACGAGATACCCCGCCAGGCTCGCACCGCCAAGGGGGTGCTCGCCCAGTCGGTGCTACCGCTCGAGCCCGACGAGCGGATCCAGTCGATCATCGACACCCGAGACTATGAGACCGGCCGCTACCTGGTGATGGTCACCAAGCACGGTCAAGCCAAGAAGACCGAGTTCAAAGAGTACGAGTCCAAGTACCAGACGCTCGTCGCCATCAGACTGGTCGGCGACGACGAACTGGTGTCGGTGCGAACCACCAACGGCGAGAACGACATCCTGATATTCACCAAGAACGGCATGGGCATCCGCTTTCCCGAGACCGACCTGCGGGCGATGGGACGGGGGACCCAAGGAGTGCGCGGTATCAAGCTCCGCGACGACGACGAGGTGGTGGCAGCCACCTCGTCGGTGGAGGGCGAAGAGATCTTCCTGATGACGTCCGGCGGCTACGGGAAACGCACCAGGTTGTCGGAGTTCCGGTCCCAGACCCGGGGCGGCGTCGGGGTGAAAGCCTTCAAGCTCACCAAGGTACGCGGAACCCTGGTGGGGGCGGCAGCCGTATCGCCCGGATTTCAGGCGTTCCTGATCTCGTCGAGCGGCATCGCCATCCGCACACCGGTGGACAAGGTCAGCCGCCAGAAGCGCGACAGCACCGGCGTCAAGGTGATCAACATCGGCAACGGGGCACTCTCCACCTTCACGGTGATCGCCAACGGCGACGGGGAGGTCTGAGGCCGCGGCGGGAACCGCCGAGTGGCCGGATTCGTTGGTCTAAGGGGTTCACCCCCGTACACTTCCAGAGGACTCCTATGGCAACTGTCAGGCGCGTGCGCCGCATCATCCGCAAGATCGACCCCTGGACGGTCCTGAAGGTCTCGGCGATCCTCTACGCCGTCGGGGCTGTCGGCCTCGTCCTGGGTGCTGTGATCTTCTGGTCGGTGCTCGAGAACTCGGGCATTCCCGACACTCTCACCGAGTTCCTGGTGCGAATCACCCTCATCGAGGAGGGAACGGAGCCCTTCGCCAACAGCGAGCAGTTTTTCCGGTTCGCTGTTTTCGGGTCGATCGTCTGGTGGGTCATGTCCACGGGGTTCACCACGCTGATGGCGGTCATGTACAACCTGGTGACCGACGTGGTGGGAGGCCTCGAGGTCGTGGTGCTCGAGGAGCATCTCGGAAGCGGCAACGGCCCGGTGCTGCACCCACCGACCGGCTACACCCACACCAACGGCGGAAGGCTCACCCCACCTCCCGAGCACGCCGACATCCCCACCGAGGAAGCCCCCGTCGTTCGCTGAGAGGTCCCGGCGAACGTCATGCGGTAGGGGAACGTTCGCCGACCACCAATCCCATCTCGACTGCGGTGCGCAGATAGGCCCGTGACCGTGTCCACGTGGGGATGGGTTCCGTCACCGGCCCCTCGAGGAAGACGCCTATTCCGGCGGCGAGGGCTATCCCGGCCAGGAAGGGGGGATGGTCCACCACCACCCGGTGCCTGCTCTCACCCAGGACCATCGCCGCCGCCAGCTCGTTCGAGTCGGCTACCTGGACCTCATGGCCGTCGAACAGCTCCCGGTGAGCCGGTCGAGCGTCGATAGGAGAGGGAAAGGTGACGGTCTCGTCGCCCATCTCCTCCCCGGGAACGGCGACGGCCACGGAATGCACCCTCTCCACGCCGACGGCCAACGCCAGCGCCAACCCCGGGATGGACGCTCCCGAAACACCGGCCTGGCCGGGGAGGTCACCAGAGACGATGACGGGAAGGCCGGCCTCACGCGAGGGCGCCGCCGCCTTGTCGGTGCCCACCACGGCGTCGAATCCCGCCAGGGAAGTGACGGTATCGAAATGGGTCGACTTCGCCGGGCCCAGCACGGCCACTTGCTCTACACCGGGGTGGGTAGAAAGGCTGTGCGCCGCCCGCGTCGTCGTTTCACCGTCGACAACGACGACGAGTCTCATCAAGCGGGATCGACGGGCTTCCACCCGCCGGCGTCGGCGGGAGGTCCGTCGCCGAGACGGATACGGATGAACGACACCACTGCTGCCGCCACCACCGCGGCGATCACGAGAGGCTTGAGACGGGTCATTGCCCCCCGAGTCTAGGTGGGGCTGACGACTGCGGGTCCGGTTCGGGCCGCTACCCGGGCGACGACCGGGCCGAGTGTGGCCATCACCAGCACGTACGCGGCGGATATGGCTGCCAACTCCGAGCCGCCCCCGGCCGAGACCCCGAGACCGGCGATCACGATCGAGAACTCGCCTCGGGCGGTGAGCAGGGCGCCTGCTCGACGCCGGCCCCGTCCGCTGACACCCTGACGGCGGGCCGCCCACCATCCCGTGGCGTATTTGGTGGCGCCGCTCAGCGCCGCCAGGGCCAGCACCGGGACGGCCACGGACGGGATGGCGGTGGGATCGATGCCGAAGCCGAAGAACACGAAGAACACGGCCGCGAACAGGTCCCGGAGCGGTTCCAGGAAGGTGCGGGCCTGGTGGGCGGCGGGACCGGAGATGCCGATGCCTACCAGAAAGGCTCCCACGGCCGCGGAGACGTGGAGCTGTTCGGCCGCCCCCGCCACCAGCAGTGTCACACCGAGAACGGTGAGGAGGTTGACTTCGTCGCTGGTGGAGAAGAAGAACTCGCTGAGACGGTCCCCGTGGCTGAGGGCTACGGCCAGGATCACTGCCACGACGATGAGGGCGGCGGTGATCGATCCCAGCACCGACATGAGGGTGCCGCCAACGGCGAGGGCACCGAGCAGCGGCAGGATCACCGCCATGGCCAGATCCTCGAAGACGAGTATCGACAGCACCACCGGGGTCTCCCGGTTGCCGAGCCATCCGAGATCGTTGAGTGTCTTGGCCACCACTCCCGACGACGAGATGTAGACCACACCTCCGAGGAACAACGAGTGGATGGGACCGAACCCGAGGAGAAGCCCGGCGAGGAATCCGGTGCCGAAGTTGGCACCCAGATCGAAAAACCCGGCGGCGGCTCCGGAACGCAGGTTGGAGATCAGCTCCCGGGCGCCGTACTCCAGGCCGAGCATCAGGAGCAGCAGGACCACACCGAGGTCTGCTCCCGTGGCGATGAACTCCTCGGAGGTCACGACCTCCACCAGCCCACCGGTTCCGAAGGCGAGGCCCCCCAACAGGTACAGGGGGATGGGGGACAATCCCAGGCCTTTCGCTACCCGCGCCAGTACGGCGAGTATGAGGATGATTCCCCCGAGTTCGAGAAAGCGGAAGGCCGCCCCTTCGACCACGCTCCCGCCGCCTATCCGTTGGCGAGTATGTCAGATACCAGTTCGATTCCCCGGGGGGTGCCCACCACCACCAGCGTGTCGCCGGCTTCGACGTGGAAGTCCGGGCCAGGAGCGGGGTAGGGGTCGTCGCCGCGGATCACCGCCACGACCGAGACGCCGGTGCGGGTGCGGATGCGCGCATCGCCGATGGTGCGGTCGGCGTACTTCGACTCGGACTCCACCACGAGCCAGTCGATGGCGAGCCCCTCGATGTGCTGCTGGAGATGGGAGAGGTTCTCGACCACCTGGGAGCCGCCCAGGGCATCGACGAGGGTGTGGGACTCGTCGTCGCTGAGGTGGAGGGAAACGGCCGGCTTGTCGGGATCGTCGGCAGGGCATACGAAGAGTTCCCGCCGGCCGGTGCGGTGGTGTATGACCCCCAACCGTTGACCGGATTCGGTGTCGAACTCGTATCGAACTCCAACTCCCGGCAGCTTCGTCTGTTCGATGCGTGCCATGCCGACCATGGTGCCACATGTGGGGAGAGTTGGTGTCCACCCCGCCAGGAGACGACACTCGAAACATGAGGTATGCGGCCTTTCTCCAGGGGATCAACCTGGGCGGCCAGCGGAAAGTCCCGATGGCGGCTCTGCGAGATGTCCTCACGGAAGCCGGCTTCGCAGACGTCCACACCTACGTGAGGAGCGGGAACGTGGTGTTCGGCTCGTCGCTGGATGCGGCCGCGGCCCGGGAAGTCGCCGCCTCCGCCATCAGTGAGGCCTTCGGGTTCGGCGTGTCGTTGGTCGTGGTCGACGGGACCGAGCTGGACGGCATCATCGAGTCCAACCCCTACCCGGATGCGGCCGCGGCCGACCCGACCAAGGTGCATGTCACCCTGCTGGACCCCGCACCCGACGCGTCGACCTGGGACCGCGTCGAGGCCCCACCTCCGGAGGAGTTCGAGGCACGCGGCCGCGTGCTCTACGTGCACCTGCCCAACGGGATGGGACGCTCGAAGCTGGCCGAAATGCTCCGGCGGGCCACATCCGACGTCACCGCCACCACCCGCAACTGGCGCACCATGCTGGCTGTGGCGGAGATGATGCGGGGCGGCTGAGGGCGATCAGGGGCTTGCAGATCCCCGGCACAGTGCCCGGCGGTCCCTCGTCGAGGCGTCGGGCGCGCCCGTTTTCCGAGCCCTCCCGGCGGGTAGGGAAACCCAGCTGAGAAAGTAGACGATGATCCGAGGGCTTCGGGCCACAGCCAGGACACCTGACCTTCGCGGGCTCGTCGGCGAGCAGGTGCTCGTAACCGGAGCCCAGCTGGTATCGGGGGTGGGCAACCTGCTGTTCGTGGTGTTGGCCGCTCGCATCCTCCCTCCCGCCGGTTTTGCCCGTCTGGCTGCCTTCCTCGCCCTGTACCTGGTCGTCCACATGCCCACCGGGAGCCTCAGTGCCGCCAGCACGCTGGCACCCGCGCGCGCTCCGGGCTTGCGACGGCGCCTTCTTTTCCCGGTGTTCGTCGTCGCGGCCGCGGTCACCGCAGCCGCACCCCTAGGAGCCCCGCTCCTCGGACTCCCACCCGGGATGGTGATGCTGATCGGTGCCACCGTGATGGTGGCACCGTTCCTGGCCCTGGAACGGGGACCTCTCCACGGGTTCAGCATGAACGGCCAGGTGTCCGCCACGCTGGTCGTCGAGCCGCTCGTCAGACTGGTCATCGGCCTGCCGCTGGCGGTGTGGCTCGGAGATGTGGGCGGGGCGCTGGGCGTGGTCCTGGCCGGATATGCAGCGCTGGCGGTGGCGGCTTTCCGACGCTCGGGCGATCCTCGAGGGCGTTGGCTCTCCACCGGGGCGGAACGTCCGGACGAGGGCACAGGGTTCTGGTGGACCGCGGCGGCGTTCCTGATGCTGGCGCTGTTCCAGAAGCAGGACGTCGTGTTCGCCAACCGCTTCCTCCCGGCCCAGGAAGCGGCCGTGTTCGCGGTGGTCGCCACGCTGGGGGGTGCTGCGGTGCTGGCCAGCATCAGGGTGCCGCTGGTCCTCATCCCCCGTGCCGTGCGCGGATCGACTCGGGCCCTGGGAGTGGCGCTGGGATTGGCGGCCGGTTTGGGGCTGGGAGCCGTGGCGGTGGTTGCCTTGGCCCCCGAGTTCATCGTGTCGACGATCTTTGGGATGCGGTACGAGGGGGCAGGGAGAATAGTGGTCCCCTATACGGCCGCCATGGCCGGTCTGGCCGTGACCCGGGTGCTGGCCGCCTACCACTGCGCCGCCGGCAGGCCCCGGGCCGTCGCCGCCCTCGTCGCCTCCGTTGTCGCTCTCCACATCGTGATGCTGATCGCCCTGGGAAGCGACGCGGGCGGTGTGGTGATGGCCACGCTGGCTGCCAATGTGGTGCTGATCGTGCTGGCGGGAGCCCGGGCCCTCTTCCGGGTCGGAATCGTGCGCCGGTCAGTGCGAACCTGACAGCGTGACGTTCACAGGATCCCGGCGAGAGCGGCAACGACCACCATGCCCACCCACAGGATCGCCGCCAGCAGGAACCGCAGCCAGAGTTGCTTCAGGTATCTCATTGGGCTCCGAGTCCGATACGCGGAACGACGTCGTTCCAGATCAGGAACACCGACAGGTACCCGAAGAGGGCGACCGACCAGACCATTCCCCAGAGCCGCCAGCCCCGGATCTTGATCGGGCCCGGCAACGTCGTCCGGTTGAGCTGGATGAGGAGGATCGAGTAGACCAGCATCACGATGCCGTTCAGCGAGGCGACGATCACCAACAGGCGCATCGGTGCGGATATGGCGAAGAGGAGGATGATGGATGCGACGACGATCTCCGCCCACACGATCGTCACGTAGAGAGCGGACTCGCTCCAGAATCGGCTCTCGCGCAGCCACCTGACCTTGAGAATGTCGGCGATCACCCGGCCGACGTGATCGAGGATCCCCAGGTTGGTGGCGAACAACACCGCGGCGCCGGCCATCCAGAAGCTCGTCCTCAGCCACGGGCCGAAGAGCTCACCCAGCGCCGCTCCCTCAGCCCGTATGAAGTCGAAGCCGCGGCCTATGTCCCGGCCGTGGACCGTGGCCGTGGCGATGACCGAAAGCGCAACGACGGCCACGAGGCCGAACACGACGAAGAAGACGAGGTGCTCCAGGTTGGCCGCCCGCCACCAGCCGCGCCAGCGTCGTAGGTTCTCGTCGTCCGACGGGAAGATGTGGCCGAGGGGCGGCCCGACCGACGGCCGGCCGGTGAGGGGCGACTCGATAGCCGCCAATCGCCCACCCATCCCCATCCCCTTGTCCCGTATCCAGTTCGACAGCGCCAGGTTGAGGGTGCCTCCGGCACCGGTGAACGCCAGCATTCCTAGCAGGAGGGCAGCGGTGATGTCGGGGTGGCCTCGGTAGCCGATCTCGGTGACGATGCTGGCCCAGGTCTCGATGTCTGTGACCGCCACGACCGCCACCACCAGGAAGAGGAGGAGGATCCCCACCAGCACCGCCTGGAAGCGCTCCACCACCCGGTAGGCGACCGGGGAGACGGTGAGCGCCACCCCGATGGCTACGAGGCCCAGCACCGCCACGATGTCGACGGCGCCGGGACCCCAGCCGAACACGAATCCAGCGGTCGTCGAGGCGCCACTGGCCCACCCCGGCCAGACCCAGGGGACCGCGGTGAACAGCACGAAGACCCATGCCCAATGCCGCCACAGCCGCGTGAAGCCGGTGACGACCGTCTCTCCCGTGGCGAGGGTGTAACGCTCGATCTCCATGTTGATGACGTACTGGGTGAGGATGCCGATGAGCGCGATCCACAGGAGCCCGAGTCCTGCCCGGGCGCTGATGTAGGGCCACAGGACGAACTCTCCGGTGCCGAAGCCAACCGCCACCAGGATCACACTGGGACCGACAATCCGCCTGACGGGGAGGGCATCGGGGAGGTCGCGGAACGTGAGAGCGGGGAGCGGCTCGTCCGGCCTCTTCAGCGTCAGCTCGCCCCCGTCAGGGTTGGTCAATGGAGCGAGCCTCCGACGTCCTCGAGGAGGAGATCGAAGAGCGCCTGGGCGACCTCCGGCTCCTCCACCGTGTGCTCCCGGCCCGGGTCGAGGAGGGTGTCGTAGAGGCGGACCTGACGGAGATCGTCGCGAGCGTGCAGCTCGTAGGGGTCTGTCCGGACCAGGACCCAATCGTGAAAGGCGGAGATGATGTTCCGCGAAGATCCGTCCTGACGGCCGGGGTCGGCCACGGAAGGCATCAGGTCCCGGCCCTCCATCCAGGGAGGGACACCGAGGCCCAGGGCGCTGACGATGGTGGGGGCGAGGTCATGGGTCGAGGCGTAACCCTCGTAGACGCCGGTACCCCGGTGGTCGGGGTGGCTGATCAACAGCGGCACGTCCACCACCTCGGGCCACAGCGCATCGGTGGGTTTACCGGTGATTCCGTGTTCGCCGAGGAGGATGCCGTGATCGCTCACCACCACGAGGAGTGTCGACTCCGTCAACCCCAGCTCGTCGACGGTGTCGAGGAACCTTCCCAGCCAGGCGTCCACCATCGTCACCTCTGCCGCGTACAGCACCCGCATCCGGGCCAACTGCGCCTCGTCCATGTAGTCGGCGTTCCCGTAGTAGGGGGTGACCGGCTCGGGCCCTCCGAAGCCGGCCTCGTCGTAGAGCTCGACGTACCGGGAGGGAGGATCCCACGGCTCGTGGGGGTCGAAAGAGTCGACCACCAGGAAGAACGGCCCCAGCGAGGCGGCATCCTCCAACCACCGGGCAGCCTCCCGGAACACCATCGGGGCGAGCCAGTCGTCCTCGCCGCTGCGGCCGTCGGTGTTCGCCACGTACTGGAGCAGGGCCGGGTGCCAACGGGACCCGCGCAGCGGCTCGGTCAGGTAGCCGTCGAGACGTTCCTGCCGCGCCGCTCCGGAAGGCCGGTACAGGTCGCCATGCTGTCCCCGGATCCACCGGAAGCTCCCAAAACCACGGTGGAAGTTCATGGAGGGCTTGTACATGTGAGGGGTGTCGGAGATGAGCCCGGTGGTGTACCCGGCTTGCTCCAGCAGCTCCGCCACCGTTGTCTGCTCCTCGGGTATCCGTTGCCAGCCCCGCAGCTGGACGGTGTCACCTTTCTGGGGAGTCCAATCCCGGAAGGGGAAGGTGCGAAGTCCGGTGTGGATGGCACGGCGCACCGGAAGGGTGGGCAACGATTCGGGGACGGCACCGGTGAACCGGGTCCCCCGAGATGCGATCTCGTCGAGGGTGGGCGTCTGGACCCAGTCGTTGCCGTAGGCCCCCACGAAGTCCTTACGCAAGGTGTCGAGCACCACCAGGATCACGTTCATCCCGTTGGCGGGGCGAGCGAAGGTCGGCTCCACGGAGGGAACGGGCTGGGATCGTCCGCTGGAGAGGACAGTCCAACCCAACTGCGCGGCATCCGGTCCCCACTTCACCAGCGGCAGAGCGCCCGCTGCCAGACCGGCCCCCTGCAGGAAACCGCGTCGGGTCAAGCGCATTGCCGTGCTCCTTTACCTCCTCCCACCTCGACGACCTCTTCCTACCCGCCAGGCCCGAATCACAAACCCTCCAACGCATCCGGGCCGTTTCGATGTCCGGTCCAGCGGGTAGGGAAGAATCGGCTAACCGGCAACGTGCCCACGGAGGAATGACCCCCGAACCTCCCCCAAGTCACTCTCCGGACATGTTCGTCACTGGGGGAGAGGGGAAATGAGACTCGACATCGTCATCCCCGCCCACAACGAGGAGCACCGGATCGACCCGACGCTCCGGTCTTACCGCGCCGGGTTCCCCAATCCTGAGGTGCGGCTGATCGTGGCACTCGATAGCTGCCAGGACTCCACGGCGGCGGTGGTGGAACGTCACATTCGCGACGATCCCCGTGTCGAGCTGCGCGTCTATCCCAAGATGGGCAAGGGCGGAGTCATCCAGGAGACCTTTCGTCACTGCCGCGGGGACCTCGTGGCTTTCGTGGACGCTGACGGAGCGACGCCCCCGGCCGAGCTGGCCCGACTGGTGGACTCCGCCAGTCACGCAGCAGGAGCGATAGCCTCTCGCCGTCATCCCGCTTCGGTCATAGAGGGGCGTCGTCCCCGGGCACGCACCATGGCCAGCGCCACCTTCGCATGGCTGGTGCGACAGCTCTTTCGCCTTCCCTACCGGGACACGCAGTGCGGGGCGAAGGTGATTCGCCGGGATGTCCTCCAACGAATCCTGCCACTCCTGACCACCAGCAACTACGCCTTCGACGTGGATCTGCTCATGGTGGCGCACCGTCTCGGCTACCGGCTGGTAGAGGTTCCTACCGTCTGGATCGAACGGCCCGGCTCTCGGGTTCGGCTCACTCGGGACGCCTGGCAGGCAGCCCGGTCGCTCGTCGATCTGTGGATCGATCATCGGCTGAGGCCGGTGAACGTGGCCGGCGTTGTGGGTGAACCGCTGGCGAGGAGACGCGGTGCGGCCTGACGTCGTGTTGGTGTCCGACTATCCCCAGCCCGGCCGAACCCGGACACGTGGTGGCGTGGCTTCCTATACGGCCAACCTGGCGGCGGCCCTGACGCACGAGGGCGCCCGGGTGGTAGTGGTGGCGCCGCAGAGTGAGATCTCTGCCCGTATCCATGACGACGGGGTGACGGTGGAGCCTGCCTGGGCACCGGGTCCTCTGGGTCTCCCCAGAGCGGTGGCAGTCGCACAGCGCCATGGGGCCCCGGTGGTCCACCTCCAGCATGAGGCGCTCCTTTTCGGGGGTCCATCGTCCCTGTTGGGACTGCCGGGGGCGTTGACGTCGCTACGCCGCAGCGGCTCGGCGGTGGCCGTGACTCTCCACCAGGTGGTGATGCCGGAGGAGGTCGGCTCCGAGTTCCTCCGTCTGCATCGTGTGCCGATCCCCGGCCCGCTGGCCCGCAGAGGGCTGGCGGCCCTCCAGGGCCTCCTCGTCGGTGCCGCCGACGGGGCGGTGGTCCACGAACGGGCCTTCGCCCGCGCCCTCCCCGGATCGGTGGTGATTCCTCACGGCGTCACCACAGAGCCTCCGCCGGAACGTGCCTGGGCCCGTCGCCGATTGAAGCTGCCCAGGGACGACCGGCTCGTGGTGCTCTGCTTCGGGTTCGTCGCCCCATACAAGGGTCTGGAGGTGGCCCTCGAGGCGGCGGCCGGCCTGCCCCGGGTGAGGCTGGTGGTGGCGGGCGGACCCCATCCCCGTTTCGAGGCATACGCCCGCCGGCTGCGGACCCGGTGGCGGGATGTGGCCGACTTCGTCGGCTACGTCCCCGAGAACGAGGTCCCGTTCTGGCATGCCGCCGCCGATCTCGCTCTGTTCTGCTATCCGCGGCCCCACTCCTCCAGCGGGGCACTGGCGCTGGCCCTGGGCTGTGGCACCCCCTTCATGGCGAGCCGACCCCTGGCGCGGTGTGTGGGGGCTCCCGTCGAGGTGACCTTCGGGGCTGCGCCGGGAGAGCTGGCCCGCCGTCTCGGCGAGCTGGCGGTCGATCGCAGTGGGTTGCAGCCGTTGCGGTGGGCGGCACGGCGGATGGCGGCGGGACGCTCCTGGCGCGAAGTGGCGCGACGCCACCTCGACCTCTATTCCGATCTGGGCGACGATGGTTCGGTAGGAGGCGTCCCCGGGACCCTCGCCAGCCGCTCCGGGCTGTCGTCGTGAGGCTGGGACCATGTGAAGGGCCCGTAGAACCGGTCGGCGACCCCGGCGGTGAGAGTGCGGAGGCGGAGGATGTCCTCGGGGGAGAGTCGTCGTCTCCACACCGAGGTGTTGCGCCGGCTGTCGCGTCGGAGGTGATGGAGGGCCCCCGATGGCGCCTCCACCGGGTTGACCGGGCTGGTGGTGCCCTGCACGAGCCGCTGGACCCGGGAGGTGTATGGCAGGCCCAAACGCGCGAACAGCCCGGGAAACTCACCGAAGGGGTCGACCGATAGGTCCTCGTGACGGGTGATCACCCAGCAGGGATGCCGCTCCCTGTACTCGTCCACCAACGCATAGACGATCCGCCACAATGCCCCGGCCTGGAAGATCGGGTCGTCAGAGCGTGCCGCCCGCGTGACCTCGTCGGCGAACGGTGCCAGCGGTCCTCGCATCAGTTCCGGCTGGGCGAGCAGGTCGGGAAAGCGGTTGGGCTCTGCGATCCGCAGGTAGCTCCACGCGAAGGCCCCGGGGTGACGGACCATTATCACGACGTCCATGCCGAAGCTCCGGGCCAGCCACTCGGCCGAGAACAGCGCGATCGGGTCCTTGAGGAGGGGGCGCGGGTGGGCGAGCAGCCGCCGGTACCAGGAGCGGGGGAGATCGCGCACCGCCCCCAGGGATCGCAGCGGGCCGTCGTAACGCCGCAGGTGTACGAGGGGCCGGTAGCGGAAAGCGAGAGTGTCAGCCATCGCCCGAGCGACCTCCCCTGCGATGCCGGTCTCCTCGGTCAGGTAGGTGTATTGGTGTCGCCACCGGTGGGCGAATGTCCCCACGGGGTGATCGACGTTGAAGGGCTCGTGTATGTAGGCGACGCCTGGTGCCGCCGCCAGCAGACGACCCACCCAGGTTGTCCCCGAGCGGATGGCCCCGGTGACGAGGATGGGGCGGCCGAAGGAGGTCACTTGCGTCTCCAGGGGAGATAGCCGAGAGCCACCAGGCCGGGCCAGGTCAGAGCGGTTACCTGGGCGCGACGCCACGGCGGCATCTCCTCCCGCCAGGAGTCGTCGACACGGATGGGGATGAGGCCGCGCTCAAAACGCATCGGGTTGCCCGAGACTGCGTGTCCCGCTGCCAGACGCACCGAACTGCCCTCCAGCGCAACGTTCCCTTCCCCGCCGACCAGGGTCAGCACCTGTCGAACCGCCGTCCCGGGGGCCCGAACCATGTCCTCGTAGCGCAGGAAGAGCGAGGAGGTGACACGGCGGGTCAGCCATCCTGCGGCCAGGTTGGAGACGTTCCATTCCAGTGCCGATCGGATGGGGCTCTGTCGGGCCATGGCGCGTCCGGTGCCGGGATCGTGTTTGTGCCGGCTCCACGAGTGGGCCACCGCTCGGCTGTCCCGGACCAGGTGGACCGCATGCAGCTCGATCCTCTCCGAGCGGGCCAGGACGTGGCCGAAGGATGGGTCCTTGCTGGAGTCCACGACGATGCGCGACCCGGAGACGTCGGCGATCGCCTCATAGAGACGCTCGAAGTACGACAGGTAGGTGGCTACCTCTTCGCCCAGGCCCTCCCGTGGGGATCCTGAGGCGAGCGACGGGATCCGCTTGACTCGATCCACACGTGACTGCAGGCGGAGCACCGCCTCGTGATCGAGCTCCGCCACGGATCCAAAGGCTCTCTCCAGGGCCTTCCCCCAAAACGGACAGGAGAGGCTGGGTTCCCCGCAGTCGCAGCGTCGATTCTCGACCAGACCCCGCCGCCACAGGTAGCGCAGCTCTCCGGGGGAGACCACCCCATCGACCTCACCGAGCATGCGGGCCAGGAGAGTGCTGCCGCTGCGGCTGTAGCCGGTGATCAGAATCACCCTGATCGGCTCGTTGGTCATGGTTGGTCGCCTGTGTGTCGCCCCGTAGGCAACCCGACCAGCACCTCGCGGCGCAGCCGCCGCAGCCACGATCCCCGGTGACGGGTGTCGTGCTCGTCGATGTAGCGGCGGGCCTCGCGGCCGAGGGGAGGCCATTCGTCGCCCCCTGCCCGCCACAGTCGCGCAGCGTCCCGGATCCCGCGGACCGCCTGTCCGAGCTCCCGGTTGAAGCCGGCCCGCACCAGCCAGCCTCCTGCCCTGGAAAGGGTCCCTGGGAGGGTCCGGTGATGGCGGTGGTGGACCAGCACCGCGTTGCGGGTCTGGTAGTAGGTCCTGCCGTCGTCCCATCTCATTCGAACCTCGGGGGAGACTTTGTGACGGACGACGATCCCGGGGTCGTAGAGGATGTGGTATCCCAACCCGATCAGCTTGTAGGAGAGGTCGAGCTCTTCCTCGCAGAAGAAGAGCCGCTCGTCGTAACCGCCGGCAGCCTCGAAAGCCGCGCGCCGCAGGGCATGTCCCACCCCCACGAAGCGTGACACCGGGACCGTCTCATCGTGGTGCGCCAGTTGGGGCGGGTAGACCCAGGTGGTGGGGTCGACGTCTCCGCTGAGGTATTCCTCGGCGCGGAACGCGACCGCACCCACTCGGGAAGACGAGGTGAGCTGCTCGGCGGCCCGGGAAAGGGCCAGCGAGGAGGCGAAGACGGCGTCGTTGTCGAGGCACACCACCCATTCCGCCCGGCCTCGTCCCATCCCCAGGTTGCGCCCCGCGGGAACCCCGATATTGGACCCCACCTCGACGAGACGCACGTTCGAATGCCCGTTGGCGAGGCTCCGCAGCTCGGCGACCTGATCGGGTGAGCTCCCCTGGTCGACCACCCACAGCGTCACCGAGACCTCCTCCTGGGACAGCACCGAGCGGAGCGTCTCGAGGGTGTCGTCCCGGCGCTCCCAAGACAGCACGACCACGTCGACATCCGGGATCATGGCTGTCCCATACCCAGGCCGGAGCCCGTCGAATCCCCCCCGCCTACGTACCCGATGCCAACATGTCGGCGACACCGGAAAGCACGCTGGCGGCGTTGCCTCTAGAGTCACCTCGACTACGAGGAGGTAGCATTGGTGAACGACGATCAGTCCGGCGAACCCATACCCGAGCCGGACGCGACTTCGGGCACGACCGCCCTCGGTGACTCGCAGCTGCTCATGGTCGGAGGCGCGGTCATCCTGGCCGGCTTCTTGGTCTTCGCCGTGATCATGGGCGAGTTCATGTACTCGGCGGTCTTCATCTCGGTAGCGGCGATCGTCGTCATGGCGGTCCGCAGGGTGGGCGGGCTGACCCTCGGCAATGGAACCCTGCGGCTCCTGGGCTACTTCATGGGTCTGGTGGGGGCGGCCCTGCTCATCGCCGACCTGCGTTTCGGCTTCCCTTCGGGCGTGGCCGACAACCTCGCCAACGCGACCTTTTACGTGGGTTGCCTGCTGATGTTCCTGGGTGCCCGCGGCCTCGAGGCCTGACGAGCGCCCCAACGAAGGTGCACCGACCCGCGCTCAGCGCGGAGCCAGCATTTGGCGCTCTTCGGCGAAATGACACGCGCTCGGATGAGGGTGAGCTGAGCGATTGACCAGCTCGGGAACCTCGATCGCACACCGCTCCTCTGCCTTCCAGCAGCGTGTCCGGAACCGGCACCCCGAGGGAGGGTTGGCGGGGCTGGGCACATCTCCTTCCAGCACGACTCTGGCTCGCATGCCGCGCAGCTCCGGGTCGGGATAGGGTACCGCCGAGAGCAGAGCCTGGGTGTAGGGATGGGTGGGGTGGTGGTAGACGTCATCGCGCGACGCCATCTCCACGATCTTTCCCAGATACATGACGGCGACGCGATCCGAGATGTGCCGCACCACCGACAGGTCATGGGCAATGAACAGGTAGGACAGCTCGAACTCCTCCTGCAGGCGGCGCAGTAGGTTTATCACCTGGGCCTGGATGGAAACGTCCAGCGCCGACACTGGCTCGTCGAGGATGATGAGCTGCGGGTTGAGGGCCAACGCCCGAGCCACCCCGATGCGCTGACGCTGTCCACCGGAGAACTCATGGGGATAGCGGCGGCCGTGCTCGGGCGATAGTCCCACCAGGTCGAGCAGCTCGTTGACGCGGCTGGGACCGTCATCCCCCCACAGCCGGTGGATCTTCAGCGGCTCCCCGACGATTTCGCGTACGGTCATCCGTGGGTTCAGCGATGCGAACGGATCCTGGAAGAGGATCTGCACCTGCCGGCGGACGGCGCGCATCTGTCGTCTCGAGAACCCGGATATGTCCTCTCCCTTGAAGACGATCTTGCCCGCCGTCGGCTCCAGCAGCCGCATCACCGTCCTCGCCACGGTGGACTTGCCGCAACCCGACTCGCCGACCAGTCCCAGCGTTTCACCCGCGGCGAGACTGAAACTGACCCCGTCCACGGCGCGGACCGCCGCATAGCCTCGACGGACGAGCCCGCTCTTGAGTGGGAAGTGCTTGGTGAGTCCCTCGACTCGGAGCAGTTCCTCTCCCGGCCTGATTCGCCTGTCCGGGTCGATGGCGTGTGATGGCGGGCCTGTCAAGAACGCTCCTCGGTGAGGTCGGTGCCGACCGCAGCTGCCACCTCGGCGATGAGGGCAGGCATCTCGTCGTGGAAGTGGCACGCCGACAGGTGACCACCCGCCACGGCCTGGAGCGCAGGGACTTCCTCACGGCACCTCGGGCGATCCTGGGAGAGCCGGCATCTGGGATGGAAGGCGCACCCGGAGGGTATGTCGATGAGGCTGGGAGGCTGACCCGGGATCGTGGGAAGCACGGCGGTGTCGGTGTCCAGCCGGGGAAGGCTGGCCATGAGCCCGAAGGTGTAGGGGTGCCGCGGTCGGTGGAAGATGGTGCTGACATCTCCGATCTCGGCGATCCGCCCTCCGTACATGACGATGACCCGATCCGCCATCTCCGCCACGAGACCTAGGTCATGGGTGATGAGGATCGTGGCCGCGCCGGTCTCCTTCTGGGCCTTCTGCAGCACGTCGAGCACCTGAGCCTGAATGGTCACGTCCAGGGCCGTCGTCGGCTCGTCGGCGATCAACACCCGGGGCAGGTTTGCGATTGCCATGGCGATCATCGCCCGCTGTCGCATCCCGCCGGAGAACTCGTGTGGGTACTGGCCGAAGCGGATGTCGGGTTGGGGCACACCCACCGCGTCCAGCAGCTCGATGGCGCGCTCCCTCGCCTGCTCCCCGTCCAGGTCGCTGTTGTGGACCCGTAGCGTCTCGGTGATCTGCCATCCGACCGTGAAGACCGGGTTGAGCGACGTCATCGGGTCCTGAAAGATCATGGAGATCTCCTTCCCCCGGATCTGTCTCAGACGTCGCTTCGATACCGTGAGCAAGTTCTCGGCTCCGAAGAGGACCTCTCCGCCGGTGATGCGGCCGGGAGGGCTCGGTATGAGCCGTAGCAGGGACATGACCGATACCGACTTGCCGGCTCCTGACTCGCCGACGATGCACAGGGTCTCTCCCGGGTACAGGTCCCAGCTCACATCGTCGACGGCGTGGACCACACCCTCGGGCGTTTTGAAGTCGACGGTGAGGTTGCGGACCTGGAGAACGGGTGCCGTCACTACCTGGCCTCCAGGGTCCGCAGACGCGGATCGAGAGCATCCCTCAACCCGTCACCCATGAGGTTGAAGGCGAGCACTGCCAGGAAGATAACGACGCCCGGGAAAGTCGTCATGTGGGGGTGGCTGTATATGTAGTTGCGTCCGTCGCCCAGCATCGTGCCCCACTCAGGGGTCGGCGACTCGACGCCCAGGCCCAAGAACCCCAGCCCGGCCGCGACCAGTATCGTGATGCCGATCGAGACCGTCCCCTGGACTATCACCGGCGCCCAGGAGTTGGCCAGCACGTGCCGCGACAGGATCCGGAGGTCGCCCCCACCGAGAGCCCTGGCGGCCTCGACATAGACCTCCTCCCTGACGGACAGCACCTGCCCCCGGACCAGCCGGATGAAGATCGGGACGACGCTGACCCCCACCGCGATGATCACATTGCGCAAACCGACGCCGAGCACCGCCACCAGGCCAAGGGCGAGCAGCACCGCGGGGAAGGAGAAGAGGGTGTCGGCGAGGCGCTGCACTCCCATGTCGACCCACCTCCCGTAGTAGCCGGAGACGACGCCGAGGGGGATCCCGATCAGCATGCCCAAGCCGACTGCCGCCAGCCCGATGAACAGCGTGATCCTGGTTCCGAACAGGATACGGGTGAGGACATCACGTCCCAGATGATCGGTGCCCAGCCAGTGCTCCGCCGATGGGGTGGTCAACGCCTGGGATAGGTTCTGCTGGACCGGATCGTGGGGTGTGAGTACCGGAGCCAGGGTTCCGAGAAGGGTGAAGATGACCAGGATGGTGAGCCCGATCAATGCGGGGATGTTGCGCCGGAACCGCCGCCAGGCGGCACCACGGGGGGGTTCGGACTGCGCCTGAGCGGGCTGAGGAGGTCCACTCTCCTCCCAGCCTTCCATCGCTCGCTCGGTGGACATCATTGCCCTCCCAGCCTGATCCTGGGATTCACGTACGAGTAGAGGACGTCGACGACGAGGTTCACGATGATGAACAGGAGGGCGAAGACGATGATGATCCCCTGGACCACCGGGAAGTCCCGGGAGAAGATCGAGTCGACCAGGAGACGACCGATCCCGGGCCAGGCGAAGACGAACTCGGTCAGGACTGCCCCACCCAGAAGGCTGCCGAACTGGATTCCGATGATGGTGAGCACCGGGATGAAGGCGTTGCGGAGGGCGTGTAGGTAGACGACATTGCGGTCGGTGACACCCTTGGACTGGGCGGTGCGCACGTAGTCCTGCTCCAGCACCTCCAGCATGCTGGCCCGGGTCATCCTCGCCACGAGTGCGATCGAGAACAGGCCCAACGTCACTCCCGGGAGCACGATACTGGTGGGCTGGCCGGCTCCTGCGGCCGGGAACCATCCCAGGTTCACCGCGAAGAGGAGGATCAGCAGCAACCCCAGCCAGTACACGGGCATGGAGATGCCCAGCACCGATGCCACCGAGATCAGGTGGTCGGGTAGCCGGTTGCGAAAACGGGCCGCCACCGCGCCACCGACGACACCCAGGACAGAGCCGAACACGGTGGCCACAGTGGCGAGCTGGACGGTGCGGGGCAGGCGGGCGCTGATCTCGTGCCACACCGGCTGACGCGTACGCGCTGAGATGCCGAGGTCGCCCTGCACCAGACCCCCCACGTAACGTCCGTATTGCACCAAGAGGGGCTCATCCAACCCCATCCGGTCCCGGATACGTTGGACGTCCTCGGGTGACGCGAGCAGGCCGGCGATGGTGCGGGCAGGGTCACCGGGCAGGGCGTGGATCAGGGCAAAGGCTATCACGGAGACCCCGAACAGCGTGACGATCGACAACCCCAGGCGTCTGCCGAAGTATGCGATCAAGCTAAACCCCTTTCCGCAGACCGTTCAGATGGCATCGCCAACATGGTGCCCGGTTGCGGGCGCGTTCGGCCCACGGGACCGGGGGACACCGCCCGAGGCCTGTCCCCGCCGGGAACGGGTGCCTCGGGCGGCTGTCGCCACCGTCAGGCCACTCCTTTCTCAGTCACCCCGACGGTTGGGCATAGACGGCATAGAACTTCTCGTTGGGGCGGAACGAGATGTTCTCCAGACCTGCCCGATACGCGATGGGGAAGCTCTGGGCATGGAGGAATATCCATGGCGCCTCCTCCATCACGATCTCGGCGGCCTGACAGTACAGGTCCTGCCTCGTCGCCTCGTCGACCTCGGACCGTGCCTGGTTCAACAGGTCGTCTACGTCCGGGTTGGAGTAGAAGCTGGTGGCCAGCCCGTTGGGCGGATGCTGGTCGGTCTGGAACTGCACCATGTGCTGGAAGGAGTCCAGGAAGCTCGGGGCCCATCCCAGCAGGTGGATGTCGGCGGCTCGTGTCTCCGTGGGCTCCTGGATGGTTCCGACGTAGGTCGGGAAGTCCATGGTCTCGGGGCCGGATATCTGCAGTCCGACCTCGGTGAGAAATCCGGCTACCGCCTCGGCCACCTGGAAGTCCTGGACGTAGCGCCCGGTGGGGGCGATGAACTCGAGCGCCATGCCTTCGGCCCCCGCATCGGTGAGCAGCTCACGGGCGCGGTCCGGGTCGTACTCGTACCCGCCGACCGAGCAGTGTCCGAACAGGCTCTGGTGCATGGGAGCGTCCACCGCCTCGGCGGCACCGAACAGGACGTTCTCGATGATGGCTTCCTTGTCCACCGCGTAGTTCATGGCCTGCCGGATCCGCACATCGTCGATGGCTTCACTGTTGATGGCGATGAAGATGGTGCGGTTACTCGGTGCTATCAGCACCTCGACCTCGGGGTCCGCCTCGAGGGCCGTCAGATCGCTCACGGGCGGCAGCATGATCATGTCGACCCCTTGATCGGCCGGGGCCCGGATGAGGCTGACCCGGGTCGCCGCCTCGGGCACGATCTGGAACTCGACGGTGCCGTAATGGGGCAACTCACCCCAGTAGTCGTCGAACCTGTCCACCACCAGCCGGTCACCGGGGGTGTAGCTGGTGAACGAATAGGGCCCGGTGCCGACCGGCTCTTCGAGATCGAGGTATGCGTCACCCTCGATGCTCGCAGGTGAGACGACTCCCGAAGCGAGGAACGAGAGGCTGGCGAGGAACGGAGGGAAAGGCTCGGCCAAGGTGACCTCCACCGTGTGCTCGTCCAGCGCCTCCACGCTCTCTATGGCATTGAGGTGATCCCGCACCGAGACCTGCACCTCGGGGTCGGTGACTCGCTCGAGTGTGGCGACCACGGCATCGGCGTTGAACGGCTCGCCGTCGTGGAACTGCGCACCCTCCACCAGATTGAAGGTGTAGGTGAGCCCGTCGTCGCTGACCGACCAATCCTGGGCGAGCTGGGGTTGGACGTTGCCTTCCTCGTCGATCGTGGTGAGGGTTTCCACCACGTACTCGACCATGTTCTCCGTGGTGGTGGTGGTCTGCGCCGCCGGGTCCAGGGTGTCGAGGTCGATGCTCACCGCTATGCGGAAGGTGTCGTCTGAGACTCCCTCATCGGGTGGGGTTGTCTCCTCGGGCTCCCCGTCCGGCTCGGTCACGTCCGGTGCTTCCGTGACAGGTGCTTCAGTGACAGGTGCTTCCGTGACAGGTGCTTCGACCTCGGGGTCGGCACAGGCCGCCACTACGAGGGCCAAAGCTGCGAGAAGGGTTAGCCAACGGATTCGCCTCATTTTTCTCATCCTCTCTGGGTCTGGCTAGTCGACCCCGATACGGGACCGGGGTCGAAGAACCGACGCTACCGCATCGGAACCGGATATGAGGGAGAGGCCTGCGACGGTTACACCGATTGTCCCCCCGGTCCAGGTGCAGACCACGGAAGTGGTGGTACTGTTGACCACGTCAAAGATATCGTTGAGTGAGGCCATGACCGATCAGTCGATCGACGACCGGATCGCAGCCGTCCGTTCCTTCAGCCGCTTCTACACCGATGTCATCGGTGTTCTCCGTGAGGGGTTGCTCCAGACGCCCTACTCGTTGACTGAGGCGCGCATCATCTTCGAGCTGGCGCAGCGTGACGTGACTGAGGTCACCGAATTGCGGCGCACTCTTCACATCGACGCCGGCTATATGAGTCGGATCCTGGCACGGTTCCACTCCGATGGCCTCGTCATCCGGGAGAAGTCGGCGGCCGATGCCCGTCGCCAGATCATTCGCCTGACTGAACAGGGTCGCGCCGCGTTCAACACACTCGACACCCGATCCACCGAGGAGATTCGGGAGCTGCTGGAC
>CAZTXD010000013.1:0-43460 GCA_964617995.1 uncultured Acidimicrobiaceae bacterium
GAGGGTGGCCATCCGCCACAAGGGCAACCCGTGGGCCTGACCGGCCAGGTAGGCGGCGAGAGTGGCGGCCACGGCGGCAGCGGTGGACCCGTCCACCCGCAAGGCCCGGGCGGCGGGATGCCGGGCCAGGCGCCCGACCAGATCCTCCCGACCGACGACCAGCCCCGCCTGGGGTCCTCCCAGCAGCTTGTCGCCCGAGAAGAGGACCAGGTCGGCGCCCGACCCGAGTGCCTGGCGGACCCCCGGCTCCCCGGCCAGCCAGGGCGGGGGAGGCCCATCGAGCCACGGAACCCGCTCGTCGAGCAGCCCCGATCCCACGTCATACACCAGCGGGACCTGGCGTTCCGCCGCCAGGTCGGCCAGTTCCTCCACGGTGGCCTCGGCGCTGAAGCCGACCACCCGGTAATTGGAGGGATGGACCTTGAGTAGCAGGGCGGGGTCGGCCACGGCGGCGTAGTCGGAGATCCGGGTCCGGTTGGTGGTTCCCACCTCCACCAGGTCCGCTCCCGCCGCCGCCATCAGCTCGGGCAGGCGGTAGGAGCCGCCGATCTCGATCAGCTCCCCGCGGGAGACGGGGACGGACCGCCCCGCTCCCAGGGCCAGGAGCGTGAGGAACACCGCTCCCGCGTTGTTGTTCACCACCAGGGCCGCCTCGGCCCCCGTGAGGACGGTGGCGAGGCGCTCGGCGGCGTCGTTACGCCGTCCCCGCTGGCCGGTGCTCACGTCCAGTTCCACGTTGGAATAGTTGGCTCCCACCTCCGCGGCGGCGGCGATCGCCTCCTGGGACCACGGGGCGCGTCCCAGGTTGGTGTGGAGCAGCACGCCGGTGGCGTTGACGACTCGTCGGGGGGCGGAGCGTTGGAGTTCCGTGAGTCGGCGCCGGCTCTCTCCCTCCACGTCCACGTCGGGGTCGTGGCGGGCCTCTTCGATCACCTCCCGGACCGTGTCCACCACCAGGGGCCGGGGGAGGTTCCCGTCGTCCAGGTCGCGAACCAGGGCGTCTACCGACGGGGGCCGGCTCTGGGACAGGTCGTCCATGTCAGCCGGGCTGGAGGGCTTGCCAGATGCGGGCGGGGGTGAGAGGCATGTCGATGTGGGTCACGCCGTAGGGCCGGAGGGCGTCGTGAACGGCGTTCGACACGGCTGGAGTGGATCCGATGGTGGCGGACTCCCCGATTCCCTTGGCGCCCAGAGGGTTCTGGTCGGTCGGCGTCTCGGTGTGGGAGATGTCGATCAAGGGGATGCCGGAGGCGGTGGGAGGGAGATAGGTGGTGAGGTTGGCGGTGAGCGGATTCCCGTCGGGGTCGTAACGAAAGCCCTCCCACAGGGCCTGGCCGATCCCCTGGGCCACGCCGCCGTGCACCTGGCCGTCGACGATCATCCGGTTGAAGATGGTCCCGCAGTCGTCGCAGGCCACGTGTCCCAGCACCCGGATCTCACCGGTTTCGATATCCACCTCGACCACCGACACGTGGGTGCCGAAGGGGACGGTCGCTTCGGCCTGCTCCCAGCGATCCTCGGCGAAGAGTCCCGGTTCCTCATCAGGGGGTAGGTTGGCCCCGTCCTGGGCGAGGACGGCGACGTCGAAGAGCCGCATGGCGCTGTCGGGGACCCCCGCCACCCCGATGCCTCCGTTCTCGAAGCGCACCACGTCCTCCAGGGCGGCTTCCTGGTGCTGGGCGACGATTCTGCGGGCCTTGTCCCACACCGCGTCCGCCGCCCGCATCACTGCCGAGCCGGCCATCTGCATGGACCGCGATCCCATGGTTCCGCCTCCGCCCCCGATGTGGTCGGTGTCACCCTGCACGAGCCGGATCCGCTCCAGCGGGACGCCCAGGCGCTCGGCGGCGATCTGGGAGAAGGTGGTCTCGTGGCCCTGGCCCTGGGAGAGAGCCCCGGAGTAGACGACCACCTCGTCGGGGGTGATCTCGGTCCGGCTCCAGTCCCGGCGCCCGCCGGGTGCGGTCACCTCGACGTAGGAGGCGAGGCCGATCCCGATCTGGAAGCGGTCGTCGCGGGCCCGCCGTCGGGTCTGCTCGCCCCGCAGCTGGTCGTAGCCCGCCTTGGTGAGGGCGAGCTCCAGGGCGGCCCGGTAATCGCCGGTGTCGTAGCGTTCGCCCGTGGCGCTGAAATGGGGGAAGGCGTCGGGAGAGACGAAGTTGCGGCGGCGGATCTCGGCAGGATCCATGCTCAGTTCGGAGGCGAGTAGGTCGAGCATGCGCTCGAGGGCGAAAGCCGCCTCCGGCCGGCCCGCCCCCCGGTACGCGTCGGTGGGGGTGGTGTTGGTGACTATGCCCTGCCAGCGAAACTCGACCGCCGGGATTCGATAGGGACCGGCTGCCATGCGCTGCGTGAGATCGCCCATGGTGCAGCCCTCCAGCGGATAAGCGCCGGCATCCTGCAGTACGTCCCAGCGCAGTCCCAGGATGGTCCCGTCCCGCTTTGCGCCGATCGCCATCCGTTGGGTCTGACCCCGGCCGTGGGACATGCCGACCATGCTCTCGCCCCTCTCCTCCTGCCAGCGCACCGGTTGTCCGAGGCGGAGAGCCAGAGCGACCGCCAGGGCCTGCTCCCGGTACACGTTGATCTTTGCCCCGAAGCCGCCTCCGATGTCGGGAGAGTGGACGTGCAGGAGGTCCCGGTCGAGTTCCAGGGCCCGGGAGAGGGAATTGCGGGCCAGGCGGGCGCTCTGGGTGCCGAGCCATACGTCGGCGCCCCCATCGGCTCGGGGAACGGCGAGAGCGTTGTTGGTTTCCAGCGGGACGGGGGCCACTCGCTGGTTCTCGATCTCCTCTTCGACCACCACCTCGGCATCGGCCAGTACGTCGCCCTCGGTGTCGGTGCCCCCCTCCAGGACCAGGTTGCTCCCGATCTCGGGGTACAGGAGCGGGGCGTCGGCGGCCAGAGCCTCCTCCGGGGTGGTGACGGCCGGGAGGGGGTCGTAGTCGACCCACACCATCTCGGCCGCATCCGTCGCCTCCCGGCGGGTCCGGGCCACCACCACCGCCACCGGTTCACCCACGTGACGGACACGGTCGGCGGCGAGGAGGGGTCGCCGGGTCTCCTCCGGCGCCGACCCGACGATCGCCGGCATGAGTCCGCCGTCGAAATCGGCGGCGATGAACACCCCGACCACGCCGGGCAGGGTGGTGGCATGGTCGGTGTCGATCGAGGTGATGTGGCCGTGGGGGAGGGTCGACCGCACCATCACCGCCCACAGCGCGTCATCGACCTTCATGTCGTCGAGGTAGTTGCCGGCTCCCCTGAGGAAGCGGGGATCCTCGACGCGACGGACCTCGGCTTCTCGTATCGACCCTTTGAGCGGCTGCATTGGTGGTGAGGGTAAACGGACCCTGACGTTCCCGGTTCCAGGACGAGCTTCGAGGTGGGTCAGCGTCCGATGCCGGGGTGGTCCTGGACGGCGCGGGTGCGCAGCGTGTAGATGGAATCGCCCGACAGCACCCCGCCCCGGCCGAACAGACGCCCGAACTGCCAGTTGGACAGGCCCAGCTCGGGCCTGTCGAGGGCGTACTGGCCGTCGACCCAGCGGGTGAAGCCGTTGCCCACGAACGGCGCGTCGATCCGGGCGTAGAAGGAGTCGTGGGCGTGAGGGTCGGGCGATATCAGACAGGCCACAAATCGGGGAGAGTGGAGGTTGAAGGCCGCCACCGCCTCCTCGACGCCGGGGGCGGTCATGAGGGTCATCTCGGGGCTCTCCTCCCACTCCCACTCCCGGCCCACCTCGTCGGGCTCGAGCGGCTCCGCGCGAGGCTCGTCGACGGTTCCGTCGGCCCGGGTGATGGGAGCTGTCTCCGTCCACCAGGGCGACAGGTCCACCTCACCCACCACATGGAGCTTGGGGTTGGTCCCGCGCCGTTCCGCCGCCCGTCGCAGCCCTGTCAGCACCGCCTCCACTCCTCGGTCGGGCTCCGGTCCGGTCACCACTGCCGTGTTGAGGGTGTTGCACACCTTGCGATCGAGGGAGTGGTAGACGGCTCGTTCGACATCACCGGCATCGGCGTCGGGTGCCGCCACGATCCATGCTCCACCCGTGCCGTGCAGGCTGACGGGGATCCCGGCCTGACGGGCGACCGCTCCCAGCTGGCTGACCGCCGCTCCCGAGCCACGGGCGACGGCCAGGCCGAGACGCCGATCCGAGAACAGCGCCCATCCCGCCGCCCGCTCGGCCGAGTCGACGAGCGCCACCGCCCCCCGGGGAAGACCCGCCTCCTCCAGTGCGGGTCGGACCATGTGGTCCATGATCGCTCTCGCCGTCCCCAGCGCATCGGAACCTATACGGAACACGACCACGTTGCCGGAGCGCAGAACCCCGGTGGCGTCGGCGAACACGTTGGGACGTCCCTCGAATACGAACCCGACCACACCCAGGCCCGCTCGTCGCATCTCCACTCTCCAGCCGTCGTGGACGATCACCTCCTCGGGCCGGTCTGGTGGCCGGGTCTGCTCCCAGATTCGCAACCCTGCCACCATGTCCGCTCGCATCCCGTCGGTGAGATGGAGACGGGTGGTCGAGCGTCCCCGGTCCCTCGCCGCCTCCACATCGGCGGCATTCGCGATCCTGATCCGCTCGAAGGTCGCCGGGTCCTCCAGGAGGCGGGCGAACCTGCGGTAGAAGCCGGCTACTGCATCGGGGTGGGCGCCGGACATGGCGCCGAAAGCGGAGACGGCCGAGTCGACGGCGACCACGGCGGTATCCCACGCTTCCCGGGGCACGTGGAGCAGGTCTCCGCCGTCCTGTAAGACGATCAGCCTGTCTCCCGCCCGGAAGGCGGCGGCGAGGTCGGCAGACACCCTCGTGAGGCGGTCACCCCCGTAGGGGATCGTCATTCCTTCCTCGAGCTCGTCCAGGCGTTCGACCATGGGATGAGTGTGCCAACCTTCCCGGGCATCTCAAACCGGAATCCGCTCCAGCACTCGTGCTTCCTCATGTGGTGTCGGTACCCTGGCGCAGGATGATCCGACTGTCTCTGTTCGTCTTCGTTCCCCTTCTCGAGATGGCGCTGCTCATCTGGGTAGGGGCCCGCCTGGGGATCGGCCCCACGTTGGCGATCGTCATCGTGACGGGCATCGCCGGTGCCTACCTGGTCAAGCACCAGGGTCTGGCCGTATGGCATTCAGCTCAACAACGACTCGCCGGCGGAGAACTGCCCACCAGGGAGCTCGCTCATGGAGCCATGCTCCTGGTTGCAGGTGCGTTCTTGCTCACCCCGGGTTTCGTCACCGACGTCGTCGGCTTCAGTCTGCTGGTTCCCGCCGTACGGGAATGGCTGCGACGTCGGGTTGCTGACCGGCACCTCCAGCGGCGCGGCTCCACGCGGGTGGAAGTGTGGAGGGTGTGACACCTCGACCGGCCGCCACCCTGGTAGCCGTGCGGGAGGGGGCAAGGGGCCCGCAGGTGCTGATGCTGGAGCGACCGGCGGGAGGCTTCTTCGGAGGATTGTGGGTGTTTCCGGGTGGAGCCGTGGAGGAATCAGATCACGAAGACATCGTCCGCCGAGCGGTGTCGCTGCCGTCGGGAGAGGAGGACCTCCCCTGGCGGGCGGCAGCCCTGCGAGAGACGGTAGAGGAGGTCGGTCTGGCCATCACCCGCCCACCCCTCCATTCGACCGGGTGGGGGCGAGGGCGAACCGTCTTCGAGCAGGTCATCTCCCGGGGAGCGGTGCTCGACGGGCACCGGTTGAGGCTGCTCTCCCAGTGGGTCACGCCCGAGTGGGCCCCGACCCGATTCGACGCCAGGTTCTATCTGGCGGTGGTCGACGGCGACCCGACGCTGGTTCCCCAGGAGGACGAGGTCGTGTCCATCGAATGGGTGTACCCGGCGGATGCCCTGGCTCGTCTCGAACGTCAGGAATGGGCGCTCGTCACACCCACCGTCCACCACATCCGCTGGATGGCCACCTATGCCAGCGTAGAGAGCATGTGGCGGGCGGCGACCGAGCCCGGCGTGAGGCGGAACCTCCCCGCCCCCGAGGAGGACGGCTCGCTGGTGCGAGTGCAGCTCCCTGTGGTGTCGGATCGATCGTGAGAATCGAGCGGGTACTGGCCCCCAACCCCGGCCCGTTCACCGGTGCCGGGACCAACACCTGGCTGCTGGAGTCTCAGGGGGAGGTCATCGTCATCGACCCCGGTCCGATAGACACCGGCCACGCGGAGGCGTTGGCGACGGCGGTGGGCACGAGAGAGGTGACCGGGGTGCTGGTCACCCACACCCATGAGGATCATGCTCCCCTCGCCAACCCCCTCGCCGCTGACTGGGGGGTTCCAGCTTGCGGTCACGCCCCCGGGCCCGGTTTCGAGCCCGATATGCTGCTGGCGGACGGCTCGGTGCTGTCGGTGGGGGCGGTGAACCTCGATGTCGTTCACACCCCCGGGCACTCCGACGACCATCTCTGCTTCCGGGCCGGCACCGTGCTGTTCACCGGTGACCACATCATGGGAGGGTCCTCGGTCATGGTCGAGGAGATGGGACAGTACATGCGGTCCTTGGAGCGGCTCCGGAGCCTCGAGTTGTCCCGGCTCTACCCCGGCCACGGGGAGGCCATGGACGATCCGGCCGCGGTCATCGACTGGTATCTGGCTCACCGTCGGCAGAGAGAAAAGCAGATACTCCAATCGATCGGCCGTGGAGCGACTACGGTCCCTGAGATCGTGGAGGACGTCTACCGCGAAACCGACAGTTCCCTTCATCCCCTGGCGGCCCGCTCCGTCAGTGCACACATCGAGAAGCTGGCCTCCGAGGGCCTGGTGGCAGTGGACGGTCGCCTTGTGCGGGCACGGGGGAGCGCCGCCGAATGAGGCGACTGCTGGGCGTGCTGGTGGTCGTCCTGCTGGCGCTGCCTGCTCTGGCTCAGGTCACCGACGACGACCTGGATGAGGCCCGGGAGCGGTTGAGCGAGGCCAGGGCCCGGGCCGACTCCCTGGCGATGCGCCTCGAGGAGGCCTACGTGCGCCAGCTCACGCTGGAAGAGGAGGTCGCCACCCTCACCGAGGCGATGGAGCGCACCCGGGCGCGTCTGACCGCCGCCGAAGTCGCCGTCGAGGAGCTGGCGGTGCAGATGTACATGGGCGCCTCGTCGTCGGTGTCGCTGGCGGTCCTGCTCGGAGGAGGAAGCGAGAGCGTGCCCGCCGGCCTCGAGTACGTGCGCCGCGTCACGGGTCTGGAGGACACGGCCATCGACACGCTCAAGGCCACGGCAGCCGAACTGGAACGTCAGACGGCCCGGCTCGACGAGGCCCGCCTCGAACAGGAGGCCGTGGCCGAGGAGCTCGCCGCATTGACGGATGAGGCGCAGGCCACGTTCGCGGCGGCCAGCGCCGACTACGAGGTCCTGACCGCCCAGCGCGCCCGGGAAGACGAGGAACGCCGTCGCCAGGAAGAGGAGGAACGGCGCCGCCGGGAGGAGGAAGCAGCTCTCGCCGCCACGACCACCACTGCCCCTGCCACCACCTCCGCTCCCGACGGGACCACCACGACGACCTCTGACGGAGGCACCCCCACCACGGCCCCTCCAGCGACGACCACCACGACCACATCGCCTCCCCCCATCGACTCGGGTGGCGAGGCATGTCCGGTGGCGGGGCCGGTCTCGTTCGTCGACACCTGGGGCGCTCCCCGCTCCGGCGGCCGCTCGCACCAGGGAGTCGACATGATGGCTGCCCGGGGAACGCCGGTGGTGGCGATCTACGACGGGAGGATCAGCTCGATGGGCTCTGGCAGCTCGTTGGGGGGCATAACGCTGTGGATGCGCTCCACCGCCGGCGACACCTACTACTACGCCCACCTGGATGGGTTCGCCTCCGGAGTCTCCAGCGGAGACAGCGTGACGGCGGGACAGGAGATCGGGTATGTGGGGAGTACCGGCAACGCCTCCCCGTCCTATCCCCATTTGCATTTCGAGTATCACCCCGGAGGCGGTGGAGCGGTCAATCCCTATCCGCTGGTGAAGGCCATCTGCGGCTGACAACGAGGACAGGGCAAAAGCAGCCGGACGGCTCGCCCATGGCGAACCGCCCGGCTTCGACGAGGTTCTGCGGGGGAAATCAGAGCCTCGTGCTGCTTCGAAGCCCCGGGGGATCGGGGCTTCGAAGGAACTCGTCGGACGGGCGACACTCCCGCTCTGCCCATCCGACTGGATGCCTCCCATGACACCGCCAACGCTCCAGAACTGGTCTGGACCTGTGGGCACGTTCCGCATCAATGATGTCGTCCAGAGCCGGAAACGGTAGGCGTGTTTCGCATGCATCCGAAGGGACTAGTCACTGTGGGTGGTGCCGGCAGCGGCTCGCGGTAGGGCCTGCTCTCAGCCGTGGGCGACCGCCAGCTCCTCGTCCATATGGGCGACCAGCTTGGCGATACGGCCGGTACAGGTCTCGTCGGCGACGGGTGGCATCACCTCGAGAACTCGTTCACTCAGCCGGGAGAAGGCCTCTCCGGCGGGACCGCCGGGCGCGGCCACCACCACCGGGGAGCCTCCGTCGCCACCTTGCACCACGACCGGGTCGAAGGGGATCCGCCCCACCACCGGGACCCCGATGGCCTCGGCCAGCTCCTCTCCTCCGCCGGTTCCGAACAGGTCGTAGGTCTCACCGTGGCGGCAGGTGAAACCGGCCATGTTCTCCACCACCCCGATGATGGGCATGTAAGAGCGACGGGCCATGTCGGCTACGCGGATGGCGACCTTCTGGGCCGCCTGTTGGGGTGTCGTCACCACCAGCATCTCGGCCTGTGGCAGGAGACGTGACAGGGCCATCTGCACGTCTCCGGTCCCGGGCGGCAGGTCGATAACCAGATAGTCCAGGTTCCCCCAGGCGACCTGGGTGAGGAACTGTTCCAGGGCCTTCGACAGCATGAGGCCTCGCCACATGAGGGCGGTTTCCTCGGATTCGATGATCAATCCGGTCGAGACCACCGAGATGCCGTGAGCGACGGCGGGGTGGATGAGACGGGTGGCGTCGTCGGCCGTCAGCGGACCCGCGGCTCCCAGCATGCGCGGGATCGAAAAGCCCCAGATGTCGGCGTCGAGGACACCGACGCGGAAACCGCGTCCGGCGAGACTCAACGCCAGGTTGACGCTGATCGAGGACTTCCCCACACCTCCCTTGCCGGAGGCTACAGCCAGCACGCGGGTGGCAGGGGGGACCTGGGTGGGCTCGGCACGCTCCCGGGCGTGCCTGCGGGCTCGGCCCATGAGCTCGGCCCGCTGTGCCCGGGTCATCGCCGTCGTCTCCACCACGACGTCTTCGACTCCCGGTAGGGCCCGGACCTTGCGGACGGTATCTCCCTCGATCTGGCCGCGCATCGGGCACTCGGCGATGGTGAGGGCGATGCCGATGTTGGCGAGTCCGGTGTCGTCGAGGTCCACCGACGACACCATCCCCAACTCGACGATGTTTCCGCCTAGCTCGGGGTCGTTGACGGCTTCCAGGGCCTTGTAGATATCGTCTTGCGTTGCCATGCGCCTCGAATCGGCGGGAATGCGATGTCCACGTTATCCCTTATACTGAGTGACTGTGAACCGGCAGCCATCAGCCGACCAGGGTGAAACGAACGTATGAACCAGATTCTCACGATCAAGTCGAGCAAGCCGGAGCAGACCGTGATGCTCACCGATGCGGCAGTATCGAAGGTGGGTGAGCTGATCGCCGCCGAAGGTGACGAGGACCTGGCACTGCGCATGGCGGTGAAGCCGGGCGGCTGCTCGGGATTCTCCTACGAGCTCTTCTTCGACAGCCAGATCGAGGACGTCGACATCGTTGAGCAGTTCGGTGACGTGCGGGTAGTGGTCGATCCCCAGTCCGCCGAGATGATCAAGGGAGCCACCCTCGACTTCAAGGACGGGTTGATGGGGGCCGGGTTCGCCATCGACAACCCCAACGTGAGCCGTACCTGTGGCTGCGGCAACAGCTTCGGCTGACACGCCCGGCTCTGCCGTCTCGACCTCCCACGCATTCGGTAGCCTGGCTGGGCGATCCCCCTAGGAGGCATAGCCCATGTCCAAGTCGACCCTCGACACGCCGTCGGCACCACCGGCGATCGGTCCGTACTCCGTGGCGACCGAGTCGATGGGCCTGGTGTTCCTCTCAGGCCAGGTAGCGCTGGATCCGGTAACGGGAGAGCGGGCCCCCGACCAGATCGACGCCCAGACCCGGCGAGTTCTCGACAACATCGGGCTGATCCTCGGCGACCTGGGGCTCGGCTACTCCGACATCGTCAAGACGACCATCTTCCTGGCCAACATGGCCGACTATCCCATCGTCAACGACATCTACGGCGCCTACTTCACCGAACAGCCTCCGGCTCGTTCCGCCATCCAGGCGGCGGCGCTGCCGGGAGGCTTCCTGATCGAGATCGAAGCGGTCGCCGCCCGCCAGACCCCCGAGGAGGACTGACATGGATCGCCAGCGAGTGTTCGAGACTTTCGGGTTTCCCGAGGACGGAGTCGTTCCCGGTGTCAGCATCGCCGGTGAGTGGCGACAGGGCTTGGGTGAGACCGTCGAAATCCCCAATCCGGCGACGGGAGGGACCCTCGCCCGGGTGAGCCTGGCGGGAGAGTCCGACTACGAAGACGCCGTCACCTCCTCGGTGGAGGCGTTCGAGCGGTGGCGATCGCTCCCGGCTCCGGCGAGAGGTGAATACGTACGGCGCCTGGGACTCGCTCTTCGGGAGAACCGCGAGGAGTTGGGTGCCCTCGTCGCCTTGGAGGTGGGCAAGATCCTTCCCGAGGGTGTCGGCGAAGTGCAGGAGATGATCGACATCTGCGACTTCGCCGTGGGACTGTCCCGCCAGCTCTACGGCAAGACGATGGCCTCGGAGCGGCCGAACCACCGGATGTACGAACAGTGGCATCCCCTGGGCCCGGTGGGGGTCATCAGCGCCTTCAACTTTCCGGTGGCGGTCTGGTCGTGGAACGCCACGGTGGCAGCGGTCTGCGGGGACCCGGTGTTGTGGAAGCCGTCGGAGCGAACTCCGTTGACGGCGGTGGCGGTGACGCGGATATGCAACGAGGTCATGGACGGATCGGGCTTCGAAGGTGTCTTCAACCTGGTCGCCGGCACGGGAACCACGGTGGGTGATGCCATGGTCAACGATCGCCGCCTACCCCTCATCTCCGCCACCGGTTCGACGCGGATGGGCAGTGTCGTCGGTCCTGCGGTGGCGACCCGGTTGGGGAGGAGCATCCTCGAGCTGGGAGGCAACAACGCCATCATCGTCATGGACGACGCCGACATCGAGCTGACGGTGCGGGCATCTCTGTTCGCGGCGGTGGGAACCGCCGGTCAGCGCTGCACCAGCCTCCGGCGCCTCGTCGTCCATCGCGCCATCGCCGACAAGGTCGTCGACCGGCTGCGGGAGGCCTACTCCCAGGTCCCGATAGGCGATCCGCTGGAGGAGGGCATTCTGATGGGTCCCCTGGTCAATCGAGTGGCGGTCGACCAGATGCAGGCGGCATTGGAGACGGCGCGTTCGCAGGGAGCCCAGATCGTGACCGGCGGGGCGGTGATCGACCGACCCGGGTTCTTCGTCGAGCCGACCATCGCCCGTGTTCCCAAGGATGCCGCCATCACGCAGGAGGAGACCTTCGCTCCCATCCTGTGGGTGATCGAGTTCGACAGCATCGAGGAGGCCATCGAGATCCACAACGGGGTCAACCAGGGGCTCTCGTCGGCGATCTTCACCCAGTCCCTCAAGCACGCGGAGCGCTTCCTCTCCGCCGTCGGCTCCGACTGCGGAATCGCCAACGTGAACATAGGCACGTCCGGAGCCGAGATCGGAGGCGCCTTCGGCGGGGAGAAGGAGACCGGTGGCGGCCGGGAGGCGGGCTCGGATGCCTGGAAGGCCTACATGCGACGCCAGACCACCACCATCAACTGGGGCGACGACCTGCCCCTCGCCCAAGGCATCGAGTTCGGTTGACACCGTTTTTATCAGCGAAACGGTGCGTCCAGCACACCGTTACGTAGGTGAGAACGAGACTCAGATCCGAGACAGGGCCTGGTCGAGGTCGGAGATCAGATCCTCCACGTCCTCCATGCCGACCGACAGGCGCACCAGCCCGTCGGTGATCCCGGTGGCGATTCGCTCTTTCCGCGGCATGGCGGCGTGGGTCATGGTGACGGGGTGGGTGACGATGGACTCCACCGCACCCAGGTTCTCGGCGAGCGACCAGAGCCGCACGGAGTCCATCAGCGCCTTGCCGGCCTCGACACCGCCGGTCACCTCGAACCATGCCATCGCCCCGAACCCGGAGGCCTGCTTCTGGGCGAGATCGTGACCGGGGAATGACGCCAGGCCCGGATAGCCCACCTTCTCGACCTTGGGATGCTCCTCCAGCCACGCCGCCACCTGCAGGGCGTTGGCGGATTGCCTTTCCATTCGCTCCGACAGGGTCTTGATGCCCTGGAGGGTCAGCCAGGCGACCATCGGGGACATGACCAGACCGGCGGAGTTACGGGCGAAGGCGATCCTCTCCTGCAGGGCGGGATCGTTCACCACCACCGCTCCCCCCAGGGTGGCGTTGTGGCCGTCGAGGTACTTGGTCGTGGAGTGGACGATGACGTCACATCCCAGCTCGAACGGCCGCTGGAAGTAGGGGGTCAGGAAGGTGTTGTCTGTGACATGGAGGAAACCTCTGCTCCGGCACACCCCGGAGACGGCGGCGAGGTCGGTCAGCTTGAGGGTCGGATTGGCAGGTGTTTCGGTGAAGACGAGCCTCGTGTCGGACCGTATCGAGGCCGCCAGGGCGTCGACGTCGGAGACATCGACGAAGTCCACGGCCACGCCGAACTTGCGTAGGAACTGGTCGGCGAACCGGTAGGTGCCCCCGTAGACCACGTCGGCGATGATGACATGGTCCCCGGCCGAGAGCAGACCCAGCATCACCGCCACGGTGGCGGCCATGCCCGAGCCGTAGGCAGTGGCGTCGGCACCGCCCTCGAGGGCGGTGATCTTCTCCTCGAAGGCCCGCACCGTGGGGTTGCCACCGCGGGCATAGGAGTATCCCTTGGCCATGTAATCGTCCACCGAGTCCTGGACGAACGTGGTCGACTGGTGGATCGGGGTGAGGATGGCTCCGGTGACGGGATCGGGCGTCACCCCGGCGTGGATCTGGTCGGTACGGAAACCCATGTGATGCCCCATTGTGGTCGATGCGGCGGGCAAGGGCCGCGAAGGCCGCCGCCGGTCATCCGAACCGATAGCCGACCGAGCGCACGGTGGTTATCCACGAAGCTCGCTCCTCGCCCAGCTTGGCCCGGACCCGACGGACATGGACGTCCACCGTCCGCGCCCCGCCGTAGTAGTCGTAGCCCCACACCTTGGAGAGGAGCTGCTGTCGACTCCAGACCCGTCGCTGGTTCTCGACGAGGAAGCGCAGCAACTCGTACTCCATGTAGGTGAGGTCGAGAGGACGCCCATCGAGCGTGGCCTGGTATGTGAGCGGATTGAGCTCGAGGTCCTTGAATCGCAGGATCTCGTCGACACCGGTGGTGGTCATGTGCCGTCGCAGACGTACCCCGAGCTCCACCGGGTCCAGCGGCTCCAGTGCGAAGTCGGTCACGCCCTTCGCCCGTTCGATCAGGGGGAGTGACGAAGGGTCGGCCACGGCGAGGACGGGCAGGCCGACATCCTCGGCCACCCGCTCCAGGAGTCGAAGCCTCCGCATCGGCTCATCGGAGAGCTCGACCACCAGGATCGAGGCCTCCGACAGATCCCCGGTTGCGAGGTCGTCGACGAAGGTGACCTCCGCTCCGGCCAGGGCCAGAGCAGCCGCCAACTCCTCGGAGCAGTCGGCGGGAAATATGGCCACGTTCATCTCAGCTCACAAGACGGGGAGGTAGTTCTCTAGCTCGAAGCGCGACACGTGGTGCTGGTATCGCTCCCACTCCTTGCGCTTGTTGCGCAGGAACCAGTCGAACACGTGCTCGCCGAGGGCGTCGGCGACCAGCTCTGATCGCTCCATGGCGTCGAGCGCCTCTGACAGGCTCTCGGGCAGACGGGCTATCCCGGCGGCGGCCCGTTCCGCCGGGGTCATCCGGAAGACGTTGTCCGCTACCTCGGGCGGCAACTCGTATCCCTGTTTCACCCCCTCCAACCCGGCCGCCAGCAGAACGGAAAGGGCCAGGTAGGGGTTGGCCACCGCGTCCGGTGAGCGGTACTCAACGCGGACGCTCGACGACTTCCCCTTCTTGGGAGTGGGGACGCGCACCAGGGCAGTCTGGTTGTTGCGAGCCCAGGAGACGTAGATCGGTGCGTCGAATCCTCCGACCAGCCGCTTGTAGGAGTTGACCCACTGGTTCGTGACGGCGGTGATCTCCCGGGCGTGCTTCAGGAGACCGGCGATGAACGCTTCCGCTGTGGCCGACAGGCCATTCTGGTTGGACGGGTCGTGAAACGTGTTGCGGTCTCCTTCGAACAGGGAGAGATGGAGATGCATCCCCGATCCGTCGTGGCCCTCGAGGGGCTTGGGCATGAAGGTGGCGTAGATCCCGTGCTGCAACGCGACCTCTTTCACCGTCAGCCGGAAGGTCATGATGTTGTCGGCCATCGTCAGGGCATCCGTGTAGCGGACGATGATCTCGTGCTGGGAGGGGGCGACCTCGTGGTGGCTGTGCTCTACGGGGATCCCCATCATCTCGAGAGCGTTGATCGTCTTGCGTCGGTACTCCTGGGCGACGTCGAGGGGAGTCAGGTCGAAGTAGCCGCCCCGGTCGAGAGCAACGGGTTCAGGTCCGGAATCCTCGAAGTAGAAGAACTCCAGCTCGGGCGCCACATAGAACGTGTATCCGAGCTCGGCCGCCCTGTCGAGGTTTCGTTTGAGCACTGTTCGGGGATCGCCCCCGAATGGGTCTCCGTCGGGGGTGTGGATGTCGCAGAACATCCGTGCCACCTGCTGCTCCTGGCGCCACGGCAGGACGGCGAACGTGGAGGGGTCGGGGCGGGCGAGCATGTCGGCCTCTTGCAGGCGGGCGTAGCCGTCGATGGCGGAACCGTCGAAGGTCATTCCTTCCTCGAAGGCCACCTCGAGCTCGGCGGGGCTGATCGACACCGACTTGAGGAATCCCTGGACGTCTGTGAACCACAGCCTGATGAAGCGGATGCCGCGCTCCTCGACGGTACGGAGGACGTAGTCGGCTTGCTTGGTCATGACGGTCTGCTGCCCCTGGTGGCTGTCGGTCGCCATTATGGGAGCCGGTCGGCCCGGTGCGGGAATCGGGCGCGATGGGTTCCTTCACGGGCTCCGCCGGCGAGGCTCATTCTCCAGATGCCTGGCGACAAACGTGGGAACTGGAGGCTGCTCCGTGATCGCATCGCCTGCGGGCGGAACCATGGCTCCCGTTCAGGGAGCGGAGCAGTCGCCGCTCCGGGCGCGGGAGAAACCGAAAACCGCTGTCGGGGGGCCCGCGGCTGTTCTCACCTACGAAACGGTGCGCTGGACGCACCGTTTCGCTGATAAAAAACCTCAGCCGGTGCGGCGGCGGCGTTCGGCCAGCCACCGGCGACGGAGCCGCTTGCGCTCATCGGCGGTGAGGCCACCCCAGATGCCGTCTCGCTGGTTGGCCTCGAGGGCGTACAGAAGGCAGTCGTCGCTGACCTCGCAGCGGGCGCAGACTTCCTTGGCTCGGCGAATCTGGAGTTCTGCGGGGCCGGTCTCGCCGGCCGGGAAGAACAGGTCGGTCGGGTAATCGGCACAGGCGGCGCGTTCGCGCCAGTCGGTGCTGATCTCGAGTTCGAGTAGTCGCGTTTCCATCATTTCTGCCTTCAGCCTACGGACAATTAGCGTTAAATTCAATCGTCATATGAGCGACTTCGTCACGCTCCAAGAGGCAGCGGCCAGGCTGGGCGTCCACTACATGACTGCCTACCGCTACGTCCGACTCGGGCAGTTGGCCGCCCACAAAGAAGGAGGAACGTGGCGAGTCGCCACAGGCGATCTCGATCTGTTTCAACAATCAAACGCTAGCGAACCTTCCCTCCCACTGTCGAGGAAAAGTGCTCCCTGGAACGAGCGATTGGAGAATCGTCTGCTGGAAGGGGACCACAGCGGTGCCTGGAGGGTGGTGGAGGGTGCTCTGACGGCGGGGATGACACCGCTCGATGTGTACTGCGACGTCTTCGTGCCGGCCCTCGACTCGATCGGGCGGCGCTGGCTCGGCGAGGAGGTCAGCGTGGCCCAAGAGCACCTGGCCAGCGTGATAGTGGGCCGGATGATCGGCCGACTGGGACCGCAGTTCTCACGACGGGGCCGGCGACGGGGTGCGGTGATCGTCGCCGCCCCGCCGGGAGAGCACCACTCCCTGGGGTTGGCGATGGTGGCGGATGCCCTGCGGGTGGGCGGATACAGCGCCATCGACCTGGGAGGCGACGTTCCGGTGGAGTCGCTGGCCGAGGTGCTGGAGCGCACAGAGGACCTCAAGGCGGTGTGTATCGGGGTACTCGACCCCGCGACCCTCGAGGGGTGCCGCCAGATGGTGACGGAGGCTCGACGTCATCTCCACCGCGACGTTCCCATCATCCTGGGAGGCGGGGCGGTGGACGACCAGGACCACGCCCACCGGTTGGGTGCCGATCGCTGGTCGGACCTCCGCCACGTGATCGAGGCGGTGGAGGCGGGACGCCACCTCCAGCCCGCCATCTGGGTTTGATCCCATTTAGCAGTAATTCGAGCGTAGCCGGGCGACTCCCGGCCCGGAGAGGAAAGCTCCGTCTCGGGGGGATGATCCCTGCGATGGCCCCTGTCGTTCCCCTGCCGACGGTACCCTGAGCGACGAATGCCCCGGATACGTGCTGACTCCATCGCCGAGCACAAGGAGCTGACCCGCCGTCAGATCCTCGCTGCTGCTCAGGAGCTGATAGCCGAGGTCGGCTCGGCGGAGATCTCCCTGGGGGAGATCGCCACGGCGGTCGGTATCGGACGGACGACGCTGTACGAGTACTTCGCCGATCGGGACGATGTGATCGCTTCCCTGGTGGAGGAGCAACTCCCGGCTGTGGTGTCGGAGCTGCTCGCCGGTGTGCCGAGGGAGCTGGCGGCGGCGGATCACCTCTTGGAGGTGGCGGAGCGAACGGTCCGCTTCGTCGCCACCGACCGGGTCCTGGGCTTGATCCTCCACCGTGAGGTGGGACGCCTCTCCTACGAGGCCCAGCAGAGGATAAGGGTCGCCCACTCCGATCTCGTGCGAGAGGTCGACACCGTCTTCTCGGCCGGGGTCGAGGAAGCCACCCTGCGGCCGTATCCCCCCGACCTGGCGGGTCGCTTCATCCAGGACACGATCATGTCGGCGGCGCGGGCGGTCATATCTGCACCCGATCCCGACGCCAGGCTCCCCGAGATCATCTCGGCGATGCGGACTTTCCTACTGGGCGGCCTATCGAGGTCGGGATAGCGGATAGCCCGACCGATAAGGTGAGTTCGTACCGGCCCATGATCAGGTGAAGCAATGACCCTCGAGAAATACCTCAATCGTGAGCTGTCGTGGCTCGACTTCAACGCCCGGGTACTGGCCCTCGCGCAGAGGCCGACGCTTCCGCTCCTGGCCCGCGTCAAGTTCCTCGCCATATGGGCTTCCAACCTCGACGAGTTCTTCCAGGTCCGCGTCGCCGGCCTCAAGGAGCAGGTGGCACAGAACGTC
Organism: uncultured Acidimicrobiaceae bacterium; assembly: GCA_964617995.1. GTDB lineage: Bacteria > Actinomycetota > Acidimicrobiia > Spongiisociales > ZC4RG35 > CAZTXD01. The sequence goes on from CAZTXD010000013.1 coordinate 17,650, forward strand.
AGGACCACCGCTCCCGACGGCCTCACCCCCTCACAGCAACTGGAGCAGATCAGGCTGGCGGTCACCGAGCAGTACGCCGAGGTGTCCAAGTGCTTCCTCACCGACGTGGCCCCCGCCCTGTCCGAGGCCGGCATCGTCTTCAGCGACTACGACACCCTCGATGAGGAGGATCGGTCCTACCTGGACGACCAATTCCGGGACCGGGTCTACCCGGTGGTGACCCCTCTGGCGGTCGACCCCGCTCATCCCTTCCCCTACATCTCGAACCTCTCCCTCAACCTCGCCATCTTCGTGCGGAACCCGGAGACGGGGTTGACCCGTTTCGCCCGGATCAAGGTGCCGCCCATCCTTCCGCGGTTCGTCGTCCTCCCCGACGGCGAGCGCTTCGTGCCGCTCGAGCAGGTAATCGCCTCCCATCTGGAGAGCCTCTTCCCGGGGATGGAAGTCCTGGGCCATCACGTCTTCAGGGTCACCCGTAATGCCGATCTCGACATCGAGGAGGAGGAGGGCGGTGACCTCCTGATGACGATCGAATCGGAGTTGACCCGCCGCAGGTTCGGTCACGTGGTCCGTCTCGAGATCGGACCCGACATGTCCGACGAAGTGCTCGAGCTGCTCAAACGCGAGATGGGAGCCGATGAATCGGACATCTATCGGGTGGACGGTCCCGTCGACCTGGCGGGACTGTGGGGGATAGCGGCCCTCGACCGTCCCGAGCTGGACTTCGAGTCGTGGCACTGGCTCACCCCCATGCGACTGCAGCCGGTGGAGGGTGACGCTCCCGACATCTTCGACGTCGTTCGCCACGGTGACGTGTTCGTCCACCATCCCTACGACTCGTTCACCACCTCGGTGGAGGCCTTCGTCGACCAGGCAGCTCACGATCCATTCGTGCTGGCCATCAAGGTGACCCTCTACCGGACGTCCCAGGACAGCCCCATCATGCAATCCCTGATCGACGCCGCCGTGTCGGGAAAGCAGGTCGTCGCCCTCGTCGAGTTGAAGGCCCGCTTCGACGAGGAGCGCAATATCGAATGGGCCCAGCGTCTGGAAGACGCCGGGGTCCACGTGATGTACGGGGTCGTCGGGCTGAAGACCCACACCAAGCTGGCGTTGGTGGTCCGTGACGAGAACGGTTCCATCCGTCGATACGCCCACGTAGGTACGGGCAACTACAACGACAGCACCGCCCGGATCTACGAGGACGTGGGAGTCCTCACCTGCGACGATGCCATCGGGGCCGACCTGTCCGACCTGTTCAACTTCCTCACCGGCTACAGCCGCCAGACCCGTTATCGGGCATTGAGCGTGTCGCCCGGCGGGATCAGACGCCGAATGCTGGAGTTGATCGGAGTCGAGGCGGAACAGGACGACGGGCACATAACGATGAAGATGAACTCCCTCGTCGACGTCGGGATCATCGACGCCCTCTATGAGGCTTCGACGGCCGGCGCGAGGATCGAGCTGATCGTGCGTGGGATCTGCTGTCTCCGGCCGGGCATACCGGGCCTGTCCGAGAACATCACCGTGCGCTCGGTAGTGGGGCGGTACCTCGAGCATTCCCGTATCTATCGCTTCGGGGCCCGAGGCCGCGACCGGACCTACTACATAGGGTCGGCCGACCTCATGCCCCGCAACCTCGACTGGCGGGTCGAGGCATTGGCGCCCGTCAACGACCCGACCAGCCAGTTCCGCATCGACGAGGTCCTCGACGTGCTCCTGGCCGATGATGCTCTCGCCTGGAGCCTCGACCGGGACGGGGGATGGAAGCGCGTTCCCGAGGTCCACGGGATCAACGCCCACACCACCCTCCAGGACCTGGCCGTCGCCCGCTCCCGCGTTTCCTGACCGTTTTTATCAGCAGATCGGTGCGCCCAGCACACCGTTTCGTAGGTGAGAAACGCTGATGGGGACGACCCCGGTCTGCGGTAGGCGGTGTCTCACCTATTGTTGACGGCGTGAGGTCCCGCCTCGCCGCCCTCGCGCTCGTCCTTGCCGCCTGCTCGACGGCGGGCTCACCTCCTGGCGTGCCCTCTCCTCCCTCCGCCACCGTCACCACAGCGCCGGTCGAGACGGCGTCGCCACCTCCTACCACGGGCCCCACGACGACGACGAGCATCGTCACCGCCGAGTCTCCCGACACCACGACCGAGACCGTCCCTCCGGAAGTCTCCGAAGTCGTCGAGTACCGCGTTCCCGGTTCCCGCCCCCACGATGTGGCGGTCGCTCCCGACGGGACCGTGTGGTACACCGCTCAACGCGGGGGCAGCCTCGACCGACTGGATCCCGCCACCGGAGACGTGACTCAGGTACCGCTCGGTGGAGCCGCCGCCCCTCACGGAGTGATCGTCGGCACCGAAGGCGACGCCTGGGTCACCGATCAGGGCCTCAACGCTCTGGTGCGGGTCGACCACGACACGCTGGCAGTCGACGTGTTCCCCGCCGACGTGGCGGTGGCGATGCACACCCCCGCTGTCGCCCCCGATGGCACGATCTGGTTCACCGGTCAGGGTGGCTACTACGGCCGTTTCGATCCCAGCACCGAGGAGATGGAGGTTTTCGAGACGGGCGGTGGCGGCCCCTACGGCATCACCGTCACGCCCGACGGCGACGTCTATTTCGCGGCGCTGTCGGGCAGCTATATCGCCCTGGTCGACCCGGTCACCGCCGACATGACGCGCATCGATCCCCCCACTCCCGATCAGGGAGCGCGAAGGGTGTGGACGGACTCGGAGGGAAGCATCTGGGTGGCCTACTGGAACACCGGCCATCTCGCTCGCTACGTCCCGGCGACCGAGGCGTGGGACGAGTGGCCGCTGCCCGGGGACTCCCCCCAGGCGTACGCCGTCTACGTCGACGAGACCGATCGACCCTGGGTGAGCGACTTCGGAGGAGATCACGCCCTTCTCCGCTTCGATCCTGCCACCGAGACCTTCGAGTCATTCCCTCTGCCCACTCCCGGCAGCGGAGTCCGTCAGATCCTCGGCCAGCCCGGTGAGGTGTGGGGCGCTGAGTCGGCCGCAGACGCCCTGGTCGTCGTCCGCTACGGCCCGTAGCCGCAACCGGCCACCCGGAAAGGTTCACCTCCCGTTCACCCAACGACTCGGGGACGGTCAACCACGCCCCGTACCTTTCCGCTCGTGAAGCAAATGCGAACACCCGTGAAATGGTGGATCGCCTCCCTGAGCAAGGAGACACTTCGAATGAGTTCCCCTTCAACCAGGCTCGTAGCCCTGTTGGCGGTCCTGGCGATGGCCGTGGCCGCCTGTGGAGGCAGCGTCGCCGATGCCACCGACCCGGCCGCCGGCGATGATGAGGCAGCTAGCGGCGAGAGTCCCGATACCGAGGCAACAGACGACGGCGGCGGATTGACCGGCGAGGTGCGGCTGGACGGCTCCAGCACGGTGGGGCCCCTGAGCATCGTCGCCGCCGAGCTCTACATGTCAGAGGAGCCCGGAGTTCGGGTGACCGTGGCCATATCGGGTACCGGTGGTGGATTCGAGAAGTTCTGCATCGGTGAGACCGACGGCAACGACTCGTCCCGTCCCATCAGGGATGACGAGGCCGAGCTCTGCGCAGAGAACGGCATCGGATACGACTTCATCCAGGCGGCCAACGACGCCCTGTCGATCGTCGTCAACGCCGAACTGCCGATCGAGTGCATGACGGTGGCACAGGTGAGTCAGATCTGGGACGAGGGCTCCACCGTGGAGACCTGGGGCGACATCGACGGCCTCGACCTGCCCGACGATGTCGCATCTCAGGCGATCACGGTTTACGGCCCGGGTGCTGACTCGGGGACGTTCGACTACTTCACCGAGGAGATCAACGGTGAGGTCGGGCGTATCCGCAACAACTACATCGACATCGGTGAGGACGACCTGGCCGCTGTAAGAGCCGTGGAAGGTGACGTCTACGCCATGGGTTACATCCCCTTCTCCTACTATCAGGAAGCGGGTGACGCCGTGAAGGCCCTGGCCATCGACGACGGCGACGGTTGTGTCGAGGCCACCGCGGAGAACGTGCAGAACCTCAGCTACACGCCGTTGGGTCGGGGCCTCTTCGTGTACTTCAGCGATACGGCGCTGGCCCGGCCCGAAGTGCTCGACTTCGCAGAGTTCTACGTCGAGAACGCCGTCCAGATCGCCGAGATCGCCGAGTTCGTCGCTATGACCCCCGAGCAGCTCGAAGAGCAGGCCGCCAAGGTGGCAGCTCTGGCGGGCGGCTGACCGATGGCCGACGGGACCCTGGATTCCTCCAGCACCGTTGCAGTCGGGCAACGGTCGCTGGAGGCCTCCAGCCGTCGCTACGGCGAGAAGGCTATAAAGACCTTCCTCGCCTTGAGCGCCGGGCTTTCCATCCTGATCACCACCGCCATCGTGATCTCGCTGGTTGTGCCGACCATCGACTTCTTTCGCGAGGTCTCGATAGTCGAATTCTTCACCGGGACCCTGTGGGCACCACTGTTCGCCAACGCCAGTTTCGGGGTATGGCCGATCGTGGTCGGCAGCTTCCTGGTCGTGGCGATCTCACTCGGTGTGGCCGTTCCCGTGGGTCTGCTGTCGGCCGTGTATCTCTCCGAATACGCCCGGCCGGGGCTCCGACGGGTGGTGAAGCCCATGCTGGAGGTGCTCGCCGGTATCCCCACCGTGGCAATCGGGCTGTTCGCCTTCTGGTTCATCCGACCTCTGGCCGAGACCTTGCTGCCGTTCCTTCCCTGGCAGGGTCCGTTCTCGGTCGGGGTGGCTGCCCTGGGGGTCGGCCTTCTGATAGTTCCCGTCATCACCTCGGTGGCCGACGACGCCATAAGGGCCGTTCCGGCGGCGCTTCGGGCCGGTGGCTACGCCCTCGGCGCCACCAAGTTCGAGGTGGCCACCCGCGTCGTCCTCCCTGCGGCCATATCCGGGATCATCGCGGCAGTGGTCCTGGGCGGCTCCCGGGCGGTAGGCGAGACCATGGTGGTGTTCATCGCATCCGGTGCGGGGAATCCCTTCCTCACCTTCGACCCGACCAAGGGCGTGCAGACGATGACGGCTTTCATCGCCGGGGCTGCGACGGGAGACATCCCCACCGGGAGTGTCAAGTACCACACCATCTTCGCGGTCGGGTCACTCCTGTTCGTGGCCACCCTGGCATTGAACTCCATCGCCATTCGCTTCGTGCGGCGGTTTCGGGAGGTCTACGAGTAATGGCCATCGACTCCACCTCGAGTGACCGGGTGGCCATCGCCACTTCAGGGGCCCGCGCCGCCACCGCGGCCGCGCTTCGGTCATCCTCACACCGCGACCGGGTGGTCGATCTCGTCTTCGGCTCGATGATGGTCCTGGCCCTGGGGTTCGCACTCATCGGGCTGGCCTCGTTGATCGTCTTCATGATCATCGAAGGTGGAGGCCGTCTGAGCTGGAGCTTGCTCACGGAGGCGCCATCGTGGATCAACGCCGGGCAGGCGGGGTTCCGCACCGCCATCCTCGGAACCCTCTACGTGATCGGTGGTGTGATCCTCTTGATTGTCCCCCTCGGCGTCGGGGCCGCGGTGTATCTGGAGGAGTACGCCAAACCGGATAGGTGGTGGAACCGGCTGATCGAGCTGAACATCCAGAACCTGGCAGGAGTTCCCTCCATCGTCTTCGGGATCCTCGGCCTGGCCTTCATCGTGCGCGGCCCGATCGGGATCGGGTTCGTCGCCGCTGCCGGCTCCCTCACCCTGGCTCTCCTGGTGCTGCCCACCGTCATCCTCGCCGCGCGAGAAGCGATCCGTGCTGTCCCCTCCTCGATAACGGATGGCTCGCTCGCCTTGGGGGCGACCCGGTGGCAGACGATCTGGAGACAGGTCCTGCCTGCGGCGCTCCCCGGGATCATGACCGGGATCATCCTCGCCGTCTCCCGAGCGATCGGCGAGGCTGCACCGCTCCTGCTGGTCGGGGCGGTGACGTTTGTCACGTTCAACCCCAAGTTCCTCTCCGACGGCTACTCGGCCCTTCCGGTGATCATCTACCAGTACTCCAACCAGCCGCAGGAGGAGTTCAGGGTGTTGGCCGCGGCGGGCGTGATAATCATGCTGATCATGGTGCTGCTCCTGAACTCGTTCGCGGTGTGGCTGCGTGATCGGTTCGAGAGGAGCTGGTAGTGACCGACGGAGAGGGCGTCTGCCGAGCAGGCGGACTCGAACGAGAAGCAGGCAGATGAGGGACGCGAGTACCGTGGAGCCGAACGTCGAGACGAGCAAGCGCATGAGCCGGACCAGCGATGCCGGGACCTTCGGGGCCGGCATGGCCGTCCCCGTCGCGGGAGCCCCCGAGATCCCCAACGAGGTCGTGATGGACGTGCGCGACCTGTCGGTGCTCTACGGCTCCTTTCGTGCGGTCGACGACGTGAGCCTCGCCTTCCATGAGAACGAGATCACGGCCCTCATCGGCCCATCGGGCTGCGGCAAGTCGACGGTGCTCAGGTGCCTCAACCGGATGAACGACCTGATACCCAACGCCGTGGTCGACGGTGTGATCGAGTACCACGGTGTCGACCTCTATGGCTCGAGCGTGGATCCCGTCGAGGTGAGGCGACGAATCGGCATGGTGTTTCAGAAACCGAACCCCTTCCCCAAGTCGATCTACGACAATGTCGCCTTCGGCCCCTCGGTGCTCGGCTACAAAGGTGACATGGACGAGCTCGTCGAAGAGAGTCTCCGCAAGGCCGCGCTGTGGGACGAGGTCAAGGACAAGTTGCATGAGTCGGGAATGGCCATATCAGGCGGCCAGCAGCAACGCCTGTGCATAGCGAGGGCCATAGCGACCAGCCCGGACGTGGTTCTGATGGACGAGCCTTGTTCGGCCCTAGACCCCATAGCGACTCTGCGGATCGAGGAGCTAATGCTGGCGCTCAAAGAGGAGTACACGATCATCATCGTGACCCACAACATGCAGCAGGCGGGACGAGTCTCGGACCGCACGGCTTTCCTGTCGGTCGATGTGAACACGATGGGTCAGCGGACCGGGAAGCTGGTCGAGTACGACTTCACCGACCAGCTCTTCACCTCCCCCAAGGAGAAGGAAACCGAGGACTACATCACGGGACGGTTCGGGTGATGAGCGACACCAGATCCCACTTCCACCAGGAGCTGGACGACCTCGAGAAGACTCTGCTGGGAGTGGCCGACCGCGCCGAGCAGATGGTGAAGATGGCCGTCGAAGCCTTCACAGGCGATGACCTGGATCTGGCGGACGAGGTCATCGCCGCCGACGTCGAGATCGACCAGATCTATCTCGACGTCCACAATCGATGGCTTCATCTGATGGCTCGGCAACAACCGATGGGATCGGACCTGCGGATGATGTCGGTTCTGCTCCACATGAACACCACCCTCGAACGGATGGGCGACCAATGCGTGAACATATCCAAGATGGCGCACGCCACCCAGGGTCTGCCCCGGGTGGACGTGATCGCCGACGAGCTGCAGGAGATGAGCGACCTGGTGCGGGCGATGATCCGGGCCGGCATCGAAGCCGTGGTCCGACGAGACGCCGACGAGGCGCGGCTGCTCCCAGCGATGGACGAGCCGGTGGACCGCCTCAATCGGGACATGTATCAACAGGTGGTTCGTTCCGGCCCGGACCTCAGGCGGCTGGAGTGGGCCACCAAGGCGATGATGGTATCGCGGGCACTGGAACGAGTCGGCGATCAGGTTGTGGACATCGGTGAGCAGCTCGCGTTCCTTCTCACGGGTGAGATGGCCGAGTTCGACGAGGACGGGCTGGCCCGAACCGGCGATGAACCGACCGACTGAACCGTCCGGGCGGATTCTCGTCATCGAAGACGAGAATGCGTTGGTCGAGTCGATCCGGTTCACGCTGGAGGCGGAGGGCTACGAGGTGATCAACGCCACGGATGGTGTCTCGGGACTCGAGAAGGCACGCGAGGCCAATCCCTCCCTGGTGCTCCTCGACCTGATGCTTCCCGGGATGTCCGGAATCGACCTTTGCCGCCAGATTCGTGAGCAGTCCGACGTGCCGATCGTGATGGTCACCGCCAAGGACGGTGAGGCCGACAAGGTCCTCGGTCTGGAGATGGGAGCCGACGACTACATCACCAAGCCGTTCTCGACCCGCGAGCTGCTGGCGAGGGTGCGCGCCCACCTCCGACGGGCCGGACGCACCGGCACCCTGGCCGACGCCAACGAGGTGCTGCGGGGGGGCAGGATCGAGCTGGACGTGGATGCCCACGAGGCCCGGGTCGCCGGTGAGCCGGTGACACTGCGGCCGAAGGAGTTCGAGCTGCTCGAGGTACTGATGCGCCGCAAGAACCGGCTGTCGTCCCGGGAGGTGCTCATAGACGAGGTGTGGGGCCCCTCTTACTTCGGGGACACCAAGACCCTCGACGTGCACATCAAGCGTCTCCGCACCAAGCTGGAAAAGGACCCTTCCCACCCCGCCCAGATCGTCACCGTGCGAGGCCTGGGATACAAGTTCGTCGACTGAACGCCTCCCGACGTCTCCGTCCATCTCTAGGATCGGCCTACGTGCCGGTGACACAGTACGCCCGGAGCGGTGACGTCAACATCGCCTATCAGGTGACGGGCAACGGGCTCGTCGATCTGGTCTACGTGCCCGGCTGGGTCTCGAACATCGAGGTGATGTGGGAGGACCCGGGTCTGGCCCGCTTTCTGCGAAGGCTGGCCACCTTTTCCCGGCTCATCACCTTCGACAAGAGGGGCACCGGCTTGTCCGACCCGGTGGCAACCGACGAGCTGCCCACCCTCGAGGTGCGGATGGACGACGTGAGGGCGGTCATGGACTCGGTCGGGTCGGAGCGAGCCTTCCTGTTCGGTCACTCGGAGGGCGGCAACATGTGCGCGCTGTTCGCCGCCACCTACCCGAACCGGACCGAGGGTCTGATCCTCACCGGCTCGTATGTGAAGAGGATCCGCTCCGAGGACTATCCCTGGGCTCCGGTGTGGGAGGACCGCCTGCGGGAGGCCGAGGAGGTAGAGCGACGGTGGGGGGAGCCGGATGCCATCGCCAGTCTCGCTCCGAGCCGGGCGGGTGATCCCGCTTTCCGGGAGTGGTTCACCCGCTACATGCGGTTGTCGGCGAGTCCTCGGCGGGCCGCCTCGCTGATCCTGATGAACTCGGAGATCGACGTGACCCGCATCCTCCCGGTCATCCACGTGCCCACCCTTCTCCTCTACCGCCGGGACGACACCGACGTCAAGATCGAAGAGGGCCGCTACATCGCCTCCCGGATTCCCGATGCCCGCCTGGTGGAGCTCGACGGAATCGACCACTTCTTCTGGGCCGGTGACACCGAGCAGCTACTGGCGGAGATAGAGGAGTTCGTGACCGGTCACCGCCCCGCATTGCCGCCCGATCGGGTGCTGGCCACCGTCCTGTTCACCGACATCGTCGACTCGACCGCCACCGCCGCCGACCGGGGTGACCGGGCATGGGCCGAGCTGCTGGAACGCCACAACGCGATGGTGCGAGGTGAGCTGGATCGGTGGCGGGGCCGGGAGGTGAAGAACACCGGGGACGGGTTCCTGGCCACCTTCGATGGTCCGGCCCGGGCGATCGGATGCGCCCAAGCCATCTCCGGCTCCATGCCATCGCTGGGCATCGAGGTCCGAGGTGGCCTCCATACCGGCGAGGTCGAGGTGCTGGGAGACGACGTGGCGGGCATGGCGGTTCACATCGCCGCTCGTATCGCGGCGATGGCGGGTGCAGGCGAGGTGCTGGTGTCACGCACGGTCAAGGACCTGGTGGCGGGAAGCGGGTTCCGGTTCACCTCCCGGGGCGAGAACGATCTCAAGGGCGTTCCCGACCGCTGGGAGATCTTCGCCGTGGCCTAGCCGCGGGAGGCGAGCGAACCCGGGTGGTGGGGGAGCATCCGGGGTCATCGGCCGGGATACGACTCCGCCACCACCACGTTCCCGTTGGGGTCGACGACGAAGACCGTGTCCCCCGAGTTGTTCCACACCGCCGATCCCTGGTTGCACCAGAAGAGCGAAGATGCGTCGTCGTCTCCGCACCCTGTGTGGAGTCGCACCGTCGCGCCGGGTTCGATGACGAATCCGTCGGGGAAGTGATAGCGGTGAGTGGCCGACTCGTCCTTGACGCTCCATCCCGTCAGGTCCAGCGCCGACTCCCCCGGATTGGTGAACTCGACCCATTCGTCGTTGAGGTTGTCGTTGTCGTCGCCGGCGGCGTCGTAGCGGATGTGACCGATCTCGATCACCCCCGTTGCAGGGGCTCCGCAGGCGTCCCTTCCCCACATACCCATGCCGGCTTGGCGTGCCTCCTCCTGAGCAGCTTCCAGCCTGGCGGTCTCGGCCACATCGGGCTCGTACGTGACCGCCAAGGCCAGGCCCTGTCCGACGAGGGTCTCGTTGACGAAGGTCTCCCCCGCGAAGACATATCGGAGGAGGCGGTCGAACCGGTCCCGCTCTGAAACGTCGCGTCTGAGGATTATCGGCCCCGACGACACCAGCTCCCCCAGCCGCACGGCAGCTTCGGCTGCCAGGCACTCCCCGCCTTCCGGGGCGTTGATCCCGATCAACCGCACCGGCTCGTTGACCCCGTTCACGAGCACTCTCAGCGTGTCGCCATCCGTGACCGAGAGAACCTCGACCGGCGTCGAAGACGAAGACGTGGAGGACGAGGTGGGAGGGATTGTCGATGCGGGCGTGCCAACGGGCGTGGTGGACGATGCCGCCGGCGTCGTCGGTGTCGAGGGCGCCGGGATCGGGGCGCGTGAGTCGGTGCCGGGGGCGGGTTGGCCTGACGTGCAGGCCAGGAGCGTCACGGTCAGCACGAGGACCGGCGCCCCTCGTCGGCGGTTAGCCAGAACATCCATGAGGCCGTGCCGACCCTAACCCCCGCGAAGGCTCGGCACAGAGAGCCCGCCTCATCGGAGGATGTCTGTCGGCTCCGACTCCGAGCCGGAGGCCTGTCCCGGTGGCCGTCGGGGGACGATCCAAGTCGTGCCTGTCCCCGCGAACGGCTACAACATGAGGATGCCCGTACCCCGGCGTCGATCCCTGGCCGGCCGCCTGCTGATCAACTATGCATTGGCCGTTCTCGTGGTTCTGGTCTTGCTCGGCCTGTTCGTCGAGAGGACAGCACGGGAATCGCTCCTGGACACGGTGGAGGAGAGCCTCACCCAGCAGACGCTCGCCGTGGCCGAGACGGTCCCGGATCGAGTGGAGGCCATTCCCGAGTTCGTAGAAGCCGTCAGCGCCGGGATCGCCGCCCGTGTCACCGTGATCGATGGTTCCGGGGTGGTGGTGGCCGATTCCCATGGCGACGTCGAGACCATGGAGAACCACTCTCTCCGGCCGGAGGTTCAGGCTGCGTATCGAGGCGAGACAGGTGTGGATCGCCGGGTGAGTGAATCGACCGGCTTCCCCCAGCTGTACGTCGCCGTTCCCGTCGACGGCAACACCGTCCTCCGCCTCTCCCTTCCCGAGAGCACCGTCAATGCCCCGGTGACGGCGTTTCGCGATCGCCTCCTCGTGATCGTGGGGGTGGTGGCGGTCTTAGGCGTCGCCGCCGTGGCGCTGGTAGGGCGGAGGCTGGCACGTCCGCTCGGCGAACTGTCCGGGGTCGCATCCGAGGTCGCGGACGGCAACCTCGACGTCTCCTATCCCCGCTCGTCCATAACGGAGCTGGATGAGCTGGGCCGCTCCATCGGGTCGGTGGCACAGGAGCTGGGTACTCGACTCCGCCAGGTTGGGGACGAGCGACGGACGCTGGAGGTCGTGCTCGATGCGATGCCGCAGGGCACGCTGCTGGTGAGTGCCGAGGATCGGCTGCTCTACACCAACCGGTCGTTGGTCGACATGCTGGGACGGATGCCCGACACGCTGGATCAGGTCGTTCCGTTCCGGATCCAGGAGACGGTGCGACGCGCTCGCCAGACCCGTGAAGCAGTCGAGGTCGACGCCGATCATGGCCGCCCCACACGCATCTTCCGGATAATGGCGTCGCCTTTCGAAGACGGCCGAGTTCTGGCGGTGGTGAGCGACGTGACCGACCGGCGACGGGTCGACGACATCCGTCGCGACTTCGTGACCAACGCCTCCCATGAGCTGAAGACCCCGGTGGCCTCGATCCTCGCGTCTGCAGAGAGCCTTCAGGTGGCGGTGGAGCGGGCTCCCGACAAGGTCCCGCAGTTCGCGGCCCAGATCGAGAACGCGGCACGTTCCCTCGCTCGACTCGTCGCAGACCTCCTCGACCTCTCCCGGCTCGAGGGACGCTCCGGTGGCAACGGCGACGTGGACCTCGGCGAGGTCGTGAGACTGGAGGTGGGTCGCATCGCCGAAGTGGCGGCGCAGAGGGAGCTGCGCATGGAGGTGGAAACGTCGTCGGTGTCGGTGACAGGTGAGGAACCGGACCTGAGTCTCGCGGTGCGCAACCTCCTCGACAACGCCATCCGCTACACCGGACCGGGAGGGACCGTGACCGTGGATGTACATCGCCGGGGAGACGAGGCCGTCGTGGCCGTGTCCGATACCGGCGTGGGGATACCCCAACGTGATCTCGAGCGGATATTCGAGCGCTTCTACCGGGTGGACGTCGCCCGCTCCCGGGCCACCGGCGGCACCGGCCTGGGCTTGTCGATCGTCCGCCACGTGGTCGAGAACCACGGAGGAGCCGTTACTGTCGATTCCCAACTCGGAGCCGGGTCCACCTTCACGATTCGCCTGCCGGTCGCCTGAGGAGATGAGCGGGTGAGGGCCCGTCAACCCGGTTCTACTGTCAGATCGGCGAAGTTGGGCCAGCTCTTGCCGAACTCCCACCAGCCGCCTACACCCGGCTTGGCGTACGTGACGTTGGACGCATACCAGAGGGGGATGACCGCCACCCGATCGGCCACCGCCCGCCGGTCGGCCTGGTGGAACAGCTCCAGCCGGCGTCGGTCCCTCCGTTCCTGGCGGGCCTCCTCGATCAGGGCGTCGTAGATGGGATCGGCGAAACCACCCTGGTTGGTGTGGCTGTCGGACTGGAGGAGGAGGCGGAGGTAGTACTCGGGATCGGGGTAGCCGGGATACCAGCCCGATAGGCTGATGGGATAGCCGTCCATCGACTTCTTCCCGCTGCGAATCTCCTCGAGGGAGATCCGGACTTGTTCGACCTCCAACCCCAGGACCTCCTTCCAGCCCGCGATGACCAGATCGAGCAGTCGGCGTTCGTGCGGCACATCCGGGTAGGCGAGATCGAGCGTGGAGTCGAGCCCACTCACCCGTGACACCAGGTCCCGGGCCAGATCCGGGTCGAAATCGGGGGAGATGTCGGGGGTGTGGCCCTGGAGGGGAGGGGGGACGAGTCCCCCGGTGGCGATCGTCCAGGGAGGAGGAGCTGCTTCGGCCAGCCGATCACGGTCGATGGAGTGGGCCAGAGCGAGCCGGAAGTCCCGCTGGGAGGCGACGGGGTCGTCATGGTCGAACACCAGATAACTGGTCCAGGCGGGAGGCCAGGACCGGCCCTGCTCTGGGACCCGGGCATCGACTTGAGGCAGGTAGGCGAGGCGGGACTCGACGATGTCGAGGTCGCCGGCCAGGTAGGCCTCTTCCGCTCCGCTCATGTCCCGGTGCCACTCCACCCGGGCCACGTTCCCACGGCGGGGCCGCCCGTACCCGGTGCGCCGCTCCAGCAGCAGCCGACTCTCGGTCATCTCCCTCAGGGAGAAGGAGCCATTGGCCACCTCGTCGGCCACCTGTTCGAGGCTCATGCCGGCCTCGAAGGCGTGACGGGGCTGGGGGCCGGCATCGGGGCGATTCACCACCCACATGAAGTACGGAGCCGGAGCGACCAGGCGGAATTCGAGTGTGTGATCGTCCAGCGCTCTCACGCCGATGCGGTCGGGGTCGGAGTGCTCCTCGAGGAAGTAGCCCTGGGCCGCTTCCAGCACGAAGTAGATGGCGACCGACATGCCGGGGTCTCTCGGGTCGACGACTCGCTTGATGCCGTACTCGAAGTCGTGGGCGGTGAGGGGCGTGCCGTCACCCCACGTGAGGCCGGGGCGGAGGTGGAACCGGTAGCGGAGGCCGTCGTCGGAGATGACCCACCGTTCCGCCAACGAAGGGACGATCGTGCGCTCCGGCCATGCCTCGACCAGGCGGTCGTAGATCGCCATGCACAGCCTCACGTCGCCCAGGTAGTGGGAGCGCGGGTCGGGGCCGGTCACGTTGGATCCCCCGACGCGTAGGACAGCGTCGACTGCGCCCTGCCAGGGTGGGGGATCCTCCCAGTAGTCGAACGCCCGCTGATAGGCGTCGTTGGCCTCGGCGAAGCGCAAGGCCATGTGCAGGGCGAGCGCCAGCTTGAACAGCACGAGAGCGGCGCCCGCTCGGTCCTCTCGCTTCTCGAGGAGCGGGAGGAGGCGGCGGTAGTGGTCGACGGCCTCGTCGAGCGAGTACTCGAGGCGGGCCTTGTCGCCGGCTCGGGCCAGGTAGTCGATGGCCTTGTCCTCCACGCCGGCGGCGTGCCAGTGGTAGGCCAGCAACCCCAGCACCTCGTCCTGGTTGGCCTCGTAGCGTTCCTCCACATATCGAGCGGCGGCCTGATGGCGGGAGACCCGGTCCGACTTGAGGAGGGTGCGGTAGGCGGCCTCCTGGATGAGGGCGTGCTTGAACTGGTAGTCCGGTTGGGGGAAGCGACGGTTGAGGCGGATGAAGTCGAGGCGTTGCAGATCGTGGAGAGCGCGGCGCAGGGTCGGCTCCTCTTCGCTGGTGACAGCCGCCAGCAGGGGGAGGCTGAACTGACGGCCCAGGACCGACGCTCCCACCAACACGTCGTGGGCAACCTCAGGGAGCCGGTCGATGCGGGCCAATATCACACGCTCTACGGTGGGCGGTAGCTCGAAGGGGACGCGCCGTTCCAGACGGAAACCGTTTCCTTGTGATACGAGGGCCCCGGCGTCCACCAGGGAGCGGATCAGCTCCTCCAGGAAGAAAGGGTTGCCCTCCGCTACCTGCAAGATGGACCGCTCCAGCTCGGCGGGGAGGACCTCCTCTCCCACCAGATGCCGCAGCATGACCTCGTCGGCCCGTCCGGTGAGGGCTTCCAGGGTCAGCTCTTCGATGCTGTGGGGGAACTCACGGGCCGCCCCCGTGCGCAGCTCCCACGAGTGATGGTCGGGTTCGGGGCGGATGGTGGCGACGATCACCACCGGAGCCTGCTCGCACAGCACCAGCAGGCTCTCCAGGAGCTGGCCGGAGGTGGGGTCGGCCCAGTGCAGATCCTCGACTGCCATCACCACCGGCCCATCCTCGGCCAGGCGACGTGTCAGCTCCCCCATCACCTCGAAGGTGCGGTATTGGAGAGCCTCCGGGCTCAGCTCGTCGAGGCGCCGCCGGACGTCCGGTTCCAGGGTGAGAGCCAGCATGGAGGCCAGGTAGGGGTAGATCTCCATGGTCCGTTCCCCGAACAGGTCCGTCACCTCCTTGCGGAGCCGCACCCGGACCCGAAGGTCCGGCTCGTCGAAGGTGACACCCAGCCAACGACGCAGCATGTCACGGAACGGCCAGTACGGGGTGGCCTCGCCGTAGGAGGCGGCCTGGCCGAGCAGCCACCTCGGGTGCCTGCCGTCGTCGCCGGTGAGGCCGTGCAGCTCGTCCACCAGCCGGCTCTTGCCGATCCCTGCCTCCCCCACGATGAAGAGGATGCGGCCGATTCCCCGGCGTAGTCCGTCCCGGACCTCCTCCAGGCGGGCCATCTCGGTGGCGCGGCCCACCAGGCGGCACCACAGGGGCACGAATTCGGCCGTCAATGCGTCCTCGTCGCTGTAGCCGAGCACCCGGGAGGCCGTGACCGTCTCTGCTTTCCCTTTCACGCTGAGGGTCCGGGGGGCCTCCCACCGGAACAGATCCTCGGACAGGCGACGGGTCACGGCATCCACCAGGATGGCTCCGGGCTCGGCGGCGGACTGGAGGCGGGCGGCGGTGTTGACGGCGTCACCGTGGGCGGTGTAGTCGGCCGCTCCGTCGCCTCCCAGCAGCCCCACCACCACCGGTCCAGTGCACACCCCCACCCGCACGGCAAAGGACTCGATATCCCAGGCCTGTTCCACCTCGGAGCCATAGCGGGACATCGCCGTCGACACCTCCAATGCCGCCCGGATGGCTCGTTCCGCATCGTCCTCGTGGACCGTCGGAGCCCCGAATATGGCCAGCAGCCCGTCTCCGGAAACGTCGTTGACGTGCCCCCCGTATGCTTCCACGATCCGCCCCATCTGGTCGATGGCTTCGCCTATGACCAGACGGAACTCTTCCGGTTCGAGTTGCTCTCCCATGGATGTCGAACCGGCGACGTCGGCGAACAGGGTGGTGACGACCTTGCGCTCGTCCCGGAACGATTCCCCGGCCGGACCGTCTCGGGGGGTCATGGGTCCGAAGATAACGGGGCCTTTCCAGCCTCGCTCCTCACAGGCGGCCCGCCGCGGTGATCCGGCGCAGGAAATCCTTCGTCTCCGGCAGTTGCGGGTCGGTGAACAACTCCTGGGGTTCCGCCTCCTCCCACACCCGGCCGGCGTGAAGGAAAGCCACCCGGTCGGCCGACTCACGGGCGAACCCCATCTCGTGGGTCGCCACGACCATCGTCATGCCCGCATCCTTCAGCTCACGGAGCAACGCCAGCACCTCGCCCACCAGCACCGGATCGAGGGCTGAGGTGACCTCGTCGAGGAGCAGCAGATCCGGGTCCATGGCCAGGGCCCTGACGATCGCTACCCGCTGTTGTTGGCCACCGGAGAGGCGCTCGGGGTATTCGTCACGCTTGTCGGCCAGGCCGAAACGCTCCAGCAGGTCCTCACCTCGACCGGTCGCATGGCGGTGGTCGATTCCCAGCACCTTGCGGGGAGCGAGAGTGATGTTGTCGATCACGTTCATGTGGGGGAACAGGTTGAACGACTGGAAGACGATCGCCATCTTGGAACGGACCTCGTTGGGGTTGACCTCGTCAGAGGTGATGACCCTCCCGTCGAGGACGATCCTTCCGGCGTCGATGGGGACCAGGAGGTTGATCGCCTTCAGGAGCGTCGACTTGCCCGACCCCGAGGCACCCACCAGGCACACCACCTCGTGCTCGTCCACAGCCAGATCGAGCCGGTCCAGGACCAGCTTGTCCTCGTATGACTTCGAGCAGGAGTCGACCTGGAGCTTCATGTGCTCATCGCCTGCCGTCGTCGCCTGTCCCGCTCCGTGTACCAATCGGTGAACCGGGCTACCGGAACCGAGACGAGCAGGAAGAGCACGGCCGCGACGATGTAGCCGGTGTAGTTGAAGGTGCGGGCGTTGAATATCTGTGCCTCCCGCACCCCCTCGCGGACCCCGAGCACGAAGACCAGCGCTACGTCCTTCTGGAGGCTGACGAAGCCATTCAGTAGAGCGGGAATCACGTTGCGGACCGCCTGGGGGATGAGCACATGACGCAGGGTCTGGATCTGGGTGAGGCCCAGCGACCGCGCCGACATGCGCTGGCTCTCGGGCACCGAGTCGATTCCCGCCCGGTACACCTCAGCGGTGTAGGCCGAGTAGGAGATCACCAGAGCCGCCACGCCCCAAAAGAGGGCGCCCCTGGGCACGCCCTGTAGCTGAAGGGCGGGGACCCCGAAGCCGAGGATGAGGATCAACAGCAGGATCGGGATACCCCGAATGAGGTCGATGTAGAGGACCGCCAGCATCCGGATCGGGAAGAACGCCGGGCCGCGCAGCGCCCGGGCCATGGCGACGAGGAGGGCGAAGAACAGGATCAGCACCTGCGCTCCCAGGAACATCTGCACGTCCAGCCAGAAACCCGACAGCACCGCCGGCCAGACCTGTGCGAATGCCTCCGGATTGAAGAACTGCCTCTGCACCTGCGGCCAGGTCTCGGATTCCAGTATCCGCCAGATCGCCAGCCCGAAGAAGAGCACCGTGGAGACGGCGGCGATGAACGCGCCTCTGGCTCCCTCTTCCCGGGCGCGACGCCGCCGAGTCCCAGGGTCGAGGTCTCGGCGTCGTCCGAAGGCCGACGGCGCCGACGGCCAGTTCACGACGTCGGGGCGTTCGGGATCACTGGGTCAGCTCGGGGATGTCCCCCTCCTGCTGCAGCCATTCCTCGGCCAGGGCATCGAGGGTGCCATCCGCCTCCAGCGCCTCCAGAGCTCGATCGACGCACGTCTTGAGGGGGCTGCCCTCCACCATCAGCATTCCGAAGCGGTCGGCCTGCTCCTCGGAGGCGGGCAGCGCGCCGACAATGG
Source organism: uncultured Acidimicrobiaceae bacterium (assembly GCA_964617995.1). GTDB lineage: Bacteria > Actinomycetota > Acidimicrobiia > Spongiisociales > ZC4RG35 > CAZTXD01. The sequence continues at coordinate 35,878 of CAZTXD010000013.1, forward strand.
CCGTGTCGGGCATCTCGACGGCGGTGATGAAATAGGCGGTGGGCAGATCGAACACGATGGCATCGATCTGACCGGCGTCGAGAGCCGACTTGGCGTCGGAGTTGGTGTCGTAGGGCGAGGCCGGGATGTCGGGCTGGATGATCTCTTCGATGTAATCGAACGACGTCGTCCCGATCTGGGCACCCAGGCGATGGGCCTTGAGCTCCTCCAGCGATGTGGCGGTGGCCACCTCCGAGTCGGCGAACCCGACCAGAGCCTGTTGTGTCACGTAGTAGGGGGCGGAGAAGTCGACGACCTCGTCACGCTGATCGGTGATGGAATATTGCTGGACGTTCACGTCGAAGTCCTTGGGACCGGGGGCGATCGCCTCGTCGAAACCGACCCGGACCCAGGTGACCTGATCCGCGCTGAAGCCCATCTCCTCGGCCATCGCATACACGACGGCCGCTTCGAAACCCTGCTGGTTGGTGGGGTCATCGTCGACCACCCACGGCTCGAAGGCGGGCTCTCCGGTGGCGGCGGTGAGCTGGCCGGGGTTGACCAGCTCGAGGTTCTCCACGGCGCATTCGTCGGCCATCGTGGTCTCGGGAGCGGCGGTCGTCTCGGGGGCGGCCGTGGTCTCGGGGGCGGCGGTGGTCTCGGGGGCGGCGGTGGTGCCGGGAGCCTCCGTGGTGTCGCCGGGCGAGGCGTCACCACAAGCAGCCAGTGCCAGGGTCAGGACGGACACGAGAACGGTGAATCTCTTGGTCATGGGATCGGCCTCCTTGGGGCCACCGAAGGATAGAGGGACCGGAGGGCTCCACGGTCGCCGGAGACCGCCGGATCGGGCCGACCATCAGAGATGGCCCCTACACTCGGGATCGATGGACTGGACCGTGGTGGCCGTAGTGGGTGTCGCCTATCTGATCGGCTCGATCGACTTCGCGGTACTGGTTGCCCGAACCCGGGGTGTGGACATATACGACGTGGGGAGCGGGAACCCGGGGACGGCCAACGTCGCCCGGAACCTCGGCTGGCAGGCCGCCGCCCAGGTGCTGGTGGGTGATTTCCTCAAGGGGGCGGGGGCCGCAGGTCTCGGGCTCCTGGTGGTCGACTCGACGACGGGGTTTGGGGCGGGCCTGGCCGCGGTGGTGGGACACTGTTACCCGCTGTGGCACCGTTTCCGCGGCGGGAAGGGGGTGGCCACGGGAGGCGGTGCCGTGACGGTGCTGGCGCCGGTGGTAGCGATAGTCCTCATGGTGGTGTGGGCACTGCTGGCGAAGGTGGGCCGTATCTCGTCGATCGCCTCCCTCACCGTGGTGGTGCTGTCGGTCCCGGCGTTGGCCGTGGCGGGCCACGGCGGCTGGTCCCTCGTCTGGGCGGCTTGCATGATGGTCCTGATCGTTGGTCGTCATCGCTCCAATATCGTCCGCCTGATCAGGGGCCAGGAAGACAGCCTCGCACCCGAAGCCGACGGCCCCGCGACCGCACCGCACACCGAGTAGCCTCGTGGATGCCGGGTCGGATGCCCTTTCCGGCCGGAGACGGAGGCTCTGTGAGTGAAATCGCAGCCGACCTGGAACTGGACGTTGCTCTGGTTCGGCGATGGATCGTGCGGTTGGCCGGGGCCGTCGAAGCAGGACGTGACGAGTTGACGCGCCTCGACGCCGCCATAGGCGACGCCGACCACGGCATCAACATGATGCGGGGGATGCGGTCGGTGACTTCGACAATGGAGGCCGTTGGGGAGGGCGTTTCCCCGGCCGAGCTCCTCTCCATCGTGGGAACACGACTGGTGACGGTGGTCGGGGGAGCGGCCGGGCCCATCTACGGGACCGCCTTTCGCGCCGTGGGGCAGGCACTGGATGGACGGGAACCTGGAATGCCCGCTCTGGCGTCAGCGATGACCGCGGGTCTGGACGCCATCCAGCGGCTGGGAGCCGCCGAACCGGGGGACAAGACCATCGTCGATTCGTGGCTGCCGGCGGCCAGGGCGCTCGAGGATGCCTCAACGGGCTCGTCTTCCGTGGTCGGCCTGGAGCGGGCCGAGCAGGCGGCACGTCAGGGGATGCTCGACACGATCCCGATGCGGGCCCGCAAGGGCCGGGCCTCCTATCTGGGCTGGCGGAGTGAAGGGCATCAGGATCCGGGCGCAACCTCGACCCACATGGTCTTCGCCAGCCTGGCGGCGGCGGCCAGGGAGGTCAGGTAGCCCCCAGGCCAGGTGCGCGGCCCTGTTCACGGATTTCGGTTGTCGGGACCGAAGACCGAGAACCGACCACCCGGCCACGTCCGGGCAGTCATCGGGAATCTCCCGACACCGGCCGATGCTTCGCGACGCGCACCGATTAGAAGGCGGGACCGATCCGGTCCAATCCACGTCGACAGAAAGGGGAGAAACCGTGGCCAGCTATGTGCTCGTGCCCGGTGCCGGGGGAAGCGCCTGGTACTGGCACCGTGTCACTCCCCGACTCATCGCCCGCGGCCATGATGTCGTGGCGGTCGATCTCCCTGCCGGCGACGACCACGCCAGGCTGGGGGAATACGTCGAGGTCATAGACGCCGTCGCCGCGCCGCGCCGCGATGTCGTGATGGTGGCGCAGTCGATGGGTGGGCTCAGCGCTCCGGTGGTCTGCAGCCGCCGACACGTCGAGTTGCTGGTCCTGGTCGCTCCCATGATCCCGGCTCCTGGGGAGACCGGTGGACAGTGGTGGACCAACACCGGACAGCCCGCGGCCGCGGCTGCCCTGGCGGAGCGGGAAGGCCGGGACGGCGACGGTGGGTCCGACGAGGTCGAGACGTTCCTCCACGATCTTCCCCTCGAAGTCAAGGAAGAGGCGATGCGTCGACCTACTGATCAGTCGGCCAGCCCGTTCGCCGATCCATGGCCGTTGTCGTCGTGGCCGGCGGTCGAGACCCGGGTGGTTGCCGGTCGACGGGACCGTCTGTTCCCACTCGAGTTCATGCGCGACTTGAGTCAGGAGCGACTGGGCATCGTCCCCGATGAGATCGACAGCGGTCATCTGGTTGCCCTCAGTCGCCCCGACGAGCTCGTCCGTCTGTTGGAGCGCTATCGGACTGAGCTGGGTATCGGCTAGTCCCCCGGCCGAGCGATTCGATAATGTCGAACGGTGATGGCCACCGCTCGACGTCTCCGGCAACCAGGCGAATGATCCAGTCCGTCGATCGCGCCCTGCGTATCCTGCTCGCCCTCCAGGACGAGAGGCTGCTGGGGGTTTCGGACCTGGCCACCCGACTGGGTCTCGCCAAGGGGACCGTGCACGGACTCCTCCAGACCCTGGCGGGTCGCTCTCTCGTGGAGCAGGACACCGCCTCCGGCAAGTACACGTTGGGGCCGGCCTTGCTGGTGATGGGAAATGTGTATCTCAACGCCCATGAGCTGCGGGTGCGGAGTCTCCGCTGGGTGGCCTCGCTCAACGAGCGGACCGGTCATGCCGTGCGGGTGGGTGTGTTGGTGTGGCCGGACGTGGTCGTCGTCCACCACCTGCCCGCCCGCGACGCCGGCTTGGCGGTGCCGGAGGTGGGGTTGGGGATGCCGGCCCACGCCACGTGCCTGGGCAAGGTCATCCTCGCCTTCCATCCCGAGCGTAAGCGGCTGGTCGAATCGGCCGACCTCATCCGCCTGACGGGATCCACCGTCACCGACTCCGCCGACCTGAGCCGGGAACTGGAGGAGGCGGCGTCCTCTGGTCTGGCCGAGGAGCACCAGGAGGCGGTGGTGGGGGAGTCGGGCGTCGCCGGTGCTGTTTTCGATGCGGGAGGACGGGTGGTGGGAGCCGTCTCGATCGTCGTGCCCACACCGGGCGGGGAGGCACCCGGAGAGGTGTCGCCGCCCGTGCGCGAAGCCGCCCGGGCCATCAGCCGGGAGTTGGGGGCTTCGGGCTGGCCCCCTACCCGGAGTGCCTCGACCTCCTGAGGAACCAGCAGGCGGGTCGAAGGCGACGAAGACGGCCGCGGCGCCTTCTTGGTTGGGGAGGAACGGTTCCCGGCTCTTTGGCTCTGTACGAACGGATACCGTTCGCCACCGTCCAAAGAAGCCAAGAAAAACCCCGGGCCAGCCCGACGCCGCCTTCCCCGAAGGTCTATGCTCGTCATCAAGCCGAAACATAGTTCGATAATACCGAACAATGTGGCTGCAAGGATACGCGGTCAGAAGGAGGACGCGTGGAGAACATATTCGTAGCCGAGCTGGTGGGCACCGCCATCCTCATACTCCTGGGAGACGGGGTGGTGGCCAATGTGCTCCTCAGGGACTCGAAGGGCGAAGGCTCCGGATGGATAGTCATAGCCACAGGGTGGGGTTTGGCCGTGGCCATGGGCGTGTATGCCGCCGGCATCTTCAGCGGTGCGCACATCAATCCGGCGGTGACTCTCGGGTTCGCGTCGGGAGGCATAACCCCGTGGAGTGACGTGCCGATGTACCTGCTGGGACAGTTCACGGGAGCGTTCGTCGGAGCGATTCTCGTCTACCTCGCCTACTACAACCACTGGGGTGCCACGGACGACGCCAACCTCAAGCTGGCCGTGTTCAGCACCGCACCCGCCCGGCGCAACACCGGCGCCAACTTCATGACGGAGGCCATCGGCACCGCCATGCTGGTCGTCGGGGTGCTGGCCATCGTCGGCACCACCGCCGCCGCCACCGAGGGCCTGGGCACGGGGCTTAACCCGCTTCTCATCGGAATCCTGGTGTGGGCCATCGGCCTGTCATTGGGCGGTCCCACCGGATATGCCATCAACCCGGCCCGAGACCTCGCCCCGAGGATCGCTCACGCCGTGCTGCCGATCCCCGGCAAGCGGGACCCCGACTGGGAGTACTCCTGGATCCCGGTGCTCGCTCCCATCTTCGGAGGAATCGTGGGGGTTCTGATCTGGAACGGCATCACCTGACAGACGCACACGTGAGGTGGGGCGGGGCCGTCCCCGCCCGCCTCTGACCTGGAGGCCATATGAAGAAGCTGATCGACAACGTAGACGATGTCGTACGGGACGAGCTGGAGGGGATAGCGGCCGCCCACGGCGACCACGTCAGCGTCAACTACGACCCCTACTACATAACCCGGGCGGATGCCCCCGTCGAGGGCAAGGTGTCTCTCGTGTCGGGGGGCGGGTCGGGACACGAGCCCATGCACGGCGGGTTCGTCGGGATGGGGATGCTGGACGCCGCCTGCCCCGGTGAGGTCTTCACCAGCCCGACGCCGGACCAGATGCTGGAGGCCACCAAGGCCGTGTCGGGGGGCGCCGGAGTCCTCCACATCGTCAAGAACTACACCGGCGACGTCCTCAACTTCGAGATGGCCGCCGACCTGGCCGGCGACGAGGGGATCGAGGTGGAGTCAGTCGTGATCGATGACGACGTCGCCGTCAAGGACAGCCTGTACACGGCCGGCCGCCGGGGTGTCGGGGTCACGGTCCTCGCCGAGAAGATCTGTGGGGCCGCCGCCGAGGAGGGCCGTTCGCTGACCGAGGTCGCGGAACTGTGCCGGAAGGTGAACGGGCAGGGACGCTCGATGGGCATGGCGCTCACCTCCTGCATCGTGCCCGCTGCGGGTAAGCCGACCTTCGAGCTGGGCGACGACGAGATGGAGATCGGCATCGGCATCCACGGTGAGCCGGGACGGGAACGCGTGAAGACCGCCAGCGCGGCAGAGGTCGTCGAGATGCTGACGGAGCCGATCGTCACCGACGGCCCGATCTCGTCGGGTGACAACGTCCTGGCTTTCGTCAACTCGATGGGCGGCACCCCCCTCATCGAGCTATACATCGTCTACCGGGACCTCGTTCGCTACCTGGAAGGAAAGGGAATCACGGTCACCCGCAACCTCATAGGGCCCTACATCACCTCTCTCGAGATGCAGGGGTGCTCCATCACGCTGCTGAGACTCGACGACGAGATGACCGGCCTGTGGGATGCCCCCGTGAACACTCCCGGGTTACGTTGGGGAGCCTGAGGTGGAGGTGGTCGGCATCGACGAAGTGGTGGCGTGGATTCGGGAGGTGGCGGCCAGGGTGGAAGCGGAGCGAACCTACCTGACCGAACTGGATTCGGCCATCGGCGACGCCGATCACGGGGCCAACATGAACCGCGGCTTCAAGGCGGTGCTGGAGAAGCTGGAGGCGTCGCCACCCGAGGACATCGCCGGCGCATTTCGAACAGTGGCGATGGCGCTGATCGGCAAGGTGGGGGGAGCGGCGGGACCGCTCTACGGCACGATGTTCCTGGAAATGGGCAAGTCCAGTGCCGGCAAGGACACACTCGACGTCTCGTCCTGGGCGGACGCCCTGCGGGCGGGGATCGACGGCGTGCGCGCCCGCGGCAAGGCCGAGCCCGGCGACAAGACGATGATCGACGCCCTCGAGCCCGCCCACACCGCCCTGGCCGAGGCAGCGGCCGACGGATCCGGACTGGGGGAGGCACTCCGGCGGGCAGAAGCCGCTGCCCACGAAGGCATGGAGGCGACCATCCCGCTGGTCGCTCGCAAGGGGAGGGCCAGTTACTTGGGGGAGAGGAGTGCAGGACACCAGGATCCCGGTGCCACCTCAGCGCATCTGATCCTGGCCGCTGCCGCCGACGTATGGGCCGACTGACGAAGAGAAGGAGGACAGTATGGCCAAGTATGCAGCCGCCATAGACCAGGGGACGACCAGTACCCGATGCATGATCTTCGATCACGGAGGCAGCGTCGTCTCGGTCGACCAGAGAGAGCACGAGCAGATCTACCCCAAGCCGGGGTGGGTGGAACACGACCCCAAGGAGATCTGGTTCCGCACTCAAGGCGTCATCGACGGGGCGCTCAGCAAGGGAGGCATCGATGTGGCAGACATCGCCGCCGTCGGCATCACCAACCAGCGGGAGACGGCGGTGGTGTGGGACCGAAGCACCGGTGAGCCCGTCTACAACGCCATCGTGTGGCAGGACACACGCACCGACAAGATCTGCGACGAACTGGCCCGAGACGGCGGCCAGGATCGTTTCCGGGACAAGGTGGGGTTGCCGCTGGCGACCTACTTCTCGGGGCCGAAGGTCCGCTGGATCCTCGACAACGTCGACGGTGCCGCCGACAAGGCCGAGGCTGGGGACCTCGCCTTCGGCAACATCGACACCTGGGTGATCTGGAACCTGACCGGCGGCACCGCCGGTGGGGCGCACGTCACCGACGTCACCAACGCCAGCCGTACCATGCTGATGGACCTCGCCACCCTCGACTGGGACGACGAGATCCTCGAGATCATGGGGGTTCCCCGTTCCATGCTCCCCGACATCCGCTCCTCGTCGCAGGTCTACGGGGAGGCGACGGGCTCCCTGGCAGGCATCCCCGTCGCCGGCGATCTCGGTGACCAGCAGGCGGCCACCTTCGGCCAGGTGTGCTTCGACGTGGGGGACGCCAAGAACACCTACGGCACGGGGAACTTCATGCTCCTCAACACCGGCACCGAACTGGTGCCGTCCGAGTCGGGACTGTTGACAACCGTCTGCTACAAGATCGGCGACCGGGATGCCGTGTACGCCCTGGAAGGGTCCATCGCCATCACCGGTGCCCTGGTCCAGTGGCTGCGTGACAACCTGGGGATGATCCAGAGCT
>CAZTXD010000014.1:0-43267 GCA_964617995.1 uncultured Acidimicrobiaceae bacterium
GCATTGCTGACTTTTGGTCACGCTGTTCAGTTGTCAAGGAGCCCCTGCTCCCCACCACCGCATATCGGGCCGCAGCGAGGCGGGCAAACCAACCCGCTCTGTCTGCAGATACCAAACTCGGGCACTGCTACGTGCCTCGGAGTCACTGCTCCGTGGTGTTCGTGGCAGCCCCGTTGGTGTGTGGGCCAGCCGCGTCCGCGTACACGCCAACCCGGCTGGACTCCGAAGACTACACCATCGGGGGAAGGCAATCAAAACACCCATCGCCCCCCGGTGGCGACGAATCTCCACGGTTTCTCCGCCGCTTTCGTTATCCCGATACGAGGGGTGGCGATGACCAGAGGAGTCTCCGGCCCCGGCCGCATCACGACCGGTCCGTCACCGAGGAGCAACCCGTCGTGACGGCCCTCTATTCCAAGAGCCTGGGTTAGTTTCCCCGGGCCGTCCGTGAGATGATCTTCTCTCCCCCGCCTCCGGGACATCGCCTCACGCCCGCTGAGGGGGCGGCCGCTGCGTAACAAGACGGCGGCTCCGTGGCCGTCGGGACCGGTCACGATGTTCATGCACCAGTGGAGACCGTAGGAGCGGTACACATACAGGCCTCCGGGCGGGCCGAACATGGTCCTGGTGCGGGAGGTGGGACCCCGGAAGGAATGCGATGCCGGATCGGTCTGGTCGTAGGCTTCCACCTCGGTGATCGTCACGGCTGTGGTCAGACCGTCGATCGTGGTTTCCAGCTGCCAGCCGACGAGTTCGGGCGCCACCTCCCAGGACGGGCGAGAGAGGAACGCCGCCAGCTCGCCGGTATGGTCCGGGTGAGGTCCTGACATTGGCCGGGTCATCCGCTCACCCTCACAGGAGGTTGAGAAGGATCGACTTGAAGGCGTGGAGTCGATTCTCTGCCTGATCGAAGACCACCGACCGGGGATGATCCATGACCGCGTCGGTCACCTCCTCACCGCGGTGGGCCGGCAGGCAGTGCATGAACACGGCATCGGGCCGGGCCTTCTCGAAGAGCTGGGGGGTGACCTGGTAGGGAGCGAAATGGCGACGCCGCAGCTCCGCCTCCGACTCCTGGCCCATGGATGCCCACACATCGGTGTAGACGACGTCGCTTCCCTCGACGGCCTCGACGGGGTCGGTGTGGAGGGTGACTTCACCGTGGCTGCGGGCCGCGGCCAGTACCTGGGAGCTGGGTTCGTAGCCGGGAGGGCCCGCCACGCGGATGGTGGCACCGGTCATGACCGCGCCGAGCATCAGGGAGTGGCACACGTTGTTGCCGTCTCCCACGTAGGCGATGACCGCCCCGTCGAGGGAGCGATGCGCCGCGATGGTCTGGAGGTCGGCTATCGCCTGGCAGGGATGCTCGACATCCGACAGGAGATTGACGATGGGGATGTCGACATGCCGGGCGATCTCGGTCAGGTCACCGTGACCATGTACACGCATCGCCAGCAGATCCAGATAGCGCGCCAGCACTCGGCCGACGTCGGCGGGGCTCTCGCGCGATCCCATCCCCGTGTTGTCGTCGCGGATGGACAATGGGTGAGCTCCCAGCTGGATGGTGGCGACGTCGCATGACACCCAGGTTCTCAGGCTCTGCTTGGCGAAAAAGAGCCCCACCGACCTACCCGCCAGAGTCGTCAGGTACGAATCGGGTTCGGTCTTGACGCGGGAAGCGGTGTCGAGCACCTGCCGGAGCCCGTCGGACCCGAGATCGGCGATCGACAGGAGGTTCATGGGGTGCCTCGGAGGGTCGCCCCGACGCCGGACGCGGCCTCGATCATCGCTTCACGAACACGGGCGATGTCCTCGGCCTGGAGAGTGCGGTCGGTTCCCCGCAGCCGGATGCGCATGGCGATCGCCTTGCGGTCCTCCCCCAGGCCGGAACCGGTGAACTCGTCGAACACACGCACGGACTCCACGAGCTCGTGGCCGGCAGCGGTCACCGTGGCGGCGAGGTCTCCGGCCGGATGGTCGATAGGAACCTCGAAGGAGAGGTCGAAGTCGGCCGGTGGGTAGGGACTCACGGGTCGGTAGGCGATCTCGGTGCGCCTATCCACCAGAAGCCCGAGATCGACCTCGCACATCGCCACTCGCCCATCGATCTCGAGGGCGGCCGCCGTCAATGGATGGAGCTCACCGGCGTGGCCTATGGCCGTTCCGTCTATCCAGATCGAGGCGGATCGCGCGGGGTGGTATCCCGGTGCCGTCCCCTGCCTGATCGACAGCGACAAACCGAGCGTGGCGGCGACATGACGAACCGTCGCCAGCATCGAATGGACGTCGGCGGGCCTTCCCCTGCCCGTCAAGTCGCGCGGTCCTACCGAACCCGTCGCCGCGATCGCCAGCCGTTCCGGCTGGTCAGGCACTCGCCGGTCGACCGGCCACGGCCGGGCATGGAAGGTGCGCCCGAGCTCGAAGACGGCGACGTCGGAGTGTCCGCGGTTGCGATTGTGACGGATCACCCGGATGAGCCCGGGCAGAAGGGCCGGCCGCAAGACCGCCTCTTCCTCACTGAGAGGGTTCTTCACGTCGATCGTTTGCGTCAGTTCATGTCCCGCAGAGGGCTCGAAAGCGTCGAGCTCGGCAGGCATTACGAAGGGGAGCGTCACCGCTTGGTTGTATCCGATCGCCGCCAGAGCCTGGCGCAGCCGACGCGCTCGCCTCTGCGGTGAGGTGAGGCCGCCGCCGGTCCCCATCCGCAGCCGCTCGCCGAACGTGTCGTAGTCGGCCAGGCGAGCGATCTCCTCGACGAGGTCGGCAGGTCTGGTCACGTCGGGCCGGTAGGACGGAACCCCGACGGTGAGAGGATCATCACCGGCCACCTGAAACCCCAGCCGGCCGAGCAAATGCGAAACCCGCGTCGAGTCGAACCCGTCTCCCAGGACTCGCCGCACGTCGTGCAGGGCCAGGTCGAGGGTCGGTGGCCGCAGCTCCCTGGCGACCTCGTCCACATAGCCGCTTCGCAGACGTCCGCCGGCCAACTCGAGGATCATCTCGGCGGCACGAAGTGTGGCCAGAGGTGGGAGCTCGGGGTCGACGCCGCGTTCGAAGCGCGCCGAGGCTTCCGACCGGAGCTGATGGCGACGGGACATGTACATGACGGTGGGCGGGTCCCAGGTCGCTGCCTCGATCAAAACGGAACCGGTGGCTTCCGACACCTCCGAGCGTTCTCCGCCCATGGTGCCGGCGAGCGACGTCGGGCCGTCGTCGTCGCAGATGACGAGGTCCTCCGCTGTGAGGAGGCGATCGATGGCATCGAGTGTTCGCAGCGCCTCACCCTCCTCGGCCCGGCGGACCGTCAACCGTTCACCGGTCAGGCGATCGATGTCGAACACGTGCAGGGGCTGGCCGAGCTCGAGCATCACGTAGTTCGTCACGTCCACCAGGTTCGAGATGGGACGTACCCCGGCCGCCTGAAGGCGCGTCCGCATCCACAACGGGGATTGCGTCACCTCGACCCCGTCCACCCGGCGCGCCACGAAGCGCGGGTTCCCGACGGGATCCTCGATGCGCACCGTGATCCCTGCATCCTCCTCGATCGTGGGAGGGGTCGGTGTGGGGAGGGTCGCCGGCGTCTCGTACCAGGCGGCGAGGTCACGGGCGATGCCGTACATGGACATGGCGTCGGGGCGGTTGGGGGTGATGGCGAGGTCGAACACGGTATCCGGTACACCCAGGATCTCCTCCAGGGGGCGACCGACGGGAGAGCCGGATGGAAGCACGAGGATCCCCTCGGCGTCGTCGCCCAACCCGAGCTCCTTCTCCGAGCAGATCATGCCGTGAGACTCGACGCCCCTGATGGCGCGCACGCCTATCTCGAAGCCGCCGGGCAGGGTGGCACCGGGTCGGGCGAAGGCGACGATGGCGCCCGCTTCGAAGTTCCACGCCCCGCACACCACCGTCACGGGTTCCCCGGTGGTGGTGACGGTGCAGACCCGAACTCGGTCGGCGTCGGGATGAGGTTCGACGGTCTCCACCCGTGCGATCGTGACGTGACTCCACTCGGCATCGATTCGCTCCACCCCCTCCACCTCGTGGCCGAGCATCGCCAGGACGCGTCCCAGCTCGGCCGTATCCCGGGTGGGAAGGTCGATGTAGTCCGAGAGCCAGTTCAGCGAGACCTTCACGTCGTTTCGCCTCCGGGCGCTCCGAGGCGATCTCGACCCGGCTTCCGACTTCCGAGTTCCGACTTCCGGCTCATAACGGGAACTGGCTGAGGAAGCGGAGATCGTTCTCGATGAAGTTGCGGATGTCGGTGATGCCGTGACGCACCATCGCCGGGCGCTCCACCCCGACTCCGAAGGCGAATCCCGTGACCTGGTGGGGGTCGTAGCCGACCGCTTCGAACACGGCCGGATCGACCATCCCGCAGCCGAGCATCTCCAACCAGCCCGCTCCCCGGCAAACCCGGCAATCGGGCTCCCCTCCATCGCAGTTGAAGCACGACACGTCGAGCTCGGCGGAGGGCTCTGTGAAGGGGAAGAAGTGGGGCCGCAGCCGAATGTCGGTTCCGGGCCCGAAGAACTCACGAGCGAAGTAGTGCAACGTACCCTTGAGGTCGGCGAAGGTGATGTCGGTGTCCACCGCCAGCCCCTCTATCTGATGGAAGACGGGGAGGTGGGTGGCGTCGATGGCGTCGGTTCGGTAGCACTTTCCCGGAACGATGACGTGCACGGGAGGGTCGTTGGCCTCCATCCACCTCGCCTGGACCGGAGAGGTCTGGGTCCGTAGCAGCATCTCGTCGGCCGGGTCCCCGTAGTCGAGGTACATAGTGTCGGACTCGAGCCGGGAAGGATGGGTGGGCGGCGTGTTGAGGGCGTCGAAGTTGTACCAGGCCAGCTCGGCTTCGGGTCCGTCGGCCACCTGGTAACCGATGGCCGTGAAGATGTCGGTGATCTCGTCGATAGTCTGCTGGATCAGGTGTAGGAACCCGGTCGGATAGGTCCAGATCGGCAGGGTCACATCGATCCGTTCGGACTCGAGTAAGCGGTTGGCCTCCTCCAGTTCCAGGGTGCGCCTACGCGCCGTGACGAGCCCGGTCACCGCCGCCGACACCTCATGCAGCTTGGCGCCGACGGCCGGACGCCGGTCGGCTTCCAGCCTGCCCATGGAGCTGCGTATCCGTCCGATGACCGAGTCCTTGCCGAGCAGCTCAGACTCCACCTTCTCGAGCTCGGTGAGGTGGTTGGCGGAGCCCACGGCTGCGGGGGCGGCGGCGAGAGCTTCCTCGAGCTGGTCGACTTCTTGCATGGATCGGGGAGGTTAGTGGGGGCCGTTCTCGCTTCGGGATCCATTCTCACCCATGCGGCGGGTGTAGGCGATGATCGACGCCGCCATCCCGGCGTTGAGGCTCTCGGTCCCACCAGGCATCGGGATCCTTACCTTGACGTGGGCTGCGGATGCCCACTCCCGGTCCAGGCCGTGGGACTCGTTCCCTATGAGGAACGCCCACGGGCCCTCCCCCATCTCCTCAGGGGTGAGTCCTTCGTTCACGAGCGTGGCAACGAGGCGATGGTCGGTCAGCTCACCGGGTCCGTCGACGCGGCTGACGGTGGTGCGGAAGTGGGCTCCCGCTGCAGCCCGCAGGACCTTGGGTGACCAGGGATCGGCGGTGCCGGGCCCTATGACGACGCCCAGCTCGAAAGCGGCGGCGGAACGGACGATGGTGCCGACGTTCCCGGGGTCGCTCACCTCGACGAGAACGAGCAAGTCGCCGGGAGGGATCGGCTCCCACGGCGGGATGGGCATCACCGCCACGGGGCCCCGCGGTGTGTCGGTGTCGGCGAGCCGTGCCAGGACCGGGGGCTCCACCGCTCTGACGGCAGGCCAGTCGTCGAAGCGGGGATCGTTCTCCAGTGCGAACGTCGTCTCTATGGCGATGCCTGCGGCCATCGCACCGGCGACGGCATGCGGACCTTCGATCAGGGTTCGCCCCCGCTGCCGTCGCTCGCGGACGCGATGCAGCCGCACGGCCTGGACGACCGCCCGGTTGCGCGGTGAGCGGATGGGCTCTTCAGCCAACCGTCGTCAGTCGTTCGACGTGGCGGCCTCGACGAGCGCGGAGAACGCCTCCTGATCGTTGACGGCCAGGTCGGCCAACATCTTGCGGTCGATCTCGATGTCGGCGGCCTTGAGTCCGGCTATGAGCTGCGAGTAGGTGGTGCCGTGTTGACGGGCGGCGGCGTTGATCCGGGTTATCCAGAGCCTGCGGAACTCTCCCTTTCGTGCCCGGCGGTCCCGGTAGGCGTCCTGGCCGGCATGCATGAGCTGCTCGTTGGCCGTCTTGTAACGGCGGCTGCGGGCACCCTTGTAACCCTTGGCTTTGTCGAGGACCTTCTTGTGCGCCTTCTTGGCGGTTACCGGTGACTTGGCGCGTGCCATCGTCTACCTCCCGTTGTCATCTACCGAGTAGCTTCTTGGCCGTGCGCACGTCACCGGGCGCCAGCTCCACCTCTCCGGTGCGTCGCCGGTAGGTGTCCTTGCCTTTGGCGAGCCGCAGGTGCCCGCGCCCCGACTGCCGACGCATGTACTTGCCTGATCCTGTGACCTTGATGCGCTTCTTGGCGCCGCTGTGTGTCTTCATCTTCGGCATAGGTTCTCCTTACTCCCCGGTCTCCTGTGCTGGGGTCTCCTGCTGCGCTTCCTCCCGTCCAGCGCTGCTCCTGCGGCTCGGCGCCAGGACCATCGTCATGTTCCGGCCCTCCATGCTGGGGCTCTGCTCGACGGTGGCCTGCTCCTCCAGCTCCCCGATCAATCGCTCGAGAAGCTGACGACCGTACTCGGGACGCTCCTGTTCCCTTCCGCGGAAGCGGATGGTCACCTTCACCTTGTCCCCGTCCTCCAGGAACTCCTGTGCCTTGCGACGGTTTATGTCGAAGTCGTGGTCGCCGATACGCACCTTCATCCGCAGTTCCTTGATGGTGGTGCGGGTCTGCTTCTTGCGGGCTTCACGATCACGGACGGACTGCTCGTACTTGTACTTGCCGTAGTCCATGAGCCGACAAACCGGAGGCTTGGCGTTGGGCGCCACCTCCACCAGGTCGAGGTCGAGTTGTTCGGCCAACCACAAGGCTTCGGCCAGCTTCTTGACCCCGATCTGCTCGCCGTCCGGGGCAACCACCCGAACTTCGGGGGCACGTATGTATCCGTTCACGCGCAGCTCTGCGATGCGAGAACCTCCTGATAGATGTCGTTGGGGATAGGTGAGCGGGTCGGTGGCTCCCGTCGGGGGAACCCCGGTCCGGCAAACGAAAGAGCAGCAAGCCAAACCTTGCTGCTCATCGTCGTATTCCCCCATGGGGGGGACTCGGTTCGACTACCGCGGCTCGCCTCATCGGCGGCCGGGTGGGAAGCAGCGGCTTCCGCTTGCGACTCCGTCTGCTGGAAGAACCACAGGATATCAGAAAGAGCCGGAATGGTCACGTCGTGGCGGCCGAGTCGACGGCGTGGAGCGCCAGGGCCGCCTCCACGGCCGCGGCGGCGGCCTCGTCTCCTTTGTTGGCCGATCCGGGCTGAGCACGTTCGACGGCGTGGGAGATGTCGTGGACGGCGAGTATCCCGTTGGTGACCGGAATGCCGGTCTCGAGGGCGACCAGGGTCAAGCCTCGAGCGGACTCGGATACGACCACGTCGTAGTGGTCGGTGTCGCCCTTGACGACGACTCCCAGCGCCGCCACCGCCCGGCATCCGGCCGTGGCCAGCCGCTTGGCGCCCAGCGGGAGCTCCAGGGAGCCGGGCACCCGCATGACGGTCACCTCGGACACTTCCAGCTGACGCAGCCTCTCCACCGCTCCGTCGAGCAGACGGTCGGTGATCGAGCGGTTCCAGGTGGCGGCCACCACTCCGACCCGCAGATGCCGGGCGTCGTATGGGTCGGTTGCG
Source organism: uncultured Acidimicrobiaceae bacterium (assembly GCA_964617995.1). Taxonomy (GTDB): domain Bacteria; phylum Actinomycetota; class Acidimicrobiia; order Spongiisociales; family ZC4RG35; genus CAZTXD01. The sequence continues at coordinate 7,888 of CAZTXD010000014.1, forward strand.
ACGTTGTGGACCCGGGTCACGTCTCGGATTCTTCACCGTCGAGAAAGCTGTGACCCATCCGCGTGGCCTTGGTGTCGAGATACCGCCGGTTGTGTGGATTTGCATGGGTGGTGAGCGGTATGCGGTCGACGATCTCGAGGCCGTACCCGGTGATGCCGGCCCGCTTCGTGGGGTTGTTGGTCATCAGGCGCATCGTTCTCACACCCAGGTCATAGAGGATCTGGGAGCCCACCCCGTAGTCGCGGGCGTCGACGGGGAGACCGAGACCGATGTTGGCGTCGACGGTGTCGAGCCCCTTGTCCTGGAGCTCATACGCCGCCAGCTTGTTGAGCAGACCGATCCCCCGTCCCTCATGGCCGCGGATGTACAGGAGCACCCCTCGACCTTCGGCTCCGATCATCGCCAGGGCCTGATCGAGCTGCTCTCCACAGTCACACCGTTGTGAGGCGAAGACGTCACCGGTCAGGCACTCGGAGTGGACCCGGACCAGAACGTCGGCGCCGTCGCCCATCTCGCCCATCACGAGTGCGACGTGCTGGCGGTCGTCGACCAGCGACTTGTATCCCACGGCGGTGAAGTCGCCGTGCGATGTGGGGATCCTTGCTTCCACCATCCGCTCCACCAGCTTCTCCTGCTTGCGGCGGTGGGCGATGAGGTCGGCGATGGTGCCGACCAGGAGCCCATGCGCCTCGGCGAAGCGGAACAGGTCCGGGAGCTTTGCAACGGTTCCGTCGTCGTTCATCACCTCGGCCAGGACCCCGGCGGGGTACCTCCCGGCGAGTGTGGCCAGGTCGACGGCCGCCTCGGTATGCCCTGCTCGTTTGAGGACGCCACCGGGCTCGTAACGAAGGGGATACATGTGACCCGGTCGGGCGAGGTCGGAAGGTTCGCTGGAAGGGTCGATGAGTGCGGCGATCGTACGGGCCCGGTCCGCTCCGGAGATACCGGTCGTGATCTCCGCGGAGGCATCCACCGACACTGTGAAGGCGGTCCTCCGCACATCGGTGTTCTTGGCCACCATCATGGGCAGGTCGAGCTCGTCGAGCCGCTCCCCCAGCATCGAGATGCATAGGATTCCGGAGGTGTGCCGGAGCATGAAGCTGACCCGATCCGGTGTGGCGTGGTCGGCTGCCAGGATCAGATCGCCCTCGTTCTCCCGGTCGGCGTCGTCGACCATGATCACCATCTCACCCCGCCCGACGGCGGCGATCAGGTCGTTCACGGCGGCGAATTCTGTCACAGGGAGGCCCCGAGGAGGCGCTCGACGTACTTGGCGAGCACGTCGACCTCGATGTTCACCCGGTCGCTCACATCCCTGGAGCCGAGGGTCGTTGCCTTCAGTGTGTGCGGGATGAGAGCCACCTCCAGACCATCATCGTCCACCGTCGCAACGGTGAGGCTGACGCCGTCGACGGTGATCGACCCCTTCTCGACGATGTATCGCATGAGGGATGGGGAGACCTCGATCCTCATTCGTCTCCCATCCCCGTCGGCCTCCACCGACCTGACCGTTCCCATGCCGTCCACGTGTCCCTGGACGATGTGTCCGTCGAAGCGTCCCCCCGCCACCATCGGGAGCTCCAGGTTCACGGTGTGGCCCGTTGCGACATCTCCCAGGTTCGTTCTGTCGAGAGTCTCACCGACCGCCTCGAAAGTGAGCCGGGAGCCGGCGATCTCGACCACCGTCAGGCAGGTCCCGTTGATCGCGACCGAGTCTCCGATCCCCAGACCGGAGGCGAGTTGGCCGGCATCGACCACGAGGAGCGAACCCCGTTCCAGGTCGACGACGGAGACGACGGTCGCCTGATGCTCGACGATTCCGGTGAACATGCCGTCGACAACGGTAGTAGTCATTCCCTGACCGGGAACCACTCGATGCGTAGATCCGAACCCACTGCTCGCACGTCTCGGATCCTCACCGGGGTGGCGTCGTCCATGGTCTCCCAGTGGCCGGCCAGCATCGGCAGCCCGACTCCCCCTGCCACGCGGGCCCCGACATAGGTGACGCCGTGGTCGACGAGACCGGCGCTCCAGAGAGCCCGGGCGAGGGTGGCCCCACCCTCCATCAGCACCGCCAGGAGGCCACGATCAGCCAGCGCGGCCGCCACATCACCGGGGTCGGGCCGGCCGTCGCTGCCGGCGCCGACGACGATATGGTCCACACCCAGCTCGGGTTCCCGGGTCGTGATGACCACAGTGTCGGAGCGGCCCCAGACCGCGGCTTCCGGTGGCAAAGGGCGGCGACCCTGCACCACCACCGCCACCGGCTGTCGTCCCCGATGATCGTCGAGCCGCACCGTCAGCTCGGGGTCGTCGGTTCTGATCGTTCCCGCCCCGACCATCACGGCGTCGGAGGCCTTTCTGAGCTCTTGGGCGTCTCTACGTGCTTCCAGGCCGGTGATCCACCGGGAGGTTCCGTCGAGGGCGGCGATCTGCCCGTCGAGCGTCACGGCCGACTTGAGCGTGATCCGTGGCCGTCCGGTGCGGCGATGATGGAAGTAGGCGGGGTCGGATGCCTCCACCTCCTCATCGAGGATCCCCGCTACGACCGCCACGCCTCTGCCACGGAGGGCTTCCAGCCCCAAACCCGACACCCTGGGGTCGGGATCGACTGCACCGACGACGACCCGTGTTATCCCGGCTTGGACGATCGCCTCGGTGCAGGGCGGTGTCCGGCCGTGATGGTGGCACGGCTCCAGCGACACGACCAAGGTGGCCCCCTCCGGTATCGGGGCGGACAGAGCGGACAAGGCTTCGCGTTCGGCGTGAGGGCGACCCGGGCCGTGATGGAAGCCTTCGGCGATCGTGGCACCGCTCGAGTCGAGGATCACGGCTCCTACACGGGGATTCGGGTGGGGATGCGTCTGCCCGGCCAGGGCGATCGCTCGCCGCATCGCTCCCAGTTCGGCCTCGCCGACGGTCAAGGCATCGCCCCTCAGTTCGTGCGACGATCGATCTCGTAGGACGAGCCGGAATGCTTCTTGGCGAACTCCTTCATCTCCACCGCCAGCGCCGACGCCTCCCACTGGGTGGTTATCTCCCTGTTGGCATTGGTGGCGACACCGAGCGAGATCGATGCCACCGGTACTGCGTACCGCTCCCCGCGCCTGTCCACCACCTCGATGTAGCCACGCAGGGCGTCGGCGGTGTCGTAATAGTCGAGGATTCCGTCGTCGAAGCGCTCGATGACCTCTTTGCAGTAGGCCTCGGCGCTGTCGCCGGAGATGATGGCGACGAAGTCGTCACCGCCGATGTGGCCGACGAAGGCATCGGGCTGTCCGATGGCGGCAGCCGAGACCTGGAGGCAGCGACCGGAGAAGCGGATCACCTCGTCACCGCGCATGAATCCGTAGTGATCGTTGAACGCCTTGAAGTTGTCGATGTCGCCGTGGATCAGGGCGAAGATGCGGCCGGCGGCGATCCGCTCCTCGATTTCTTGGGAGATCCGGAAGTTGCCGGGCAGTCCCGTCAACGGGGACAGGTCCCGAGCGGCCTGGGTACGTCGGAGGACCGCCTTCACCCGAGCTACCAGCTCGGAGACGTCGAAGGGCTTGGTGATGTAGTCGTCCGCTCCCAGCTCCAGACCCCTGACCCGATCCTCAGGGAGACCTCGGGCGGTGAGGAGGATGATGGAGGCGTTCCCGGTGGAGGCGTGGGCGCGAATCCTGTGGAGGGCGGTGAGGCCGTCCATGCGCGGCATCATGATGTCGAGGAGGATGAGGTCGACGGGGCTGGTGACGGCCTTGTCGAGGGCCTCCTGACCGTCGAGAGCCGTCTCGACGTCGTAGCCCTCCAGCTCCAGGTTGACACGCACCACCTGGAGGATGTCTGGATCGTCATCGGCGACCAGGATGCGCTCGGTCATGTCTCCTCGATGATTCGTCTCAATCTGGCTGCGGCTCCGGCGGGGTCGGGATCGGCGAAGATCGCCGTTCCCGCCACGAACACGTTGGCACCTGCGTCCCGGGCCTGGGGCGCAGTCTCGGGGGTCATGCCCCCGTCGATCTGAATATCGACCTCTAGGCCTCGCGACTCAACCCATTCTCGCGCCGCTTCCACCTTGCCCAGGACCTCGGGGATGAAGGACTGCCCGCCGAAACCCGGCTCGACCGACATCACCACGAGCATGTCACACGACTCCAGGAAGGGAAGGACGCCTGCCAGCGGGGTCGCAGGGTTCACCACCAGGCCGAACTCGAGCCCGGCCCGGCGAGTGAGTTCGGAGGCCTCGGTCGGGTCGGGGATCGCTTCGATGTGCATCGTCAGCAGGTTGGCTCCCGCTGTGGCGAATTCGGCAATGTAGGCCGCCGGGTTGGTCGTCATGAGGTGACAGTCGAAGTGGAGATCCACCTCGCGCCGTAGCGCCGCCACGACCGGCAACCCGAAGCTCAGGTTCGGAACGAAATGCCCGTCCATGATGTCGAGGTGCAGGCTGTCGACGTGGGGGGCGACCTTGGAGACCTGCTCTCCGAGCCGGGCGAAATCGGCGGCCAGGACGGAGGGCGCGATCCGGATTGGTCTCATCGTCTCCTGAGTCTATCGACCTACCCCGACACAACCGGTGACAGAGCGGTCATCCGGGTAGCCGGCGTCCCCGCAGCCACTCCTCGCCCGACATCGGGCGCTTTCCCGGCGGCTGGATCCGGTAGATGGCGACGGCTCCGTCGGAGACACCCAGCGCCGGCCTCCCCTCCACCTCGGCCCATCGGCCCGTATCGGTTCCCTCGCCGTGGAGAGCTACCTCCAGGATCTTGTGGTACTCGGCCCCGATCCGGAGGCGGGCGCCCGGGGAGGGCGACAGCGCCCGGACTCGGTTGACGAAATCGCGACGGCTCATGCCGGGATCGAGGACTCGATCCGAGCTCTCGATCCGCGCGGCGTAGGTTGCCTTTTCGGGGTCCTGGGGGATGGCATCTATCTCTCCTGCCACCCATGCAGGAAGCGTTTCGGCCAGGAGACGAGCTCCCATCTCCGCCAGCCGCTCCCGCAGTGATCCCCCGGTATCGGCGGGATGGATGGCAGTTCGCTGGCTGGCCAGGACCGGTCCGGTGTCGAGTCCCTCCTCCATCACCATGATCGACACGCCCGATTCGACGTCGCCGGCCATGATCGCCCTCTCCACGGGCGCCGCTCCCCGCCATCGGGGGAGAAGCGAGAAATGGACATTGACGAAGCCGCGGGATGGGATGGCCAGGACCTCGGGTCGCAGGAGCATCCCGAAGGCGACGACCACCCCGACGTCGAAAGCCTGGACCCCCAGTACCTCCCCCAGCTCGACGGCGTCCTCGGGTTGGGCCATCTCCAGGCCCAGCGAGGCGGCGGCGGTCTTCACGGCCGGTGGTCGGGGGGCACCCGACCGTCCCCGAGGGCGATCGGGTCTCGTGACGACGAGACGAACGTCGTTGAGGTCGTGGAGGATCTCGAGCGATGGAACCGCCTCCGGCGGCGTCCCCGCGAACACCACTTTCACGGCTGCCTCATATCCCCAGCGCCTGCTCGCTCAGCTCCTTGAGGGCCCGCTTTCTCTCTCGGCGAGGGAGCTGATCGATGATCAGGATCCCGTCGAGATGCTGATACTCGTGCTGGAGGACGCGTCCCATCAGCTCGCTTCCCTCGTAGGTCACCTCGTCGCCGTTCTCGTCCAGCGCCCGAATCCTGGCGTATTCGGGCCTCTCGATCTCCCACCAGTAGCCCGGCACCGACAGGCAGCCCTCCTCGTACACCCACTCCCCCGACGCCTCGACCAGTTCCGGGTTGATCATCGTCCGGGCACCGAGCCCGTCCCCCGTGTCGAAGACGGCCACCCTCAGCCCCACACCGATCTGGGGAGCCGCCAGTCCCACTCCGGGGGCGTCGTACATCGTCTCGACCATGTCCTCGACCAGCTTGCGGATCTTGTCGTCGACGACCGTCACCTCCTTCGCCGGTGTACGAAGGACGGGATCGCCGAATGTCCGTATCGGGAAGATCGCCATGACCCGGAAGGGTACCGGCGCGATCAGGGCATGAAGATCGCCTGGCTGAAGGGGCGCTTCTCCTGATCCCTGAGGACGACCGTGTCGAGCATCTTGTCGGCGATCGTCTGCTTGCGGGCGTCGATGAGGGGAAGCAGGAAGCCCAGATAGCAGATAATCGAGTCGACGAAGTGTGCGATTCGCCGCACGATGCCCATGCCGCCTCCCAGCACCTCCCCGTCGGAGATCTTCACGATCTTCAGTCCCTGGATCGCCTTACCCGGGCTCTGGCCCCTTATCCCCTCCAGGTAACCCAGGTAGAGGCCGTAGATGGAGAGGGCGAAGTAGCCGATGCCCGTGACGAGTCCGGCGAGTATGTCCGAGACGATGCCGACGATCGCCGAGAGGATGAAGACGACCAGACCGATGGCGACTATGAACACGAAGTCGATGAGGGTCGCCACCACCCGGTCGGCCCACTCGGCGAGGGGGCCCGGGGTTTCCCCGGCGGGCGGGGGCGGGGGTGATCCTTCGGGCGGCTGGGTCATGTACGCTCCTTCGTCGGGGGCGGTTGCGACGGTCGCACCCTAGCCACTTCGACTCCGGTTCCGCCGTCACCACCGCTCTGAACCGACGACCCGTTTTCGCGCACCGAATGCGCGCTATAGCGCGCATTCGGTGCGCGAAAAGGGCTCTGGGGCGGGGATATCAGGCGCCGGTGACGGCTGGAATGACCTTGCTGCCGTAGGCCTCGAGCGTGGCCTCGCGACTGTCGTGCATGAGATAAACGCCGAACTGGTCCACTCCCATGTCTCTCAGCTCGGTCAGTTTGGCGACGTGGTCGTCCACCGACCCGAGCACACAGAAGCGATCGATGATCTCATCGGGAACGAAATCCGTGGAAGGGTTGTCCGCTTTCCCGTGGTGGTCGTAGTCGTAACCCTTGCGCGCCTCGATGTAGTCGGTGAGCGCCGTCGGTATGGGGCCTTCCTTGCCGTATCGGTCCACCAGGTCGGCGACGTGGTTGCCCACCATTCCCCCGAACCAGCGCACGGTGTCGCGCTGGTGAGTGATGTCATCGCCCACGTAGGCGGGCGCCACCACGCAGATGTCGATGGCGTCGGGATCACGTCCCGCCTCTTCGGCCGCCCGGCGGACGGCCCCCATCGTCCATTCGAGGATCTGCGGGTCGGCGAGTTGGAGGATGAAGCCGTCGCAATGATGGCCCACGGTCGCCAGGGCCCTGGGCCCGTAACCGGCACCCCACATGGGTAGGTCCCAGCCGCCACCTTCGGGGATCCACGGTATCCGGATCTGTTTGCCGTTGAGGGTTACGGTGCCGCCTGCCACCAGCGTCTTGATCACCTCCATCGACTCGACCATGGTGGCGAGCGTGGTGGGCTTCTTCCCGATGTAGCGCAGCGCCGAGTCGCCCCTCCCCATGCCGCAGATGGTGCGTCCGTCGAACATCTCGTTGAGGGTGGCGAAGAGCGACGCCAGCACCGTCCAGTCCCGGGTGCCCGGGTTGGTGACCATCGGGCCGACGATCATCCGCTCGGTGTTGGCCAGCATCTGGGAGTAGATGACGAAAGGCTCCTGCCACAGCACGTGGGAGTCGAAGGTCCACCCGTAGGTGAAGCCGTTCTGCTCTGCCAGCTTCGTCAGCTCGATGAGCTTCGACGAGGGAGGGTTGGTCTGAATCACTACCCCGAGATCCATCAAGCCTCCCTGCAGGCGGCGTTTCCGGTTCTCGGCCTCCGGTCTTCAGTACCGACGAGCGAGCGCAGTGAGGGCTCACTGGCCATGTTGGGGGAAACCGAGATCGATGCCCCTGTGGGCGGGGTCGGGCCAGCGGCTGATCACGACCTTGGGGCGGGTGTAGAAGTCGACCCCGCCAGGCCCGTAGATCGGATGGGTACCGAAGAGGGATTGTTTCCAACCACCGAAGCTGAAGAACGCCAGCGGTACCGGGATAGGGACGTTGATGCCGACCATCCCCACCTGGATGAGGTTCTGGAACATCCGGGCTGCTCCGCCGTCTCGCGTGAACACGGCCGTGCCGTTCCCATAGGGAGAGGCATTGATCATATCGATGGCCTCCCGGTACGACCCGGTTCGCACCGTGGAGAGGACCGGCCCGAAGATCTCGTTCTTGTAGATCTCCATGTCGGGTGTGACCTGATCGAAGAGAGTGGGCCCGACGTAGAAGCCGTTCTCGTAGCCGTCGGGGGCGAACCCGCGTCCGTCGGTGAGGAGCAGGGCTCCTTCGTCCACGCCCTTGTCGATGAACCCGACGACCTTGTCCTTGTGCTCGGCGGTGATCAACGGGCCCATCTCGGTGTCGGGATCGTCACCGGGGCCGGTGCGGAGCTTTGCGATCCGCTCTTCCACCATGGGAAGCAGATGGTCGCCGGCATCGCCCACCGCTACCACCACCGAGATGGCCATGCACCTCTCACCGGCCGAGCCGAACCCGGCCGAGACGGCGGCATCTGCGGCCAGCTCCATGTCGGCGTCGGGCAGGACGACCATGTGGTTCTTGGCTCCACCCAGCGCCTGGACGCGCTTGCCGTGCCTGGTGCCGTTCTCGTAGATGTAGCGGGCGATCGGAGTGGAGCCGACGAAGGAGACGGCGGCGATGTCGGGATGCTCGAGGATCCTGTCGACAGCGACTTTGTCGCCGTGCACGACATTGAAGACGCCGGATGGGAGACCGGCCTCGGCCAGCCACTCGGCGGCGAGCCGGGAGACGGAAGGGTCCTTCTCCGATGGCTTGAGCACGAACGTGTTCCCGGCCGCGATCGCCAGCGGATACATCCACATCGGGACCATCGCCGGGAAATTGAACGGGGTGATGCCCGCCACCACCCCGAGGGGCTGGCGGATCGTGAACGTGTCGACCCCGGTGGAGACCTGCTCGGAGTACTCGCCCTTGGTCAGGTGGGCGATGTTGCAGGCGAACTCGATCACCTCGAGGCCGCGCTGGACCTCACCCAGAGCGTCGGGAATCGTCTTGCCGTGCTCGGAGGTGAGCAGCTCGGCCATCTCGTTCCGCCGGTCGTAGACGATGCGACGAAACTCGAACATGACGTTCTGACGTCTCGTCACCGGTACATGGCGCCACTCCTCGAAGGCTTCACGCGCCACCGATACGGCTGCATCGACCTCCGAGACGGTGGCGAGGGCGACCTCGCCGCTCTGATCTCCGGTGGCGGGGTTGAACACGGGTCCCGTGCGCTCAGGTGCCTCGGCCCACGCCTTCCCACCGATCCAATGCGAGATGGTTCTCATTGTTGGTCTCCTAGATCCCGTTTTCGCGCATCAAATGCGCGCTATAGCGCGCATTTGATGCGCGAAAACGGATCGGGTCGTTCGCTAGCGGACATACTGGTTGGTTCCTCGGGAGATGTAGCGGCCATGACCGGGCTCGCCGCGATAGGAGCCATCCGTGACGATGACCCGGCCGCGGCTCAGGACGGTGTCGACCGAACCCGAGACCTCTACCCCCTCATAGGCCGAGTAGTCGACCCGCATGTGCTGGTTGTCGACGGAGATCGTCTTGGCGGCGCTCGGGTCGAAGAGGACGATGTCGGCATCGGACCCGACGGCGATGGTCCCTTTGTCGGGGTACATCCCGAACATCTTGGCCGGGGCAGTGGAACAGATCTCGACCCAGCGGTTCAGGTCGATCCGACCTTGAGCTACCCCTCCCTCGTACATGAGCTCCATCCGGGGCTCGACACCCGGCATCCCGTTGGGGATCTTCGAGAAGTCGGCCTCGCCCAGGCGCTTCTGGGCGATGAGGCCGTCGAAGGGATCCATGCAGAACGGGCAGTGATCGGTCGAGACGATCTGGAGGTCGTTGCGGCGGAGACCCTCCCACAGCTCCTCTTGATGACCCGCGGCTCTGTCCCGGAGTGGCGGAGAGCAGACGTACTTGGCGCCTTCGAAGCCGTCTCCGAGCTTCCCCAGGTCCAAGAACAGGTACTGAGGGCAGGTCTCGGCGAACACGTCCAGTCCCTGATCCCGGGCGATCGTCACCTCCTCCAGGGCCTCCAGGGCCGACATGTGGACGATATAGAGGGGTACATCGGCCAGTTCGGCCAGCTTGATCGCCCTGTGGGTCGCCTCGCCCTCGAGGATCGACCTGCGTACGAGCCCATGGTTGATGGGGTCCGTCTCGCCCCGCTGGAGGGCTTGCTCGACCAGCACGTCGATGGCGATCCCGTTCTCGGCGTGCATCATGACGGTCGACCCGTTCTCCGCGGCCTTCTGCATCGCCCGGAAGATCTGCCCGTCGTCGGAGTAGAACACCCCGGGGTAGGCCATGAACATCTTGAAGCTGGTCACACCGTCCTCGAAAGCGGTTTCCATCTCCTTGAGGGTCTGTTCGTTCACGTCTCCCACGATGAGATGGAACCCATAGTCGATGGCACAGTTGCCCGAGGCCTTCTCCTGCCACGCCTCGAACCCCTCGAGCAGTCCCTGGCCCTTGGCCTGGACGGCGAAATCGACGATGGTGGTGGTGCCTCCCCAGGCCGCTGCCCGGGTCCCGGTCTCGAAGGTGTCGGAGGCGAACGTGCCCCCGAAGGGGAGCTCCATGTGGGTGTGCACGTCGATCCCTCCGGGGATGACGTACTTGCCGGAGGCATCGATCACCTCGTCGGCAGACCACCCGTGGCTCCCGGATGCAGCCAGGCCCACCACCTTTCCGGCTTCGATCAGGATGTCGGCGGCCGTCTGATCGATGGCGGTGACGACGGTTCCTTTCTCGATGATGGTGCGTGCCATGGCTATCAGCCTCCTGTGGCTCTCTTGACTGCGGACTCGATGATTCCGATCCCCTCGGCGATCTCGTCTGCGGTGACTGTGAGCGGCGGGGCGATCCGGAGGGTGTTCCCGTAGAGGCCGCCCTTGCCGATGAGGAGGCGGCCGGCCCTGGCCTCTTCCATGACCCGGGCGGTGAGCGCCGCATCGGGCTTCCCGTCACCCGACCCCAACTCTACGCCCACCATCAGGCCCTTGCCCCGAACCTCGACGACCTCGGGTGCCTCCCCGGCGATGGCGTCGAGACCCTCCCGCAGCTGCCCTCCCATCTTGTAGGCATTCGCCTGGAGATCGTGGTCGATGACGTAGTTGAGGTTGGCGAGCGCCCCGGCCGTCGCCAGCGGGTTCCCACCGAACGTCGAGATCGAGTTGGCTCCCAGACAGTCCATGATCTCCCCTCTGGCGACCACCCCGGCGATTGCCAGGCCGTTGCCCAACCCCTTGGCGAAGGTGAGGATGTCGGGGGTGATCCCGTGGGACTGGTATCCCCAGAAGTTCTCGCCGGTCCTCCCCCATCCGGTCTGGACCTCATCGGTGATGAACAGGATTCCGTGGCGGTCGAGTATTTCCTTCATCGCCCCGAAGAAGCCGTCGGGCGGGGTGGCGAAACCCCCCACACCCTGGATCGGCTCGGCGATCATGGCGGCGACATCTCCGGCGGTAGCGACATCGAGGAGGTTCTCGAGGTCGGCGACGCACGCCGCCGTGAACTCGTCGTCGGCCAGGTGACCGAACGGCGAGTGGAGCTTGTATCCGGAGTGCACGTAGGTCACGTCGAAAGGTGAGAGTGAGGTCGGTGACCAGGAGCGTTGCCCGGTTATCGCCACCGCAGAGTGGGACTTGCCGTGGTAGCTGCCTCTCAGCGCCAGGATCTGGTTGGACCGCCGATATTGGGTGGCGAGCATCAACGCCGTGTCGTTCGCCTCGGTACCCGAATTGGTGAAGAAGACCTTGGCGTCGGGTATCCCCGACAGCTCGGCGATCCGCTCCGCCAGTTCGATCTGGGACTCGATGAGATAGAGGGTCGACGTGTGGACCATCTTCTCGGCCTGCGCCTTGACCGCCGCCACTATCTCGGGGACGTTGTAGCCGGTCATGGTGGTGAGGATCCCACCGAAGAAGTCCAGGTAGGTGACCCCCTCGGCATCGGTCACTCGCCGTCCCTCCCCGTCTATGAGCGAGATGGGCTGCTCGTAGTACAACGCCAGCCACGACGGCATCACGGCCCTGTGTCGCGCCAGGAGCTCTCCGTGCGCGCTCATCGTCGTACCGGGTCGTCGGTTGTCAGTTCCCGGTCGTCGGTCGACTGAGAACCGAGAACCGAGAACCGAGAACGGCGAGCGGAGCGAGCCCTCATGGAGCTACCAGGGAGTCGTAGGCATCGGGACGGCGATCCCGGTAGAACGCCCAGGTCTTGCGCACGTCGTCGATCATGTCCAGGTCGAGGTCGCGGACGACCAGTTCCTCATCGGTGTCGGAGGCGGGCTCGCCCACGGTCTGGCCCCTGGGGTCGACGAAATAGGAGGATCCGTAGAAGTCGTTGTCGCCGTAGGGTTCCTTTCCAATCCGGTTGATCGCCCCGATGAAGTACTCGTTGGCGACCGCCGACGCCGGCTGCTCGAGGTTCCACAGGTACATCGACAGGCCCCGGCTGGTGGCGGAGGGATTGAAGACGATCTTCGCCCCCGCCAGGCCTAGCGCCCTCCATCCCTCGGGGAAGTGGCGGTCGTAGCAGATGTAGACGCCGATACGGCCCACCTTCGTGTCGAAGATGGGATAGCCCAGGTTCCCGGGCCGAAAGTAGAACTTCTCCCAGAATCCCTGCACGTGGGGGATGTGGGTCTTGCGATACTTGCCGAGGTACGTTCCGTCGGCGTCGACGACCGCGGCCGTGTTGTAGTAGAAACCCTCGTCGGCCTTCTCGAACATGGGCACCACGAGCACCATCTCCGTGTCCTTGGCGAGCTGGATCATTCGCTGCATCGTCGGGCCATCGGGTATCGGCTCGGCCGAGGCGAAGTGCTCGTTGTCCTGCACCTGGCAGAAGTAGGGGGTGTTGAAGATCTCCTGGAAGCACATCACCCGGGCACCGTCGTCGGCGGCCTGCTCGGCGTATTTGACGTGCTTGTCGACCATCGACTCGGAGTCGCCGGTCCACGACGTCTGCAGGATCGCTGCTCGAACTGTGTTTGCCATGATCATTGCTCCTCTCGACATCTGGCGGATCGACGGCGCGTCAGATCGACCCGACTCCAACACTAGCCACGACAGGCAGCAGTCAGACTGGGAACCGACCACCGAAAAACGAGAACAGAGGGCCCTCGGGTCAGAGGCCGCGACGCACCGGCCCCAGGCTCGCTAGGCGGGATGCTCGATCGGCTCGCTACCGATCATGCCTCGCTCTTCCGGCGTGCCGGGGATGATGTTGTCGAGCAGCAGGCCGAACACCGCCGCCACCGCCATCCCCGAGGAACCGACCGAGGTCACGATGTCGGTCAGCCACTGCGGGCCGAGGCTGAAGTTCTCCACGGTCCCGAAGTAGTGGGGGAAGACGAACCCCGAGAACAGCACGAAGCCCACGATCAGCAGGTTGCGCTGCGAGTTCATGTCGGCGCGTTGCAGCAGCGACAGGCCGACGGCGGCGATCAGGCCGAACAGCGCCAGATACGCTCCGCCCACGATCGGCCCCGGGATCGTGGCCACCACCGCCCCGAACTTGGTGATCAGCCCGAGCACGATCAGCACTCCGGCGCCGAGCAGGACGACGTAGCGACTCGCCACCTTGGTCAACCCCACCAGTCCGATGTTCTCGGAGTAGGAGGTCGACGAGAAGCCGCCGAACAGACCGGTGGAGAAGCATCCCAGACCCTCGGAGCCGATACCGCGGCTGATGGTCTTCGCATCCGGGTCGCGCCCGGTGGCGATACGGGACACGGCGTGGTAGTCGCCGAACGACTCGATCATCGAGGCCAGGTAGGCGGCCAGGATGGCGAAGAAGAACCCGAGGTCGAACCGCGGCGTACCCCAGGGGAAGAGGATGCCCCCTCCACCCACCTCGACTCCGCGGACCCAGGGTGACTCACCCACTCCCGCGAATGTGACCGCCGCCGGATGGTCGGCGGTGAACACGCCTGCCCCTGTGAGTATCCAGGCCACCACGTACGACGTGACGATCGCCAGGAGGATGGGGAACAGGGAGAAGAACCGGACCTTGGGGGCCAGGATCAGCGAGAAGACGAAGACCAGGGCCAGCATCAGCAGCGCCATCGGCCAATGGGCCGAGGAGGCGTCTGCGGCCGGCCCGAACAGGGCCAGGCCGATGAGGGCTATGACGGGGCCGATCGTGATCGGGGTGACGTAGCGCCGCAGGATGCCGAAGAGGCCGCCGTATCCGACGGCGATCTCGATGATCGCTCCCAGGATGATGGCCCCGGCGATGTAGCGCATGGCGTCGGGGCCGGGATGGGCAGCGATGATGGCGAAGAAGGCCGCCAGGAACGAGAACGACACCCCCTGGACGATCGGGAGTCGCGAGCCCACGGTGAGCTGCAGGAATGTGGCGATCCCCGAGCAGATGAACACCGAGCTGACCAGGATGGCGATCTGGCCCCGATCCATGTCCATGAATGGTCCCAGGAGGAGGGGCACGGCCACGGTGGCTCCGAACATCGTGAGGACATGCTGGAAGCCCAATCCCAGGGCCTTGGGGAATGGCTCCGGTACGTCGTCGAGCCCGTAGTTGAGCTCGGAGATGCTTTCTGCGGGTGCAGTCACGAATGCCTCCTCTCGTCGCCGGGCAACCCTACTCAGACGAAACGAGACGGGTCGGCCAGATCGGCATTCTTCCCGGCCCGGGCCCGCGGGACGGGACCCGATACTCAGAGGTCGATGGGATCGACGTCTATCCGCACGGTCGCCCCGGAGTCACGCCATCGCTGTACCAGGGGCCGCAGCGCCGTTTTGAACCTGCCGAGCTCTGATCCCTGGACGAGCCAGCGCCGGGTACCCCGGGTGGAGGCCGGGCCCATGACGGTCGTGTCGCCGGAGACTTCCCGGATGTGGGAGTCGACCTCCTCGTCGGCCCCGCGGGTCTCGATGACGATCAGGTCCTGGGCCGGGGGGTAGCCCATCTTCTCCCGCTCGCTCAGCTCGGTTTGGAGGAACTCGAGTGGGTCGCCGCGCCGGAGGGCGGCCACGAGAGGTTGCTCGGGCAGGGATGTCTGGAGGATCAGGCGATGGCCGCGGCCGCGTCTCACCCGTCCGGCCACCCGCGCCAGCACCCGAAGCGCCTCCTCGGCCGCCCGGAAATGGCTGCCGAGTGCCAGGCCGTCCACGTCGACCGCCACGGCTAGGTCGACTCCTCCCAACGACGCCAGGTCGGCTTCGGTACCCACTGTCACGTCTGCCTCCTCCCCCGCAGGGGCGACGCGGTCCCCCAGGAGTCCTCTCAGCTCATGGAGGACCCGGCCTGCTCCCGCCCCCAGGGGCTCGAACGTGGAGCCGCCGCAGCCCGGGCAGGGGCGGGACGGGGCTCCGCACCGGGGGCATGCCTCGCCCGGCTCGGGGCGAGAGCCGCACGTGGCGCAGCGTCGCAGTTCCCGACAGGAGCCGCACCGGTAGGCAGGGGCGTATCCACGACGGTGGGTGAACACGAAGACCCGCCCGCCCTGGCGGAGCATCGCCGCGATGGCTGCTCGTGCCCTGGCGCTGAGGAGGCCGCTTCCCGGCGGCTCCTCGTTGCGATCCACCACCTCCACGAGGGGCCAGGCCCGGTTCGCGGTCCGGACGATCTCGACGCCCGACGCCATCAGGTCGAGCGAAGGGGTCGGACCCACGTACACCTGGGCGAACCCCTCCAGGCGGGCACGGGTCATCATCAGCCGGCGAACCGAGACGGTGGGGGTCTGTCGATCCTTCATGGCTCTCCGTCCCTCCTCCAACACCGCGGCGGCGGCAAGACCGGCGATCCTCCACGCCGCCAGGCGGGGGGTGCCCACGATGAGTTGCCCGGAGACGGAGGCAGCCCGCGACCAGGCGGCGGTGAGGGTGGCGTCATCGTGGTCCCCGCTCACGGTCAGCACGCTGTCGCCCAGGACCTCCCGGGCGCTCCGTGTGACCATGGCGGTCTCGGCGGCTGTGGCAGCCACCACCAGGACGGAACCGCCGCCGCTCACGAGCGGTGCCAGTGCCGTCAGCCACGACATGTCCTCCCAGGGTGACAGCAGTGCCGTGACGGAACGCTTCTTGCCCTCCTGCACCGCCTCGACCAAGGGGTCGAGGGGATGCCGCCAGGACCCCTGGACCGTCGTTGGCGGAGATGGCACGGGCGGCTTGGAGGGGAGGTTGGGGGGTGCTGCCCGCTCCAGCATCGCCGCCACGGGGGCCACGTAGTAGCGAGCCGCCCACAGGAGGGCGTCGCGTAGCCGCTCGTCGAACACGTCGAGGTCGCCGGAGACTCCCGCAATGGGCTTGAGGCCATCGGTGGGCCGGTCGCCGATCTCGACCACGTAGCCGCGCACACGCCGTGCTCCCAGGGGGACCCGCACGATCGTGCCGACCCCGATGCGGGTGGTATGCGAGAGGGGTACCGAATACCAGAACCCGTCGTCCACCGCGAAGGTGGGAACGGCCGGGACGACCCGGGCGGCGGCGGTCAGGGTGCCCCGGCGGCCCGGCGCAGCTCGGCGGCGGGCTCGGTGCTCTCCCAGGGGAAGCCTTCCCGCCCGAAGTGACCGTAAGCGGTGGTGGGCCGGTAGATCGGGCGGAGGAGGTCCAGTCGCTTGATGATGGCTCCGGGCCGGAAGTCGAAGTACTCCTGGACGAGTGAGGTGATGGCGGCCGGATCGATCCGGGCGGTACCGAAGGTCTCCACATGGACCGAGAACGGGTCGGCCCGTCCGATGGCGTAGGCGAGTTGGAGCTCGCAGCGGTTCGCCAACCCGGCCGCCACGACGTTCTTGGCTGCCCAGCGGGCGGCGTAGGCGGCAGAGCGGTCGACCTTGGAGGGGTCCTTGCCCGAGAAAGCGCCCCCTCCATGGCGGGCGTAGCCACCGTAGGTGTCGACGATGATCTTGCGTCCCGTGAGGCCCGTGTCGGCGTGGGGGCCTCCGATCTCGAACTTCCCGGTGGGATTGAAGAAGAAAGCGGCCTCTTCGGCCAGCATCCCCTCGGGAACGGTCGGGACCACAACCTCGTTCCAGACCTCCTTCTCCATCTGCTCCTGGTCCATGTCGGCGGAATGATGCGCCGACACCAGCACCGACGTGACCTGCGCGGGCCGGTCGCCGTCGTACTCGACGGTCACCTGGGTCTTGCCGTCGGGACGCAGGTAGTCGAGTATCCCCTCCTTGCGGACGCGGGCGAGGGCCTCCGCCAGCCGGTGTGCCGTCTGGATCGGGTACGGCATCAGCTCGGGCGTCTCGTCCACTGCGTAGCCGAACATGATGCCCTGATCTCCGGCTCCCAGGGCATCGAGGTCGCCCCGATCGACACCCTGGTTGATGTCGGGTGACTGGGTGTGGGCCAGCACCAGGACGTCGATCTCGTCCGCCTTGAAGTGCGTGTCGTCCACATAGCCCAGCTCGGCGATGGTGGTACGGGCGATTGTCTCGAAGTCGGGGCTGTGCTCGCTGTTGAGCTCCCCGGCCACGATCGCCCGGTTGGTGGTCACCAGGGTCTCACACGCCACCTTCCCGTTCGGATCGTGGCGGAGGACGTCGTCGAGCACCGCGTCGCTGACGGCGTCGGCCACCTTGTCGGGGTGGCCCTCCGTCACGGATTCGGACGAGAAGTACCAGCGCTGTGACATTCCCGGTCAGCTTAGCGAGATCCAACGATCCGCCCGGAGCCGCGTTCGATCGATGACTGGGCTGTCACGGCGGTCGCCGGCCAAGGGAGGTCGCGAGGTCGATCATCCCGGGACCTGAGCCGGACGTGCCTCTAGCTGCACCATGTCGATCGACATCGGCGTGACAAGGGCCGGGGGAGCGGCTAGTGGATCGGCCATGTCCGGGAATCGTGACTGAAATAGACGGCCGTCGGCTGGAGCGCCTTGATCATGCGAGCCGATTCCGAAGTCGCCGCCGCCTCCTGGGCCGTCAATGGCTCGGTCGACTCCCCCGTCTCCAGCTCCTCGGCGTCGTACACCGCCTGGGCAGCAATCACCTCCAGACCCGCGGCGGCCTCGACGACCACCGACTGGTGCCCGGCCGTGTGCCCCGGTGTGGGCAGCACGCGAAGGCCCGGGAGCATCTCTGTCTCTCCCGTGACCATCTCCCATGTGGCGCCGGGGAAGTCGACCCACTCGGGGATCGTGTAACGGGGCTGGTGGGCCGCCGCGTATTCGATTTCCTGGACGACCACCGGCACACCCGGGAAGCGGGAGTTGTTGCCACAGTGATCGAGGTGCAGATGAGAGTTGATCACCATGATCACATCGGCAGGGTCGGCTCCGTGCTGGCGCAGCGCCCTGTCGAGAGGACGGTGAACGGGCGAGAAGCGCTCATCGACACCTTCGTGGCCCCGCCCCAATCCGGTATCGACCAGCACCGGACCCTGGGCATGGTGCACCAGGAAGGCGTAGACGGGACAGGGATCCCCGAACCTGGGGTGGTCGACGGGAAGAGTCACCTCCGTCAGGAAAAGCGGTTCGATCATCGGAACGCACCGAGGGACCCGGCCTTCGATCGACGGCCCCCCGGATCGTGGGCGGCCGTCAGCTGCGGCCGGTGCGGGCTGCGATCAGGTCCCACAAACGGGCGGCCACCTCCGGCTTGGGAAGGGTGGGCCACTCCTCGGTCGACCCGTCGGGATCGACGATGACGACGCGGTTGGTATCGGTGGCGAACCCGGACCCTTCCTCGGTTACGTTGTTGTACACGAGCAGATCGACGCCCTTGGTGCGGGCTTTGGCGACTGCTCGCTCCATCCCACCGGTCTCTGCTGCGAACCCCACCGTGAAGGTGTCGTCGTCCCTGGCCACCACCGACGCGAGGATGTCGGGCGTTGGCTCGAGTGTTATCGAAGGGGGGCCGTCCCGCCGCGCCAGCTTCTGCCCCGAGGGGTCGACCGGGCGGAAGTCGGCCACGGCGGCTGCGAACACGGCCACGTCGGGTGTGATCTTGTCCACGACTTCCAGCATCTCCTGGGCAGAGTCGACCCGGTGCACCCTGGCTCCGGGAGGGTCGGCGATGGTGGCCGCAGTCACGAGGTCGACCTGGGCGCCCCGCCGGGCCGCCTCGGCCGCGATGGCGTGACCCATCTTCCCGGACGAGCGGTTGCCGAGATATCGAACCGGGTCGACGGCCTCGCGGGTGCCGCCGGAGGTCACGAGAACATGCACGCCGTCGAGAGGCCCGGCCATCAACCCGGCGGCGGCGTCGACGATCTCCTCCGGCTCGGCCATGCGGCCCTCTCCGATGTCGCCTCCGGCCAGCTCCCCCCGGTTGGGGCCGACCATTCGGTGCCCGTCGGCCTTCAGCAGGTCGACGTTCCGGCGGGTAGCCGGATGCTCCCACATCTCGGTGTGCATGGCCGGCGCCAGCAGGACCGGAGCCCGTGTGGCGAGCAAGGTAGCCGACAGAGCGCCGTCGGACTGGCCGTGGGCGAGCCGGGCGAGAGTAGCCGCCGTGGCGGGGGCGACGATGACGAGCTCGGCCCATCTGCCGAGCTCGGTGTGGGGGCTGACCGACTCATCCTCGAAGAGGTCCGTGACGGGTCGAGACCCGGTGACGGCTGCGAAAGACTGGGCGCCGACGAAACGGGTCGCGGCCTCAGACATGACCACCCTCACCTCGGCCCCGCGCTCGACGAGACGCCGCGCCAGGATGACGGACTTGTAGGCGGCCACACCGCCGGAGACGCCGAGCACGACCCGGCGCCCGGAGAGCATCAGTCTTCTCGGTGCTCCACCGCCACCTTGCCCTCGGAGATCTCCTCCATGGCGATGGTGAGGGGCTTGCGGGACAGCGAATGGACCTGAGGCGGTACGTACTCGCCTATGCCCGCCCCCAGCTGGTGGAAGTAGCCGTTGATCTGGCGAGCCCTACGGGCCGAGACGACGACCGACGCAAACCGGTTGCCTATCGTGTCGATGACGTTTTCGATCTTCATGTGGTCTCAAGCGTAATCCCGAGCCCGCCGAAATCCGAGATCCAGCGGGCCCGATCACCGTTCGAGGAGCCCGAGCACCTCTTCCACCGCCCGGGCCACGTCGTCGTTGACGACGACGTGGTCGAAGAGAGTGGGAGCCGCCGCCAGCTCCTCCCGGGCGATCCTGAGCTTGGCGTCGATGTCTTCGGCGCTGGTGTCCGCCCTGGTTTCCAGGCGGGCCCGCAGGGAATCGAGAGATGGTGGAGCCACGAATATCATCACAGCCTCCGGCATCACCTCTCTCACCTGGCGCGCACCCTGCACCTCGATTTCGAGGAGGACGTCGCGGCCGTCGGCCAGGGCCGCCGCCACCGCGTCCCGGGGGGTTCCGTAGTAGTGGTCGTTGAAGACCGCCCATTCCAGGAAGGCGTCCTCGTGGATGAGCCGTTGGAAGGTGTCCCGGTCCACGAACCGGTAGTGGAAGGCATCGACCTCCCCCGGACGGGCCGGGCGGGTGGTGGCCGACACCGAGAAGTGCAGAGGGCGGCGTCGGCGCAGCTCGGCGACGATGGTCGACTTCCCCACGCCGCCCGGCCCGGCGATGACGATCAGGCGACCCGATCGTCGGATGGCGCCGCCTACGTCAGGAGAACTCGGCGAGGAGGGCGGCACGCTGCCGTTCACCGAGACCGCGGATCCGACGGTTGTCGGCGATCTCGTACTTTTCCATCAGCCGCTTGGCCTTGACCTTTCCGGTACCCGGCATCGCCGCCAGCAGTGATGCGACCTTGATGCCACCGATCAGTTCGTCTTCGTCGGCACGTTTCAGCAGCTCGGCGAAGGACAGCGTCCCGGTCTTGAGCAACTCCTTGGTCTCGGCGCGAACCCGCCGCGCCTCGGCTGCCCGTGCCAGGGCTGCGGCCCGTTGCTCTTGAGACAGTTCGGGTGGCTTCATCGATCCTCCAGCGCGCGGACATCGAGCAACAACCGACGAGCGACCCACGCTGCCCCTGACCTGAGGTGGCTGGTCGGGACGAGCCGTTCTCATCCGCTGAAAACTCAGATCGACTGTATCAGGTGCGGTTACGGTGAGGGCATGGCCGCCTACTTCATCTCGGGCGCCAGCTCGGGCCTGGGAGCCGAGATGGCCCGCCAGCTCAGCAGGAGGGGCGAGTCGGTGGCGCTGGCCGCCCGGCGGCTGGATCGGCTGGAGGCGTTGGCAGCCGAGTTGACCGACGCGTCCGGACTCGTCACCGTCCACACTCTGGATGTCACCGACGTCGCCGCCGTCTCCCAGGTCATCGAGGAGGCCGACCTCGCCCACGGCGCGCTGGATGTTGTGGTGGTGAATGCCGGCCGTGGCGGCGGTGGGCGATTCGGGACCGGCCGTCAGGCGGAGAACCGGGCCGTCGTGGAGACGAACCTGCTCGGTGCCATGGCACAGGTTGAGGCCGCCATGGAGATGTTCCGCCGTCGCGGGCGCGGTCATCTCGTGTTGGTGTCGTCGCTGGCAGGTCGACGGGGTCTGCCGGGTTCGGCAGCGACGTATTCAGCGGCCAAGGCGGCGCTCGCCTCCCTCGGGGAGTCGCTGCGCATCGAAACGGCCGGTAGCGGAATCGCCGTGACCACTCTCCGGCCCGGTTACATTCGGACCGAGATCAACGAGGGATCCCGCTTTCCCTTTCTGACTCCGGTCGAGAGGGGCGTGAGGGCGATGATCGGCGCCATCGACCGCAAGGCGGGCGACATCGTCGTGCCCGCCTGGCCGTGGCGCCCGGTCGGATGGCTCCTGGCGGTGGTGCCGGGGCGGCTCATCCGACGGTTTCTGTGACTTCGGTTGCCAGGGCTGCCGCCGCCGCCACGGGATCGGGGGCTCTGCTGATGGGACGGCCCACCACTATCCAATCGGCGCCCCTCTGCACGGCCTCGGAGGGGGTTGCCACCCGTGCCTGGTCGTCGGGGGCGGAGCCGGAGGGGCGTATGCCGGGAGTGACCCGGGTCAGCTCGGGAGCGACCTGGGCCACATCTCCCAGCTCTCTCACGGAGCAGACGACTCCTTCCACCCCGGCCTTGGAGGCGAGGCGGGCGATACGGGAGACCTGACGACCCGGCGAACCTGATATCCCCGTGTCGGCCAGGTCCGCTTCGGTGGAGCTGGTAAGCACCGTGATCGCCAGCACACCCCCGCGACGGCCGCCGGCACCGTCCGCCAGGCCCTCGGCCGCCGCTTCGAGCATGCCTATCCCTCCCGTGCCGTGAGCCGTGACCCACCGCGCTCCCAGGGCGCCGAGATTGCGGGCTGCTCGCTTCACGGTCTGGGGGATGTCGTGGAGCTTGGCGTCGACGAAGACAGGTAGACCCAGCTCTCGAACCGCTCCGACCACGGCGGGCCCCGGTCCGGTGAGCAGCTCCAGACCCACCTTGAAGCCCCCCACATGAGGGGCGACTGCTTGGGCCAACTCGACGGCGGCGCGGGCCCCGGAGACGTCGAGCGCCACGATGATGGGATTGTGGTCCCTCATGGCGCAATCACCGCCCCTCTCAGGTCGGCGATGCGATCGACCCCGTGGGCGCGGCACCACCTCTCCATCTCGCCGAGGATGCGTCTTCCCGCCCGCGGCTCGGCGAAATGGATCGTTCCCACTCCGACGGCTGACGCTCCCGCCATCAGGTATTCGATCGCGTCCCTGCCCGTCATGACACCTCCACAACCCACGATCGGTAGGTCGGGTAGCGCTCGGGACACCTCGAGGACACACCGTATGGAGATCGGCTTCAAGGGAGGTCCGGAAAGGCCACCGACTCCTCCGGAGAGGGTCCAGCGTCGGGAGTCTATGTCCACCCCGGCACCCCACACCGTATTGGTGAGCGTGACCCAGGAGGCGCCGGCCTCCGCGCAGGCAGAAGCCACTCCGACGATGTCGTCGGTGTTGGGGGAGAGCTTGGCTCCGACGGGTACGTCTACCGCCTCGACGACGGCTGCGACGGCGGCTGCAGATGGTTCGGCGTCGAGGGCGAACATCCGCCCGTCTTCGAGGTTCGGACACGACAGGTTCACCTCGACGGCCCCGAGGCCGGCCGAGGCCAACCCGGCGGCGACGGTGGCGTACTCACCGGGGGTGCTGCCAACCGTCGAGCCCCACACCGGCGTGGGCAGGCGGGCCAGCCTGGGGGTGGTCTCTCTCACCCAGGCCTCGATGCCCGGATTCTGGATGCCGATCCCGTTGAGCATCCCCAGGCCGGCCGGGGCGAGGCGAGGTGGGGGACGACCGTCCCAGGGCTCGGCCGACACGGACTTGGCGGTCATCGCTCCGTAGGCGGTCACATCGGCGACGCGGGCGAACTCCCACACCGATCCCACCGTGCCCGAGGCTGCCACCAGCGGGGACGACAGGCCAACCGGTCCGATCTGGACACTCGGATCGACGCTCACCGCCAGCCGTCCGAGTGCCAGTCCTGGAGGCTGCGGGGATGCGAGATGGCCATGGTGCC
This sequence comes from uncultured Acidimicrobiaceae bacterium, assembly GCA_964617995.1. Lineage (GTDB taxonomy): Bacteria > Actinomycetota > Acidimicrobiia > Spongiisociales > ZC4RG35 > CAZTXD01. The sequence continues at coordinate 31,251 of CAZTXD010000014.1, forward strand.
GGCTCGTAGGCTGCGGGCCACGGCCAGGCCACCCTGGATCGTCGTGACGCAGGGCACCCCCACGCTGCGGGCGGCATGCCGTATGACCCGACCATCGGATCGGGCTCTACCCCCTCTCGGTGTGTTGATGATGAGCTGGACGTCGCCGGCCAGGATCCTGTCGCGTGTGTCGTTGGGGCCCTCTCCGACCTTGTTGACGGGGATGGCTTCGATGGCGTGGTGGTCGAGATACCTGGCGGTGCCGGGTGTGGCGATTATGGCGAAGCCGAGCAGGGTGAAGGCCTGCGCCACGGCCAGGCCCATCGGCTTGTCCCGGTCGGCGAAGGAGAGGAAGACCCGGCCGCGGGTGGGCAACACATGACCGGCAGCCAGGAGAGCCTTGGCATATGCCACGCCCACGTCGGGGGCCATGCCCATCACCTCACCCGTGGAGCGCATCTCCGGGCCGAGGACGGTGTCCTCTTCGGGGAAGCGGTCCCACGGCAGCACCGCCTCCTTGACCGCCACGAACCCGTTGGGCCGGCGGGAGGGGATCTTGCCCTCGCGGCGTAGCTGCTCGATCGTGGATCCCACCATCACCCGGGTGGCGATCTTGGCCAGGGGGATGCCCGAAGCCTTGGAGATGAACGGAACGGTACGGGAGCCCCGGGGGTTGGCCTCCAGCACGTAGACGTCGTCGCCCTTGACGGCGAACTGGATGTTGATGAGGCCCCGCACCTTCAAGGCCCGGGCCAGATCCTCGGTGGCGGTGAGGATGTACTTGTGAGCCTCCTCCGAGAGGGTCGGCGGCGGTGTCACACAGGCCGAGTCACCCGAATGGACCCCTGCCTCCTCCACGTGCTCCATCACGCCGCCCACCAGCAGCTCGGAGCCGTCGTAGATGGCGTCGACGTCGACCTCCACGGCACCTTCCAGGAAGCGGTCGATGAGGATCGGCGCGCCCGACAGCTCCGGGTCGGTCTCGGCGTCGGCTCCGTAGAGCTCCCGCACGTAATCGGTGACATCGTCGACGGAGTAGACGACCCTCATGTTGCGCCCCCCCAGGACATAGGAGGGTCTGACCAGGACGGGAAGGCCGATGCGGTCCACGACTTCCTCCGCCTCGATGACGGAGGTGGCCGTACCGGCCGGGGGCTGTCTGATCCCCAGGTCGTTGCAGAGAGCCGAGAACTGCTCTCGGTCTTCGGCTGCGGCGATGGAACGAGGGGAGGTTCCGGCGATGGGTACACCGAGTTCGGCCAGGCGCTGCGCCAGATTGAGAGGTGTCTGGCCCCCGAGCTGCACGATCACCGCCTCGGGGTGCTCGGCCTCGACGATCGCCAGGACATCCTCGACGGTGAGCGGCTCGAAGTAGAGGCGGTCGGACGTGTCGTAGTCGGTGGAAACGGTCTCGGGGTTGCAGTTGACCATCACCGACTCGTAGCCGGCATCACGGAGCGCGAAGCTGGCGTGGACACAGCAGTAGTCGAACTCGATGCCCTGCCCGATGCGATTGGGCCCGGAACCGAGCACGATCACCCGGGGCCTGCTCGCCGGCGGCACCTCGCTGTCGTCCTCGTATGTGCCGTACATGTAGGGGGTGTACGCCTCGAACTCGGCGGCGCAGGTGTCCACCGTCTTGTAGGTGGTCGTGATGCCGAGCTGGTGGCGGCTGTTACGAATCTCCGCCTCTCCCGTCGACCAGAGGTAGCCGAGCTGGCGGTCGGAGAAGCCCATCCGTTTGGCATCCGCCAGCAGTGAGGCGTCGCCGGGAGCGGTTTCCAGCTCGTGACGCAACTCGACGATCTCGGCCATCTGGTCAACGAACCACTCGTCGATCCCCGAGAGCTCTGCCAGTCTCTGCACGGGCCACCCCCTCCTCAGCGCTTCCGCCACCGCGAATATCCGATCGGGAGTGGGTGTGCGCACAGCCCCCTCCAACGCCGCGTCGTCGAGGGTCCTCATCGTCGTCTCGCCCGCATCGGCCGCCATGCCGGCGCGGCCATTCTCGAGGCTGCGCAGGGCCTTCTGGAGTGCCTGGGGAAACGTCCTTCCGATGGCCATCGCCTCGCCCACGGAACGCATGGACGTGGTGAGGGTGTTGTCGGCAGCGGGGAACTTGGCGAAGTCGAACCGGGGCACCTTGACGACGACATAATCGAGGGCCGGTTCGAAGGAAGCCGGAGTAGCTCCGGTGATGTCGTTGGATATCTCGTCGAGGGTGTATCCGACGGCCAGCAAGGCAGCGATCTTCGCGATCGGGAAACCTGTTGCCTTCGAGGCCAGCGCCGATGATCGTGAGACGCGGGGGTTCATCTCTATGACGAGTCGACGCCCGGTGTCGGGGTCCACGGCGAATTGGACGTTGGAGCCACCCGTTTCCACGCCTATCGCTCTCAGCACCTCGATCGAGGCGTCGCGCATGTCCTGATACTCACGGTCCGACAACGTCTGGATGGGTGCCACCGTGATGGAGTCTCCCGTGTGCACGCCCATGGGATCGAGGTTCTCGATGGAGCAGACGATGACGGCATTGTCGGCCCTGTCGCGCATCACCTCCATCTCGAACTCCTTCCACCCGTAGACCGACTCCTCCACGAGGATCTCGTTGACGGGTGAAGCCTCGAGTCCCCGGGCGGCCAACGCGGCGAACTCGGTGTCGTCGTCGGCGATTCCGGTGCCGCCACCCCCGAGGATGTAGGAGGGTCGGATCATCAGCGGGAAGCCGATCCCGGCGGCGATCTCCTTCGCCTCCTCGATCGAGTGGGCGTAGCCGGCGCGCGCCACCTCCAGGCCCGCCGCTTCCATCGTCTCCTTGAACCTGCCCCGATCCTCGGCCTTCTCGATCGCTTCGACGTCGGCGCCGATCATCTCGACGCCGAAACGGTCGAGGACTCCCCTCCGGGCGACCTCGGTCGCCACGTTCAAGGCCGTCTGCCCTCCCAGGGTCGCCAGCAATGCGTCCGGCCTCTCCTTGGAGATTATCTCGGTGACCACCTCGGGGGTTATGGGTTCCACGTAGGTGGCGTCGGCGAACTCGGGGTCGGTCATGATCGTGGCCGGGTTGGAGTTGACCAGGATCACCCGGTAGCCCTGTGAGCGAAGGACCTTGGCGGCCTGAGTGCCTGAGTAGTCGAATTCACAGGCCTGTCCGATGACGATCGGTCCGGAGCCGATGAGGAGGATGGAACGGATGTCGCTCCTAGCCGGCATCGGTGCCTCCCTGCGGTGAGGGCGGCGCCTCCAGGCCCATCAGGCCGAGGAAGCCGTCGAAGAGATGGACGGCGTCATGCGGTCCGGGCGCTGCCTCGGGGTGGTATTGCACCGAGTAGGCCGCCACGTCGAGGCAGCGAAGCCCTTCGAGGGTGCCGTCGTTGAGGTTCTGATGGGTCGGGATGACCGAACCGAATTCGGTCTCGACACGGCTGGGCAGGAGGTCGGGTGTGACCAGACCGGCCCGGGCGGGGGGCTCCCGGTCGGTAAGATTCCACATGTCGACGGCGAATCCGTGATTCTGGGCGGTTATCTCGACGCGGCCGTCGTCGAGGCGGCGGACCGGATGGTTGCCACCGTGGTGACCGAAGGGGAGCTTGAAGGTGGTCGCTCCCAGGGCCAGACCCAGAACCTGGTGGCCCAGGCAGATGCCGAAGACCGGAACCTCGCCGAGGAGACGGCGCAGGGTTTCGATGGCCGCTCGAAGAGGCTCGGGGTCCCCGGGGCCGTTGGACAGGAACACGCCGGTGGGTGACCGGGCGAGAATGGCTTCGGGGGTGGTGGAAGGGGGAACAACGGTCACGGCGAGGCCTCGGTGGGTGAGGTTCGTGACGATGTCGCTCTTCATCCCCAGATCGATCGCCACCACCGAGCCGACGGCCGGTCCGGCGGCCGACACGACATAGGGTTCGGAGGTGGCCACGGCCGTGGCGAGGTCCAGACCTTCCATTCGTGGGGCCGACGCGGCAATGCCGCGTAGTTCCGCCTCGTCCGCGCCGGCGCCGATCGCGACCGGCATCGCTCCCCTGTCGCGCAGGTGGCGGGTCAAGCGACGGGTGTCGATGTCGGTCAACGCCACGACGCCGTGCCGATCCAGGTAGGCGGCCAAGGAGCCCTCCGCCCTCCAGTTCGAATGGTGGCGGGAGAGGGACCGCATCACGAAACCCGCAGCCGACGGCACCGGGCGCTGCTCGTCTGCTGCGGTCACGCCGTAGTTTCCCTGGTGGGGGGCGGTCATGACGACGACCTGACCCGCGTAGGAAGGGTCGGTGAGTATCTCCTGGTAGCCGGTCATCGAGGTGTTGAAGACCGCCTCTCCCGTGGCCACCCCGTCGGCTCCGACGGATCGCCCCGCGAAGACGGCGCCGTCGGCGGTGACGAGGACTCCCCGTTTCATTCCGCCTCCCGGTGGGTGAGCCGACCCCGATACAGGGTCGCCCGCACCCGCCCCCGGAGGGGGAGCCCCCGGAACGGGCTGTTGCGGGCTCTGGACCGGAAGCGGTCCGGTGTCCATGTCTGCGCGGGATCGATGATCACCACGTTGGCGGGCTCGCCGGGGGCCAGAGCGGCGCCCTGGTCGGACAGGCGGGCGATCCGCGCCGGCGCGACGGCCATCCGCTCGAAGATGGTCGCCTGGTCGGGATCGGTGGCCGTGATCGTGGCGGCCACGGCCGTTTCGAGGCCGATCACCCCGCGGGGCGCTTCCTCGAAGGTGACTTCCTGTTCGTGGTCGGCGTGGGGAGCGTGGTCGGTGGCCACGACGTCGATGGTTCCGTCCAGCACCGCTCGGCGCAACTCGGCGACGTCTTCGGAGGTTCGCAGAGGCGGGTACATCTTGAAGTCGGGATCCATCGACTCCACCTCCCGATGATCGAAGAAGAGATGGTGGGGTGTGACCTCGGCTGTAACGGGGAGCCCGTCCTTCTTCGCCCGCCGTATCAGCTCCACCGTGCCGACGGTCGAGACGTGCTGTACGTGATAAGGCGCCCCGGTGAGCTCCACGAGGGCGAGATCCCGTGCCACCACGGCCTCTTCAGCCAGGGCGGGCAGCCCGACTATCCCCAGCCGGGACGACACCGATCCCTCATGCATGTGTCCCCCCGCTGCCAGCCCCGGATCCTCGGCGTGTTGGGCGATGACGCAGTCTCGATCCGCCAGGTATTCCATGGCGCGCCGGAGCAGGCCGGTGTCCATGAGTGTGTCGCCGTCGTCGGTGAACAGACGGACGCCGGCATCGATCAGCTCGTCGAAGTGGGCTAGTTCTTTGCCGGCCCGGTCGCGGGTCAACGCTCCGGCAGGGATCACGGCGCAGGCACCATGGCGGCTTCCGCGTTCGGTCACGAAGGCGGCGCGATGGCCCATGTCGATCGCCGGAGAGGTGTTGGGCATGGCGACCACCGCCGTGAAACCGCCGGCCGCGGCGGCAAGGCTCCCCGACGTGATGTCCTCTTTCCATTCCTGGCCTGGCTCGCGGAGATGCGCATGGAGGTCGACCAGTCCCGGGCCGACCCAGCAGCCGGTGGCGTCGATCACGGTGTCGGCCTCCGACGCTTGCGAGGAGATGGATTCGATGCGGTCGTCTTCGATGGTGACGTCGGTCGTCACGATCCCCTCGGTGGTGAGAACCGTGCCGCCCCGGATCACGATCATCCCGACTCCTCGCTGCTGGTGAGAAGCTCGAACAGGACGGCCATCCGGGCCGCCACCCCGTTGCGTACCTGTTCGAGGATGAGTGTGCGGGGGCTGTCGGCCACATGGGACGATATCTCGACTCCCCGGTTCATGGGGCCGGGATGCATGACCACCGCTTCGGGGTGGAGGCGGGCGAAGCGCCGATCGTCGAGTCCGAAACGGCGCACGTATTCGGGTAACGAGGTGAACCCCGCCCTGGCACCCCTCTCCTGTTGAACACGGAGGAGGTAGACCACATCGAGTTCCTCCAGCGTGTCGTCGAGGTCGGCGGCCACCTCCACCGGCCACCCGTCCAGGTCGCGGGGTAGGAGCGTGGGCGGAGCGATGAGGGTCACGGCTGCTCCCAGAGTCGTGAATGCCTGGAGACTGGAGCGGGCGACGCGGGAGTGACGTATGTCCCCGACGATGCCGACCCGGAGCCCGTCGAGCTTCCCGAAGTGACGGCGGAGGGTCAGCGAGTCGAGGATCGCCTGAGTGGGATGCTGATGGGAACCGTCCCCGGCGTTCACCACCGGAGCATCGACCCACTGTGCCACCCGGTGAGCGGCCCCGGTGGCGCCGTGTCTCACCACCATCAGATCGGCGCCCATCGCCCGCAGGGTCAGGGCTGTGTCCTTGAGGCTCTCACCTTTCGTGACCGACGAGGTGCCGGGGTTGAAGGTCAGCACATCGGCCGACAGGGCCCGTGCCGCCCGCTCGAACGAGAGCCGGGTCCGGGTCGAGGGCTCGAAGAAGAGTGTGGCGACGGTGGCTCCGCGCAGCGTCGGCACCTTGGGGATCTCCCGCATCAGAACCTCCGCGAACTCGTCACCCAGGTCGAGGAGGTCCTCGAGCTCGGAGCGGCCGACACCATCGAGGGTGAGGAGATGTCTCATCTGCCCTCCTCCACCCACACCCCGGCTTCGCCGTCGACTTCCGTGGTCCTGACCGCGACGCGCTGGTCGAGGGACGTGGGGACGTTCTTGCCCACGTAGTCGGGCCGGATCGGGAGCTGGCGGTGGCCCCGATCGACGAGGACGGCGAGCTGGATCCGGGAGGCTCGCCCCAGGTCGGAGAGGGCGTCGAGGGCGGCGCGGATCGTGCGACCGGTGTAGAGGACGTCGTCGACGAGCACCACGGGTCGATCGTCGATGTCGACCGGGATGAGGGTACGCGCCAGTCGTGTGGTCGACCGGCGGCCCAGGTCGTCGCGATAGAGGCCGATGTCGAGCTCTCCTACCGGAACCACCGAACCCTCGAACGATTCCATCGCCTCGGCGATGCCACGTGCGAGAGGGACTCCCCGGGTGTGGATGCCCACCAGCACGACCCGGGCTACCCCTTGGTGACGTTCGAGGATCTCGTGGGCGATGCGGTGGATGGCACGCCGTATGTCGTCGCCATCCATCACTGCGGCCGGGGCAGCCGTCATCTCGCTCCTTGCCGGCCTCGCCGGACCGGCTTAAAGGGGTCGGTTCGAGAGGTCAGGTTAGCTCATTGCCGGTGGGTCCATGTCCACCTCGCCCCGTCCGCCCTCTCGCCCCTGGTATCGGGGTCAGCCCAGGGCTCTCCCCCCACGGCGAGGTGCTATGGGTGGCGTTCGGACTCGGCGAGGGCGGCGAGCACGCCGTTCACGAATGCTCCCGACCGTTGGGTGGAGTAGGTCTTGGCGAGACGAACCGCTTCGTTGACGATCACAGCGGGCGGTGTGGCCTGCTCGTGGCGCAGCTCGTAGAGGCCGAGGCGGAGGATCGCCCGATCGATCACGGGCATTCTGTCGATGGTCCAGTGGTCGCTGGCCCGTCCGATGGCGACGTCGAGCTCGTCCGCATGAGCGGTCACGCCCTCCACCAGACGCCGGGCCTTGGGAGGGAGGTCGTCCAGGTGCCCGGGATTGCCGATACGGTCGGCCTGATAGAGGGCCATGAGAGCCCGGTCCCGGGGCTCGGTGGTGACATCGGCGTTCACACCCGGGTCAGATACTCCCCCGAGCGTGTGTCGACCTTGATGCGGTCGCCTTGCTCGACGAAGAGGGGGGCGTTGACCACCAGACCCGTCTCGACGGTGACCGGCTTGGTGGCGCCGGTGCGGGTGTCACCTTTGACGCCGGGTTCGGCGTAGGTGACCTCCAGTTCGACTGCAGCGGGTAGCTCTACTCCCAGGGGCGTTCCCTGGTGCATCGCCAGCGTGACGGTGGACCCGTCGGTGAGGTAGTCGGCGGCGGGTCCCACGTCGTCGGTCGACAGCGCGATCTGGCCGTAGTCGGTCAGGTTCATGAAGTGGAAGCCCAGGTCGTCGGTGAAGAGGTACTGATGGTCGGTCCGTTCGATGTAGGCCTGCTCGACGTCCTCATCCGCCCGGAACGTACGGTCCAGGACCTGGCCGGTCTCCACGTTCTTGAGCTTCATTCGGACGAATGCCTTGCCTTTGCCGGGTTTGACGTGCTGATACTCGACGATGGTGAACAGGCTGTCGTCCAAGTCGAGCGCCATCCCGGGCCGGACGTCGTTGGTGGAGATCATCGTGTCAGGATAGGACCGGCCGGACGAGTCACAGCCCGATGGCGTCGAGGGCGTGGCTGAGGTCGTCTTCGTCGACGTCCACGAGACGCGGCCGCTCCACCTCCTCGAGCAGGACCATCCTGACGGTGTCGGCGGTGCGCTTCTTGTCGAGAGCTATGAGCGACCGTACCTCGTCCCTGTTGGCGGACGGCGACATCGTCGGCAGCCCGGTCCTCTTCAGGACTTCGGTCACCAGCCCGGCGTCGGCGAAGCCCAGCCGCCTCTCGGAAACTGCGGCGGCGGCAACCATGCCCACCGCCACGGCCCGGCCGTGTGTGATCTCCGTGGCGAACTCCACCGCGTGACCGATGGTGTGGCCCAGGTTGAGGAGTCCACGGCGACCCTGCTCCGTGAAGTCCTCATCGACGATCCTCGCCTTCACCCCGACCGCCCTCCCCACGACGTCGGCGAGGTCGACGTCGACACCCGATGCCAGATACGCGCCGATGATGCCCAGGTCGGCGAGGAGCCCGGCCTTTATGATCTCGGCAGCACCCTCCCGCTTCAGGTCGGAGGGGAGGGCCTCCAGGATGTCGAGGTCGACGAGCACCCTGCGGGGATGCCAGAACACGCCGACGAGGTTCTTGCCGGAGATGTTCACCCCGGTCTTGCCTCCGATGGAGGCATCCACGGCTCCGAGGAGCGTGGTGGGGATGTGGACGATCTCGATGCCCCTCATCCAGGTGGCGGCGACGAACCCGGCCGCATCGGTGACCGCCCCGCCCCCCACCGCCACGAGTGTGTCGGCGCGGCCGGTCTCCAGGGATGCAAGCCAGCGATAGGCGGCTTCGACGGAGCTCAGGGTCTTGGCTTCGTCTCCATCCGGGAAGATGTGGACCTCCGAGTCGAGCCCCTCGGCGGCGAGCAGCCCGGCCACGCGCCGGGCGATCGGCTCGGCGCCGGGCTGGGTGAGCACGGGGGCCCGTCTACGCCGACCAGACGGCTCTAGGAGTGGGCTGGGAAGACCACGTCCGACCAGAACCTCGCACCGGCCTCCGATCAGGAACCGGTCCACAGCTCCATTACCTCCTCGACGACCGCGTCGACCGGCTTGCCGTCGGTTTCCACCGTGGCATGGGCGGCCGCCATGTAATGCTTCTCACGGGTGGCGTAGAGATCCGTCAGAACGCCCACCGGGTCTTCGGCTTCGGCGAGCAGCGGCCGTCCGGATCCAGTGCCCAGGCGGGCGGCGAGCGTGGCGGGACTGGCCGTCAGCCAAACCACCAACCCGGACTCTCGCATGACCCGAATGTTGTCGGCGTCGAGCACCACGCCCCCTCCGGTGGCGACGACCACCTCCTCTCCGGCGGCTGCGGAGGTGATCATCTGGCTCTCGAGACGCCGGAACGTGCCCTCTCCTTCGCTCGACCAGATATCGGTCACCGATGATTCGGTGACCGACGAGACGAGGGTGTCGGTGTCGATGAAGTCCAGGTCGCGACGGGCGGCGATCTCCCGGCCGACCGTGCTCTTACCCGTACCCATCATGCCGACGAGCCACAGCACCGTCAGTACTCGGCCAGCCGGGAGGCATAGCGATCAGCAGCCGCCACCACGTCGTCGACTGTGTCACCTCCGAACATTCGCAGCGCTTCGTCCGCCAGGACGAACGCCACCATCTGCTCGCACACGACGCCGGCGCGGGGCACGGCGCAGGTGTCGGAACGCTCGAAGAACGCCTTGGTCGCTTCCTTGGTGTCCACGTCCACCGAGTCGAGGGATCGCATCACCGTGGAGATGGGCTTCATGGCCGCCCGCAGACGCAGCAGTCCCCCGATCGTGATCCCGCCTTCGGTGCCACCCGCCCGCGTCGTATGGCGGGTGAAGCCGATGCCGTTGTGATAGATCTCGTCGTGAGCCTGCGTTCCGCGGTTGCGTGCCTGCTGGAAGGCCTCGCCGATCTCGATTCCCTTGATCGCCTGGATCGACATGAGAGCCTGGGCCAGGCGCCCGTCGATCTTGCGGTCCCAATGCACGTGACTTCCCAGCCCGGCCGGGACACCGTACGCCAGGACCTCGATCACCCCTCCCAGTGTGTCCCGGCTCTCGCGTGCAGTCCGGATCTCGGCCTCCATCTGAGCGGCGCTCGCTGCGTCCAGGCAGCGCACCGAGGAGGCGTCTATGGCTCCGAGGTCGTCGGGAGATGGAAGTGGTGCATCCTCGGGAGCCCGCACCGTTCCGATTTCCACCACATGACTGAGAACGGACATGCCCAGGTGACCGATCAGGAGCTTGGACAGGTAGCCGACGACGGTGCGGGCCGCTGTCTCCCTCGCCGAAGCCCGTTCCAGGATGTCACGCGCGTCACGGGTGTCGTACTTGAGCATCCCGGCGAGGTCGGCGTGGCCGGGACGAGGTGTCGTCATCCTGCGCTTGGGTGAGCCCCGCTCGGGGTTCATCTCCTCGGACCATTTGGTCTCGTACTCGGTGTTGCGGATGAGCACCGCCACCGGCGAGCCGAGGGTTCTCCCGTGACGGACACCTCCGAGGATCTCGATCCGGTCCTGCTCGAGGCCCATGCGCGGGCTGCGACCATAGCCGAGCCTTCGCCGGGCCAGCTCGGAGGCGAGGCCCTCCCGGTCGAACTCGAGACCGGCAGGGAGACCTTCGATGGTGGCGACGAGACCCGGGCCGTGAGACTCGCCAGCCGTCAGGAACCGTAACACGCTCCGATGGTACCCGGGAGCAGCACCGGCCCCGACCGGGCCGGCCTCCAGGCGCACCGGTGAAGAAACGGGAGCCATGCCGGGCCGCCTCGCGCCTATGGCGTCTCACGGGTCGACGGGAGCCCGGTTCCTCGACGCTGTCAGGTCTAGGTGATGCCCGCCGATAGGGCTCCACCGAATACGATCGCCGCCACCGAGCCGATGATCATGGGCGGGCCATAGGGGATCTCGGTGCGTGCTCCTGCCCGGCCGATCATCAGGGCGAAGAGGGCGATCACCCCGCCCGCAGCCGCGGTCAGCATTCCCGACAGGAGCAGGCGATCCCAGCCGAAGAAGGCAGTGAACAGCCCCAGAGACACGGCCAGCTTGACATCACCGAAGCCGAAGCCGCCGCGGGCCGCCAGGTAGACCAGGGCGAAGACCGCCGTGTATACGGCGGCACCGCCGAGGGCGGACGGCATCTGCGCCGCCGTTCCATCGAGGGTGGCGCCGACGATGAGCAGCGTGCCCGCGATCAGAGTGCCGGGGTACGTGATGCGGTTGGGGATGCGCTTGTGATCTATGTCGGTCAGGAAGAGAGCGGCCGTCATGGCGACGAAGAAGAGATACCCCACCAGGATCCAACGAGCCCCCACTGCCCAGGCCACGCCGGCGTAACCGACCGCGGTTGCAGCGGCGGTCACCCAGGTCCGCCAGGGTCGCCGACCGCAGCCGGGGCAGGTACGTATCGTCTGACCCGGAACACCGCAGCTTCGGCATCGAGCCGCCGACCACGCGAAGGGAGCGTCGGCTCCCGCCTGCACGGCCACATGGTGGATGACCGGGCCGGCGAGAAGGCCCGCGAAGGCGGACACGGCGATGAGCACGGAGTCGGTGATCCTAGCTATTAGCCAACCGGTCGGCTCACCGAAGGGGATCTGTCAGCTGTCGGCCAGCTCCCGGAAGGCAGCACCGAGGCCCCGGCGACGCAACAGACCGAAGCCGGCGTCGTCATCGTCATCGTCATCGTCTTCGTCATCGTCTGTCTCGGATTCGTCCTGCTGTGACTTGTCGAGCTCCGAGAAGACGGTCTCCAGGAAGGACTCGTCGGGGGTCTCCTCCACGGGCGTCTCTGCCTCTTCCTTCGGTTCGTCGACGTTCTCGTCGT
>CAZTXD010000015.1:0-39473 GCA_964617995.1 uncultured Acidimicrobiaceae bacterium
GGCCACCCTTGCCCGCCTCCCCGAAGCGAAGCTGCGCTTCGTCGGTGATGGGCCGCTGCGGCAGGAGCTCGAGCAGATCGCCGACCAGCTCGGTGTCTCGGATCGTGTCGAATTCCCCGGCTCGGTGGAGGATGTGATCCCACATCTCGAGTGGGCGCACATCTTGATGCTCACCTCCAGGTCCGAGGGCCTTCCCGGGGCGATCCTGGAGGCCGGTGCGGCCGGGATTCCGACGGTGGCGGTGGATGTCGGTGGCGTCTGTGAGGCTGTGTCCAACGGTTCTGGAGGTTTCGTGACCAAGCGCGACCCCGCCGCCATCGCTGCTGCCTTGAGGAAGCTCGATGAGGATCGCACCCTGCTCGCGCAGATGGGCTCGCAAGCCCGTGTTGATGCTCGAGAGAGGTTTGCCATGGATCAGGTTGTGGATCGTTACGCGAGCATCCTGGCTGGATTCGACGTATGAAGATCGCCCATCTGACCACGGTGGACCTGAGTCTCCGATACTTGATCCTCCCTCAGCTGGAGGCAGCGCTCGAGTTGGGCGAGTCGATCGGGATCAGTGCCCCCGGTGAGGATGTGGTCGATCTTGAGCAACGTGGTATCCGACATATTGCCCTGTCGTCCTCGACTCGTGGGATGAACCTTTGGTCGGATCTCAAAGCTATGAGACAGCTGTGGAGAGTTCTCAAGTCGGAGAAGCCCCACATACTCCACACCCACAATCCCAAGCCAGGAGTCTACGGAAGGGTGCTGGGGCGGCTCGCAGGGGTGCCGATCGTTGTGAACACGGTCCATGGTCTGTATGCGACACCCGACTCGTCTCCCATCACGAGAGCAGTGGTCTACGCGCTTGAGGCGGTGGCCTCTCGCTTCTCCGACGCCGAACTGGTGCAGAACCCCGAGGATCTCGATTTGTTGCGGCGACTACGAATCGTGGCACCGACCAAGCTACGCATGTTGGGAAACGGGGTCGATCTCGAGCGATTCAACCCCGAGCGGGCTGCGGCCTCGCGTGAAGCGACCAGGGCCTCACTGGGAATCCATTCCGATGATGTTGTTGTGGGCATGGTTGGGCGCCTCGTTGCGGAGAAGGGAATTCCAGAGCTGGTGGATGCTGTGCCGAGCCTGCAGCCTGGTACTCGTGTGTTTGTGGTGGGTCCGCACGACTCGGATAAGTCCGACGCTCTCGAATCTGAGGTCTTGCAGCGAGGCAAGGCAGCCGGGATCGAGTTTCTCGGCATGCGGCCGGACGTCGAGGCTTTGTATGGCGCATTCGACCTGTTTGTCCTTCCCAGCCATCGAGAGGGATTCCCCCGGGCTGCGATGGAGGCCGCCGCGTCCGGTCTTCCCCTGGTGCTCACCGATATACGGGGATGTCGCCAGGTGGTGGATCACGGTGTCAACGGATCCCTCGTCCCAGTGCGGGATCCGAACTCCTTGGCGGATGCGATCAACTCATTGGTCGATGATGAGGCACTGCGACGTCGTATGGGTAAAGCGTCGGCAAAGAAGGCGAGTCTCGAATTCGACGAGGAACGGGTGGTCGAGACCGTTATGGAGACATATCGCCTTCTCGCGGAGGAAAAAGGGATCGCCTGGATGATCGACCGGCCGAGCGACTCGTTCGTGCTTCGTTCGGCTTCTCCTGTCGACGCGATTTCGATTGCCCGTCTCCATTTGGACATGATCGACACCGGGTTCCTGTCGTCCCTCGGCGTGGGATTTCTTCGGCTTCTCTACAGGTCGTTGATCGAGAGCAATCACGGCACGGTGACAGTGGCCGAGGCGGATGGAGCGATCGTCGGGTTCATTGCCGGTACCGACGACACCGGAGCTTTCTACAAGCAGTTTCTCCGCGCGCATTACCTGGAGGCGATATGGCGCCTACTGCCATCTGTCATACGGCCGAGGACGTTGAAGCGGATGTGGGAGACAATCCGCTACGGAGGTGGCGAGCGTTCGGTGGCCGCCGAGCTGTTGTCGATGGCGGTGGCACCGAAAGCCCAGGGATCGGGTCTTGGCTCCCGACTGGTTGATACCCTGTTGGATCAGATGAAGGCAAGGGGAGTCGATCAGGTCAAAGTGGTGGCCGGCGAGGGCAATCGGGCAGCTACCTCTCTGTACTCACGGTGTGGGTTCGAGTTCAGTAGGCGACTCGAGGTACATCAGGGAGTCCCCTCAGTGGAGATGATTTGGAACTCCTAGGCGCACTCGTCGCCCTGGTCGTTGCTGTTGTCGTGGGAAGACTTGCCATGGGTGTCGGACGCAGGCTTGGGGTTGTCGACGTTCCAGACGTCGAGCTCAAGCCACATGATGGCGCTCCCGTTCCGCTGGGAGGCGGCGCAGTCTTGGTTGCCGCTATAAGCGGTCTGGCCATTGCAGGTGTCTTCGACGTCGGCCTGATTGTGGCGGCTGTGTTTGTTTGGGTCGTCGGATTGATCGACGACATCCGCGGTCTCAGCCCCGTTATTCGACTCGTCGGAGTGGCGGTTGCCGGAGTTGTGCTCGTCATTCTCTCCGAGCCTTCTCTTGGGACCAACGAGATGATCTTCTGGGTGGTCGCGGTGGTGGTTGTAATCAACGCCGTGAATCTGTTTGACGGCCTCGACGCATTAGCGGGTTCTGTGGCGACGGTTGCCGTCCTCGGGATGATCGGATTCGGCCTGATCCAAGGTATCCAGAGTCCCTGGATCGCGGCAGTGGTAGGCGGAGCCATCCTTGGCTTCCTCTACTGGAATCGACCGCCCGCGAGGCTCTACCTCGGCGATAACGGGGCCTACGTCGTCGGGCTGCTGCTGGTATGGGCAGCCATGTTCACCGGCGTGGATCGCATGTCAAGGGTGGTGGCGGTCGGACTGGTCGGGGTACCACTGATCGAACTCGGAGTCACCGTCTTCCGCAGGGGTTTGTCAGGGACTCCCCTGTTCTCCGGTGACCGCGATCACACCTACGATCGTCTGTACGGACTTGGGGTCTCGGAAGCGAAGATCGCCCTCTCCTATGCCGCGGTTCAGGCCGTATGGGCGGCGGTGATCATCGCAGTGTCGACGGTCACGGGAGATCTGCCGACGGCCATCACCGCACTTGCACTGGGTGCTGGTCTGGCGGCGCTGGTCGGTGTGTGGATGGCGGTTTCGCAGTCTTGATGTCATCGGCCTCGATCTCCTCATCCCCGCGCTCCCATCCCAAGGCGACCAGCAGGCACAGGAAGAAGGCGAGCACCTGCCCCCGCTGACGGGCGATGATCCCCAGGTTGCGCACCACGCTAAAGGCGATGGCAAACCCGAGCACGTAGAACGTTGAGAAGACGACATAGCCATTGGCTCGCCACCCTCGCCAATTCCTCAGCATCGCGGGCAGCTTCCAAATAGTCAGACCAAGTAACAGTGTGGTCTCCGCGGCAGCGAAGAAGTGCTGCAGTTCACTGGCCTCGAATACAAACGGTCTGAACAGCACCAGGGCCACCGCCTCGGGGATATCGGCCGGTCCGGTCACAGCCCCCCCAGCGGCTACTGTGCCTTTTTCGGATGTGCGGCGTACGACGTCAGAGGTGAAGGAGTCGAGTGAGTCGGTCCCGGTGAGGTCGACGCCGAAGATATCGGGGAAGATGACGAGGACGAGCCCGCCGGCAGCGACGAAGCCGCCCACGACTATCAGTCTCCGCAGGCCGGCCGCAGCCCCGGTGTCCTTGGGCATCTTGGCTATCACACCCGCGGCGATGAGACCGCCGACGACCAGACCGGCAATGTGGATGCGGATAAGGCCGAGTACTCCGAGGAAGGCTGCCAGACCCACCAACCAGCGGACCTCGAACGAGCGCAAGGTCCGTGAGCTGAAGTATGCGGCGCCACCTATGGCGAAAAGGACCAGGGCGTCCTTGCCGATGCTTGAGGGCCAGAAGAAGTAAGTGGGGAGAAAGAGGACGACGAAGGCGTAAGGTTTGAGCTGCCCGGGACCGGCCCAGCGGCGGAAGGCGGCGTAGAGCAGCAGTTGCCCGCCGAAAGCGAACGCGGAGAAGATGAGGAAGCCGCCGAGCATATCCGGTGTGAAAATGGTGAACAGTCCGCCGGTGATGTACTCCGTGATCTGAGTTCCGAACCCTCCTTGTGATCGCTCGGCGAGCTCCGGTATGTAGCCGGTTCGAAATTGTGTGGCCAGATCAGTTCCGACCCGGTAGTAGCGATAAGAGTCGCCGCCGCCGTAGAGCACAGCCACCATGTAGTACCGGGCCAAAGTGCCGACGATCTTGGCGAGGAATCCGAGCATCACCCATTTCAGGAGCCAGTCGTAGTCCACAGCGGAACGCATCCTGGAGGCGACGGCGAAGAACAGGATGGTGGTCAGGAGAGCGATCATGGCGAACGCTCCCCAGGAACTACCGGAGGCGATCAGTGCGCCGAGGGCCGCAGCGACGAGTGCTGCTCCTAACCACGGCATGACCTCGCTGTTCACAGCAACTCCAGATCGCTGGTGCCCAAGTCCCATGAGCTTAGGTCGTGAACATCGGTGTCGAGATCGCTTAGCGGCAAGGCAAAGAGCCGCAGCGGCTTTATGCCTGGAACCGGCACCAACCCACCCTGCAACGCAGCCCGCCGCTCGGGAGTCCTTCTCGAGAACCACCCGGCCAGATATCTCGCCTTCGACATGCCGGCGATGGCCCGGATCGACGTAGAACGAGGAGAGCCGACCAGGTCGGATATCACCAGCTCGCTTCTACCGGCGCGTTCTCCGGCCCGTGCGATCAAACCGGAGCTCACTCCATCGGACACCCAGCCATAACTGGCGGAGGGATGAGAGAGAAATCTCCAGGTTGCGTATGTCTCCGACCTTAACGTCCTCAAGCCTCGCGGTGCCCGGTCCTGGCTCATCGAGGACGCCGGCACCGTGACCGCCCCTGGTGCCCAGCTGGCGATGGATGGAGGCTGAGTGGTGTCCGGGCGAACGGCACGGCCGAATCTCGGTCGGACCAGGACCCCGATCTGCCCTACTTCGTCCCAGCCCATCCTCAAGTACCCGGGCCCAGACTTGTCGTTGGGAGTGTTGAACACCAGGTGCACGCCTTCGGCTCGTGCCGCATCGAGTGCGGTCATGGTGAGCCGCCGAAAGATGCCTTGTCGCTCATATTGAGGATGGGTCGCGGTGTCGACCGGGCGGAGGCAGCTGAGGGTATCCCCGTCGGGGGTGACCAGTCGCCATCGCATCATCGCCCTGACCCCGGCGATACGACCTCCGTCCGCCTCGGCCACGAATACGAAGGAAGGACCGAAAGGATTTAGGACATGCTTCCAGGCCCACAGCTCGGGTGTCCTGCGCAGCACCGGAGACTCGCCGAGAGCTGCTCTGAGTGTGTCGAGGATGGCCGGGATGTCTTCGTCGGCAGCGGCGCGAACCACCAGATCAGCCATCCAATACCTCTGTGTATAGGGCCTCGTAGGCAGTGACCATACGGTCGAGCCCAAAGTCTCGGTTCACCAAACGTGCGGCCTTCGTTCCCCACTCAGTGGCGGCCGACGACTCCAGCGCCCGGGACATGGCGGCGGCCAGCTCTCGAGGCTCGCCGGGAGGCACCAGAAGACCCGTGACCTCGTGGTGTACCACGGAGGGAACCCCTCCCACGGCGGTGGCCACCACTGGACGGCGCAGCGCCATGGCCTCGAGCAGGGATACCGGCAGTCCTTCTACGTCGGCAGGATTGACCACCACATCGGCTGCGGCAAGGAAGGCTCGGGCATCTTCACGTCTCCCGAGAAACCGCAGATTGTTCTCGATCCCGGCCTGTCGTGCCGCCGACCGCACCCGTTCCAAATCACCGGGATGCTTCTCTCCGCCAATTGACACTACAACGGCATTGGGCCGTTCTTCCACCAGAAGCTTGGTGGCCTCGATGAGGGTGTTATGACCCTTATGGGGTCTGATGTTGCCGACATGCACCAGCAGGCGCTCGCCGTTCCGGACGCCCGCCTCAGCCCGGGCGCGGCTTGTTTGCTCAGAGGTGACTGATACGGAGACGCCGTTGGGTATCACCCTAGGTGTAGGACCGGGATATTCGGCGATGCTCGCTGCGACGGCCTCTGAGACGGTGATGATCGCCCGGTTTCGGTGATAGGTACTGCGATTCAGCCACCGGGTTGGCTGGCGATAGGAATCCACCAGGTTGTGCTCGGTGTAGACATGGGTGCCGGTGGGCAGGGCGAGTCGGGCGAAGATGCCGGCAGCGGGCAGATGGCTGTGGACAAGGTCGGGCTCCCAATCTCGAGCCAGCACTCGCAGACGCCTCATGGCTCTGAGCCCCGGGGGTCGATGCCAATGGAGACAGGCCACGTCGGTGCCGGTTGCCTCCAGCGTGGTAACAAGCTGGTCCTTCCATGGGAGCATGTAGGCCACTCGATACTCGAAGCGCTTGTGGTCCCATAGCCGGGAAGACTCGGCGATGAGTTTTTCCGCTCCGCCTAGCCCAAGGCCCTTGACGAGAACGAGGACCCGCGCCCGATCAGTTGTGCTAGGTGGTGGCACTGGAGATGAACTCGTCTAGACCGTTCTCGAATGGGACCTCTGTGGTCCAACCCAAAACAGTCTTCGCCTTCTCAGCTGACACGACTGCGGGCGGCACGTCTCCTGACCGGGGTGGGCCGAAACTCACCTCGGTGGGATGTCGTGCGACGATGGCCTCGGCCAACTCCTTGATGGTCACTGTTTCGGGAGCGACCACGTTCAACGCCATGCCGGTGGAGTCCGAGGTCGCGGCCAGTGCGAAAGCCCGGGCGATGTCTGCGGCATGAGTGAACTGGCGTCCCTGTGAGCCGTCTCCCTGAATGACGATGGGCTCACCTGACCTGGCCTTGTCGAGGAAGATCCGGAACACAGAGTTAGACCTGAGGCCCGACCCGTATGCCGTCCCGAGTCGAAGTGCAAGTGCGGGCAAGGCACGCAACCGCGCCGCGGCGAGGATAAGAGACTCGCCTGCCAGCTTGGTAATCGAGTACGGGTGGTCCGGCATCGTGGGGTGGTCTTCGGTGATCGGTTCTCTGAGCGGTTCTCCGTATACCTCCCAGGTGGAGGCGTACACCACCCGTGCCTCGGCCTTCAGTGCCGCTTCGACGACATTTGCGGTACCGACGACATTCACCTCTGCGGCAAGCGCCGGCTGTTCGCCAGCCAGGTAGACGTCTCCGATCGCCCCGATATGCGCGATTACGTCTGTATCGCGGGCGGCCTGGGTGACCGAATTAGCCTCGGTCAGGTCACCCTGGATGAACGTGATCCCCGGCTCTTCTAACCACGACACGTCGAATCCGGCCACATCCCATCCGCTGTCACGGAAGTGCCTCGCCACGTGCCGTCCCAAAAAGCCGGATGCGCCGGTGACCAATACCCTCATGAACTCGCCCCTCAACCCTCTCGCTGTACGACTCCGATCGTATTCGACTCATCTACGATCGCTCGCCTCCTATTCTCGCCCAGCACCGTCCGTGGTCAAATTTGACTTTTCGCGGTCAGAAGACATCAGCCCTGTTCTCTGGTAAGGTGCCACTCTGCGTGGTTGGCGCTCAGCTGACCAGGGCGAGCGCTGTGGGAGGCGACTCTTGATCAATGGGGCGAACGGTGGGCGACCACCAACACGGGGGCAGAGGTTTGCGGCCGCGGCGTCGCGAGTGCGGGCCGACCTGACATTTGCTGCGATGGATGTGTTCATCGTCGTCGCGGTGTACACGCTCGGTCTCGCCGTCAGGATGCTCGACTCCTCGATCGTCGATGGTGGCGAACTCTGGATCGACCTGGCCATGGCCATGCCCGTCATCGTCATGGTGCATTTGCTGGCAAATGTCGCTGCCGGTGCATACGGTCACGTTTGGGAGCACGCCAGCACCAGCGAGGCGGCCCGTGTCGTTGTCGCCAATACATCGGCCGCAGTCGTCCTCGTGTCGGCGAACTCGCTGCTCCGTGCCATCGGATCCGAAGTCGTTGTGATCCCGTGGACGGTGTTCGCGATCGGTGGACTTCTGTCGCTCTTCGCCATGGGGATGGTGAGGTTCCGCTCCCGGCTCTTTTCCTTCCACCGATTGTCGGGGGCGAGCAATGTGCTCGTGGTGGGAACCGGAAGGGACGCGGTTGCCTTCGCCCGACAGGTCCCTCTCCTCGAAGGCAGCAGACGGGTGATCGGGTTTCTAGCTGGCCACGGTGAAGAGGCCAACGGACCGCGGAGACTGGCCGGGCGCCAGGTCCTCGGGTGCCTCGACGAGATCGCAGAAGTAGTCGCCGATCATGGTGTCGACGAAGTGGTCATGGTGGGAGGAGACTCGACAAGGGCGAGACGGATGGTCGATCTATGTCTCGATGTCGATGTGAGGCTAAGACTCTTGCCAGCCGCCGAAGACGTGCTGCGCGACGGTGTCACCGCGGTCGACGTCAGGGATATCGAGGTCGAAGACCTGCTCGATCGTCAGCCAGTTGACACTGGACTTGCCTCAATCAGTGAGTTGCTGAGAGGAAAGCGTGTCCTGGTGACGGGGGCCGGCGGCTCGATCGGTTCGGAAGTGGTGCGGCAGGTGCTGGACTTCGACCCCGCCGAGGTTTGCGCCCTCGACCGTGATGAGACTCTTCTCCACGATGGTGGTCTGCGATGGTTGGGGAGGGCCCGGGTCATCCTCGGCGATGTCCGTGACCCGGAGCGCGTGCTGCGGATCTTCGAGCGGTTCCGGCCACACGTGGTCTTTCACGCCGCCGCCCTCAAGCACGTCCCGATCTTGGAAGACCACCCCGAGGAAGCAGTCCTCACCAATGTCGTCGGCACCCGCAATGTGATCGAGGCTGGCTCGAGGACCGACATGGAACATTTTGTCCTGATTTCCACCGACAAGGCTGTCGCTCCCAGCAGCGTCATGGGCGCAACGAAGAGAGTCGCGGAGCTCATGGCTCAGGTGGGGGCCGACAGACAGGACGGCTGCGTTTACACCGCGGTTCGCTTCGGCAATGTGCTGGGCAGCCGGGGGAGCGTGATCCCTACCTTTATCGAGCAGATCAAGGCGGGTGGGCCGGTGACGGTCACGGACCCTGCCATGACTCGCTATTTCATGACCGTCGACGAGGCGGTGCAGCTGGTCTTGCAGGCATCGGCCCTGGCCACCGGGAGCGAGATCTTCCTCTTGGACATGGGTGAGCCGGTACAAATCCAGGACTTGGCCAGACGTCTGATACGGCTCGCCGGGTTGTCGCCCGACAAAGACGTCGAGATCCGCTTTACTGGACGTCGTCCCGGTGAGAAGCTATCCGAGATGCTTGCTCTCGATCCCTTGGAGCCGACCCTCCACGACAAGATATTCGAAGTGCGACTGGACCATCCCAGGTCACATGTCTTGATGGACAAAGTGGCCGAGTTGGAGAGGCTGGCACTCGAAGGTGACCGCCATCGCGTCGTCGAACTGCTCAACGAGCTGGCCGTAGGCGAGCTGCTGACTGAGGATCCTCTCGTGTTGATCGAGGACGATTCGCAGGCTGCGGTCTCATGGAGCTGAGTCGCCTCTTCAAGATTCTCCGCGCCCGCTGGCGGATTGTGGCTCTGATCGGAGCTGCAGGCTTTGCTTCGGCATTCGGTATGACCGCTCTCGCCAGCGACGGGGCGGAGCCGGTGTTTGAGGCTTCGATCCCATTCGAGTTCGAGCTCCAGGGGGAGGAGACAGTCGAAGACCTGGCCAACGAGATACAGGGTGAGCGGAGCCTCGCGGTTTTCGCCGCTCAGGACATCCTGGCAAACAATCCCGCTTCGATCGTGGCCGACACAGCCTCGGCTCGCCTGGTGTTTTACGCGCAAGGGAGTAGTCGTGACGCGGCGAGAGCTCTTGCCCAGCAGCTGGTGGACGCATATCTTGCATCCGACCCCTCCGGCGGTGGCAACATTGGGGAGCAGTTGGCCGAGATGGAGGCCCAGGCCGAGCAGATCCAAGCCGAGATGGCTGCACTGCAGCCGGACCTCTCCCCCGAGGAGGAGGCGTTGAAGAGCAGGCATGAGCTTCTTGACCTGCAGATCGCCAACGTTCGACAGGAAATAGTCGCTCTGACCGCCGCAGATGCGGGCGCGACCAGCGAACAACAGGCGACCAACGAGACGCGTCGCCAAGACCTCGGTGAAACCCTCCAGGCCCTTGAGGCAGAGAAGGCGCTGCTACCTCCGCCCCCTTCTGGTGGCCTGTCGATCGGTGACCAGTTGAAGCTCGAGGCCCTGCAACATCGAATGGACCTCCTCAGGCTCAACTACCAGCGCCTTGCTCTGCGCACCATGGGTGTTACCAGTGAAGGCAACCAGCAGCCAACGACTGTCGTCGATCTCACGCCGGAACCGCCGAGCCCGTTCCTGAACGGCGGGATGGGGCTCTTTGGGGGTCTCGGTGTGGCACTCCTTGCCCTCGTGGTCACTTCCAGGGCACGAAAAGAGGTCTGGTTGAACTCCGATCTCCCCATGCCACTGCTGGGAAGTCTTCCCAGCCGCAGGGCGCCAAACCGGCCGGGGCCACCATGGTACGACTCCATAGAAGGCGGAAGGAGAAAAGAGTCGATTCAGGCGTTGCGTACTGCCATCGAGGGTGGTCTGGTCGGTCCCGGCACCGCGGTGGCCATCGTGGGCGACAAGGTCGATTCCACGGACTGTCATACTCTGGGGGTCGATCTGGGGGCCGCTATGGCGAGCGCAGGACGCAGGGTCCTGGTGGTCGACGCAGACTACGCCACTGAGACCGATCTAACCGAGTTCAATCTCGGAGATCCGGGCCTCGACACGGTGCTTGCTTTACCCGTCGGATCTGAAGACAGTCTGCGGGAGAGGATTTCGAGTGTGCTCGCCGAGGTGATACAGATTCGTCCCGGGCTGTGGGTGATGCCGTCCGGACCTCGGCCCATGTCTCCGGCCGATGCCTTGGCAGGCCAGCAGTTCAAGGTCTTTCTCGATGGGGCCAGACAATCGTTCGATCTTGCGATCGTTGTCGCCGGGCGTGCCCGGAGTCCGAGTGCTCAGGTCGTGGCCCAGAGAGCTGGCAGTGCCCTCACGGTCGTGGTGCCCGGTAGGTCGACGATCCCGAGTCTGGGTTCGTTGAGCGCCGACTACGACAACCAGAGGGTGATGAACCTCGGCGCTGTGCTAGCAGTTGGACCGGAGCCCCTCGCTGCCTTGCGGGATCCGGGGGGCTCGCCCAGGTTCGTGTCTGGCGCCACAGATCATAAGTCCACAAGTCTTGAGTCGCTGGATTCTTCGGTCAGCCGCCTGCGTTTCTACCCATCCCCTATGGAGAGGGGCTCCGGCGTGGATCGAGCGGGCTCCCTGCGAACCCTGGTCGGAGACTTGTCGGAGGCTGGCGGCGGCGAAGAAGACGACCGCAATGCAGGTTCTGGATTGGGAGACGAGTTGGCTTCAGATGTGCTCGCCGTCCTCAGTGCAACCCACCGTGATCAGGCCTATGAACCGGTGGCCGAGTATGTCGTCGCCCGGGTGGAAGACTTCCTGACCGCTGTATCGGGCCAGGCGAGTCTCTCCGATGAACTGGTGGATGTGGTCATCGAGGATGGCTTCATTCCGTTGACCCCGATCCGGGGTTATCGGACTGTCGGTGACTGGCTTACAGAGGAGCTGAGGTGGGAGCTCGGTAATGAGCAGGGAGATCGTGTGGCGATGGAGTTCGCCAGGCTGTTGGGAGGTGTCGGCCTCGGTAGCGCCACCGCGCTCGACTTATGGCTCATCGCGGAGTTCTTCAAACGTCATGTCGACAGGTCGGAAGGGGAGCCCGAAGTCTGGCACATAACCAGCGAGGAGGGCACTGCTCAAGTCCTGGCTTATGGACGCCGGCTCAACCGTGACCGCCTGATGAAACTCAACACCCATGTTGTTCGCCGGGCAATGGACGAGTTGCAGCGCGACCTGAACGCTGCCAACGCAGCCGACAACTTCGATGAGGCGGCGCACATAGAGGCCAAGCTGCGTGACCTCCACCTTTTTGAGGTCGCGCTCGGGATGCTGCAAGTCGGCAGCAGCGAGCAAGCGAAGCTCCGATATCCGTGGAGGCGAAGCGATCAGCAGCCCAGTGGGTGGGCTCCGATCTGGAGCGAAGGGGTTCGCCCCAATATCGCTCCCCTGCAGAGACTTCACCTCCTCCCTGAGCCCGTTCTCAGCGACGATGAATTGCGTGAGCTTGCTCCTGCATGAGTCTTGTTCGGCAGGCAGCAAAAGCCCTCTTTGCAGCAGCCGACCTCACTTTGCCATCGCTGCCGGGCCCCCGAATTTTGATATATCACCAGGTGGGGGCCGAGACGGGAAAACAGACCGATCTGGCTTTGAGCCACTTCGCGTGGCAGGTCGATTGGCTAGGGAAGAACCGTGAGGTAGTCGACCTCGACACGGCGATTGAACGCTGGGACGAGCCTGGTTCTGATCGGCTGGTTGTGATGACCTTCGATGACGGATATCAGGACACTTTCACCAAGGCTTTCCCGGTCCTCTCCGGCTACAACATGCCCTTCACTCTCTACGTCTCGACCAGAATGATCGAGTCGGATGACGAGAGGTTTCTCGACTGGGGTCAGATCGGGACCATGCTAGAAAGCGGACTCCTGACTATCGGCTCTCATACCCACACACACGCGGATCTGAGGCACCTCAACGAGAAGCAGATCCGGAAAGAGTTGGAGGAAGCTGACGCGATCATCCGGCGACGACTTGGAGTTGCACCGAATCACTTTGCTTATCCGTGGGGCTATTGGTCCGAGGTCGCCGAACGCATCGTGCGGGACAGATATTATTCTGCTGTCTTGGGCTCGCCCTACAGGGCCCCTGTTGGCCTTGATGTCCATCGCATCCATCGTTTCCCCGTGCAACTCAGTGACGGAAGGAGATGGTTCCGTGGGAGGCTGAGTGGAGGCTTCGTAGTGGAGGAGAGGGTGCGTCGAGAACTACGTGGATATCGAGGACCTTGATCATGCCAGAGGCAACCGCCACGCTCATAGGACCGCCAGACGAATGGGTTGAGTTCCGCCAGCCGTCTCTTGGAATCTCGTATTGCGACTTTGCACTTTGGAGCGGCTGATGCGCGACCTGGGGATTCAAGGAGCCGTCAGAGGGGAACCGCGTCGGAATACGATTCCCGCCGTTGACTCGGCGGCGAGGCCGGCTGATCTGGTCGACCGCCAGTTCGCCGTGCCGCCCCGAACCGGCTGTGGGTAGCAGACATCACAAATGTGAGGACCTGGTCGGGGTTCTGTCACGTGTGTTTCATCACCGACGTCTACAGCCCACGGATCGTCGGCTGGGGGGCCTCCCGGTCACTCAAGACCGATCTGACACTCGACACGTTGGAGCAGGCGATCTGGGAACGCAACCGGACCGGCGACGGAGACTCGACGGACTGGTCCACCATTCCGACCGTGGAACCCAATATCAGTCGATCCGATACACCGAGCGTCTCCCCGAGAACGGTGTCCTCGCCTCGGTGAGATCTCGAGGCGACAGCTATGACAATGCACTAGCGGAGTCGATCATCGGTCTCTACAAGACCGAAGTGGTCCGCAACGGTGGCCCCTGGAGAGGGCTCGACGACCTCGAACTAGCGACCCTGGAATGGGTCGACTGGCTCAACCACCGACGGCTCTTCCACGAACTCGGCAGGATCCCACCCGCCGAATACGAGGAGAACCACTACCAACAGAAGGAGTCAGACCAGACGGTCGAGACTCACACGATCGAGACTGCGTGAAACCCGGGAGGTTCAGTTACGCCGTAGTGGCTTTCGAAATATCCAAGAGGGTCACGACGTCAAAGCTGTCGATCGGCCCGGTACTGATGAGTGGAGTGTCTTCGTCGATTGGATCAGAGATGCGGAGCATGGTCCCGATGAGCCGGACGAAATGGTCCACTATTGGTCCTCTTCACTGGCTGTAGCGCGATCAGCCTCCTCTGGCTTGGCTTGTAACAGCGGCTCCATGATCCGGGCGGGGGAAGCGAATGCGGCCCCGCCGGGCGGCACGTCGGTCATGACAACAGCGTTGGGCCCGATACGCGCTCTATTCCCTATGGTGATCCCCCCAACAATCGTCGCACCGGCACCGACCTCAACGCCGTTCCCGAGCTTGGGAGCATATGGCGGAGTCCGCTGTCTACCTCGGTTGAACTGTCCGATGGTGGCGTTCTGGCGAATCAGGCAGTCGTCGCCGATCTCGGCTTGGTAGCTGACGACGATCCCGGCGGGGTGAGGAATCTGGAGTCGGCGCCCAATGGTCGTACTGCGCGGAAGTTCGATGGAGTAGAGATTGCGCACAAGTGCGAACAACACTTTGTGCAGCCTTGTTAACACCCGCTGTCGCAACCCCTTCTGCCTCCGCGCCCACGCCCCGAAGCGGTACACTGCGACAGCTTGGAAGCCTGCCCCTCCCCAATGCCCTCGGTTGGCGATCAAGTCCTCCCTCAATGCCGACAAGAGCCACTGAATGCTTCTCGGGTCGTCCACTTCTTGCCCCTCATCTGATCGGTGAACTCAGTTCCCCCCGGTCCACATGTCAGAACAGACGGTCTTGAATCGCTAGCCTTCTAACCCAGGATTATAATCGATGCGGGGGAGAACCCAGGTCCCGGGTATAACACCGGTCGGTATGACGTGGTCACAAGGGGGGCTTGATGAATGTGTGAGACGGCTTGGTCGACGTCGGATCTCGTTCGCACTGACCGGGCGTGAACGGAAGGACGGCAATGCTGGCGGATGGGAGGACGGTCCCGCATGAGGAGGCGGTTAGAACAGACGTCTGTGTGATCGGGGCCGGACCCAGCGGTATCACTCTCTCGCGAGAGTTGGCTGCGGCCGGGTTCGAGGTGTTGCTGCTGGAGCGAGGTGGTGCCGACCCAACAGGGCCGCGAGTGAATCCTGATACTGCAATGAACATCGGTATTCCATATCAGCTCGCCGAGTCCCGAGCATTTGAGCTCGGGGGAGCGCTTAACATTTGGCGCGTCTCCACGCCGATCGGAGGCGGACTGGGACGGCTACGCGAGATGGACTCAAACGACTTTGAACACCGCGCCTGGGTTCCGTTCAGCGGGTGGCCGTTCGCCAAGGACGAGTTGCTGCCCTTCTACCAGCGTGCCCGTGCGTTATTTGACTTCGATTGGCCTCCGGGGTTCCAGGAGGACTGGGACGCCGATCTCGAGAGCAGCGTTTTCTCAGACAAGCTCCGGACAAGGGTGTTCTGCTTCGCTAATCCGGCAGTGTTCCCTGGGGAGCTGAGGCGAGGTCTGGAACACTCAGACAAGGTTCTGGTCCTCATCAACTCCACCGTCGTGGATATCCGCTGTGATTACGCGTCGTCTTCCGTGTCAGCGGTAAAGGTAATGACTGCCCCGGACCACGCCTTCACGGTGCAAGCCCAGGCTTACGTTCTGGCGGCTGGTGGAATCGAGAACGCGCGGTTGTTGCTTGTCTCGCGCAGTCGGTTTCCAAAGGGTTTCGGTAATGGCCGCGACCTGGTTGGTAGGTTCTTCATGGAGCATCCCCACTACGCATCGGGGAGGCTAGTGCCCAGAGATCCTGCGGTATTCGCAGAACCGACGCATTACGACATCCAACTTCAGGACGGACAACCAATGCAGAAGAAGTACAGCCTTGGCGATGATGTGGTGCGTAGAGAGCAGCTGAGCAGATGTGTATACCGCTTCGAGGCAAAACCGGTAAACGAGAGTGTTCGCACGTTGAGGTACAGCGAGTCGGCGATTCGAAGTCTTGAGGCTGCGGGCAAGCTGCGCAGGGATCTCGCTCGCGGAGAGGTGAAGGCGGCCACCTCCCACGTGGCTGACACGCTTCGAGGTGCGCACCACGTCGCTCGAGTAGGAGCCACACGGGCCGTCGTCAAGACCGGCCGGCGGCTGGGGCTTAGCCGCTACACCCAGCCACAGATGTTCTGGATCCGGGCCATGGCGGAGCAGTTGCCAAATCCGGAGAGTCGAGTAGGCATAGACGATCGACTTGTTGATCGCTTTGGCGTGCCGATCGCCACTCTCGACTGGCGATTAGGCGACCACGACATGGCCAGCATGAGGCGGTCCCAGGAGCTGCTTGGCCAGGCCCTGCTAGAGGCCGGCCACAAGAAGGTGGACTCACTGCTCGAGAGGGACGGGTTGCCACCCGCTCTGTCAGGTGGTGATCACCACATGGGAACAACACGTATGCATGACTCCCCCCGAAGGGGGGTCGTCGATCGAGATTGTCGAATGCACGGGGTGGGAAACTTCTATATAGCCGGTTCTTCGGTTTTTCCCACCGGTGGATACGCCAACCCAACGTTGACGATCGTGGCGCTGGCTTTTCGACTCGCAGATCACTTGAAGCGAGAACTCGCCCGCATGTGACCGATCCCTATCCACGTGTCTTTGGAAATGACACCGGGAGCTGAGGGCTAAAAGCGGATTCGTCGCCTGATCCCCCGTCCCACTCGCCGAACGGGGACAGTTAGTGGAGTGCTCAGGCGAACGAACATCCTCGACTGCCAGCCGCTCAAGGTTGTGAACAGCAGCGACTCCCAGCGACGCCTTATCGACTCCACCGAGAAGTCGCGGCCTCGCTCCACGCCATTCTCGACGATGTCGTTGTAGAGGCCCGGGTCGTTGGCCAGTCCGTCAACCGCTTCCATCGCCTCGGAAACCGAAGAGACCTCCATGTAGTCGAGGTCGGATCGACGCAGCTCCCGGAAGGCGTGCTCGGGACCGAGGAGAGCCGGCACGCCGGCGCGCCACGCGTTGACAAGCTTCACAGCAGGCTTGTGACGATAAAGATCCCTACTGTGGGGCCTGACGGACAGGGTTGCGTCGCTGTCGGAGTAGTCGTTCCATCGCGTGGCAGAGCCGAACGTGATGAAGGAGTCCACCGTCAACCGAGGATCGTCCTCGTGCATATCAGCGTCGACGACGAACTGAATGCCCCTATTCTCCAGGAACCTCTCCCATTGAGGAGAAAGAAAGGCCTCGTGTAGATTCTCCGGGTTGCCTTTATAGGAGATGGTACGCACCGATGCTTCCCGCGACGGGTCGCGGCGAATGAGACCGCCCTGCGGCCAGTTTGGAATGAAGAAGCGTCGCCGGCCGTTCGCCCTCAGGCCGTTGTGCTGCACAATGACGTCGGCAAGGTCAGCCTCGGGTACAAGGCGGTCGGCCTGAGCGCAAACGATGAGTGGGCGCCTACGACGCGGGGCCTGGGACAGGAATCGCCGCATATCACCGGCGAAAACAACCGCTATGCCGCTTCCCGGTGGCCGGTTGTCGATCAGCACGTTATGCCCGGCATGCCGGAGGCGAACATAGGTGTGGGGGATCCACATTGCGCGCGCATTCTTGAAACGTGACCACTCTGTGTCCGGATCAATGCCCTCGTACTCGGCTGGGTCAGAGAGCTTGGGCAGGTAGAACGTGATCCTTGGACTAGTGGTGTGTTTCATAAGTCCGGTCGCGTATTATCGGCAAGCGACGTCATCTGTCCGTTGAAATGCCAGCGAATCTTGGAAGGCCGCACCAGACACTCTTCCTCTCAGCAAACGCCGCGTAACCTCGGCCCTTCACAAGACGACACCGAGATACTAACCAAGGTGCAGAGACCCTTCTGCCATAACCAATACCACCCCAGGGTAACCTAGCCGTGGATCACCGAATCGAAGTCTGGGGCAGCCCTAGATCGAAAGCTCCGCTCATGGAGCGCTCGGGAAGTCAGAGTGGGTGACTCCGCTGATCCAAACCAAGAGTAAGTTGATCCAAACCTAGAGTAAACTGCTCGCCGAGGGGTCTAAACCAGGGGAAGGGTCCACCAGCTAATGCCTACTGCGACAACTAACGATGCTGCTGGCGAGGTGCTGACTCATCGGACGCGCACGCTTGTTCTGCGTTTGCTGCGACAATATCCGGTGCGCACAGCCGTTGTCGTTAGCCTCACGCTCCTCTCAGGCCTGGCTGAAGGGGTAAGCGTTGTTACGCTCCTTCCTGTTCTAGGGCTTGCAGCAGGCATGGGCGAAGAATCGATGCCTGGGCTAGCGGTCACCGTCGAGGACGGTCTGCGTGCTGTGGGCGTGGAACCGACTATCGGCGTCCTGCTGGTGATCCTCGTCGCCGGAATGGTCGGCAAGGCGGTCTTGAAGCTCGTGGCCATGTGGCAGGCAGGAATCGCGTCCGCCCAGATCGCAACTGATCTCCGGCTAGCTCTGATAGATAGCCTCATGCGAGCTCGGTGGGGATACTTCGTGGAGCAGCCCACCGGTCGATTGACTAATGCGGTCAGTCACGAGGCCGAACGCGCCTCTCTGGCCTTTACGAAGACCGCTCATCTGATAGGTGGATCAGTTCAGGTAGCAGTCTATGTTGCAGTTGCCGTTCTGGTGTCTTGGCAAATTGCCCTTCTTGCAGTGGTACTCGGCGGTGTCATGGTTCTTTCGCTTTCCGGGTTAGTGCGGGCGAGCCGACGTGCCGGCGAGCGACAGACCATTCTGCTTCGCTCTCTCATATCCCGCCTGACGGACGCCCTTTACGCGATCAAACCCCTAAAGGCTATGGGCCGCGAGAACGGTCTTCGACCTCTGTTGGAGAACGAAACTCGTGAGGTCAATACAGCTAAGAGGCAGGAGATTGTGAACAGAGCGGCCGTGGAGTCATTTCACGAACCGATAGTCACCATGTTCGTGGCGGTAACGATCTACGTCCTCTTGGTCATTCTGGGCATGCCGTTCGCCGAGATTGTTTTCATGTCATTCCTCTTCTATCGCACAACGATGAACGTGGGCTCGCTCCAGCGCCATCTGCAACAAATCGTCGTGGTGCAAAGCGCCCTGGCTTCGATTGGCGAGTCGATAGGAGATGCCAAAGCGGCGGCCGAACCACTCAAAGGTGGAGAGGAGCCGCCCGATCTGACCAGTGGCATTCGCTTCCACAACGTCACGTTTTCGTATGGTGACAAGCGCATCTTGAATCGCCTGACAGCCGCGGTGCCTGCTGGAGAACTTACCGCGATTGTTGGTCCTTCGGGTATAGGAAAGACGACCTTTGCAGACTTAGTCGCCGGTCTATATTACCCCACGAGCGGAGGAATCCTCGTCGACGACGTGCCGTTGGACTCGATCAATCTGAGTGCTTGGCGCGATCGAATTGGCTACGTGCCGCAGGATACGGTGCTTTTCCACGATTCGGTATACGAGAACATCTGCATCTCGGATCACAGGATGACCGAAGACGATGTAGAGCGGGCGCTGCGTGCCGCTGATGCGTGGACATTCGTATCCGGCCTGCCAAAGGGGATGCACACCCTTGTGGGCGAGCACGGTCTGAAGCTCTCCGGAGGCCAACGACAGCGTCTGGCGATCGCGCGAGCCATTGTTCATGGTCCGTCGCTGCTCATCCTCGATGAAGCCACCACCGCCTTGGACCCAGAAACTGAAGCCGGGATTCTCGAGACGATTAGAGGTCTGAGAGGCGAGGTGACGATCCTGGCAATCTCTCACCAGTCCGGTGTCTTGAGTGTCGCGGACCACGTGATCGAGCTTCGAGATGGCAGAGCAACAAGTGTAATACCGGCAGGATCCGTCTCGACAACCCAACAGCACGTCAAGTGACGAACGTATGAGCATTGTCGATGCATCTCATCAGGTTACGTAGGTCATGTCCTCTAGGGAAGGTCTGCACCGCGTGGCTGAACGAGATGAGGCGAACTGCACTGGTGCCGTGCTTCTCATGTCGATGCCGGCACGAACGCAAGCCGGGCCCGTGGCCGTCTGGATCACAGCAGCAGGTTGGGCATCAGCAGCACAACAGGCTCTGGGTCAGGCCTGGTTGGTGACCCCAGCCGGGTTGCTCGAACCGGAGGAGGCCCGCGCAATAGCCTCAGCCCCCACGGTCAAGGACCGATCTGCAAGGTCCGGGCTGAGATGGCTGCCAGCCACTCTGAAGACCCTTTTGAAGGACGTGCGCTCAGCCAAAGATGCATACAGCCTCATGAGCATGGGTATGAACGGACCGTGGGAACGGTGCGACGTACGCTTCGTTTGGCAACGCCATGACCTTTTCCAAACCGCTGGACTTCGCGCTGCCCGGCGCCACGGCTGCCCACTTGTACTATTCGTGGACGCCCCAGTGGTGTGGGAGGCAAAGAGGTGGGGCGTTAAACGTCCGGGATGGGGTTGGCTACTTGAGGCCATAGCAGAGAAGCCAGTTCTGCGGAAGGCTGACCTGGTCGCCTGTGTATCTGAGGAAGTCGCCGATCAGGTCCAGAGACTTGGGGTTCCCCCCGAGCGTGTCATGGTAACACCGTGCAGCGTCGACACAGCAATGTTCCACCCTCTTGTGGACGGAAGCACGGTGAGAGAACGGTACGGACTCAATGACAAGTTTGTAGTCGGTTGGACTGGAAGCTTTCGTAGATTCCACGGACTGGAGGTCCTCCTAGACGCCTTTGGCCGCCTCCAGGATGAAGTTTCCGAAGCGTTCCTCTTGCTGGTGGGTGACGGCTCCGAACGTCAGCGGTTAGCGGAACTTGCCGTCCGTAGGGATCTGGTGAACAAGGTGGTCTTCACTGGGACTGTGCCTCATGACGAGATTCCAATTCACGTCGCAGCCATGGATGTCGCCGTTCTGACGGCCCCCAAGGATGCCGCCTTCCATTACTCACCACTGAAACTAAAGGAATACATGGCCTGCGGGCGGGCAGTTGTGGCCCCGCGCGCGGGCTCAATCCCTTCATCGTTGATACACGCCCGCGAGGGATTGCTGGTTGAACCCGGGGACCATGAAGCTCTTGCTGCCGCCTTGGCGACCTTGCACGCAAGTTCTCAGCTTCGCCATTCCTTGGGGAAAGCTGCACATGAGAGAATCCGAGAAGAAGGAATGTGGGAACATCAGGTGAAGCGTGTCCTCGAGCGCCATCCGGTACTGGGGAAGAGCTGAAGATAAAGGTGAAGACTCGCATGCGCCAGTGTGGCAGGATAGCCATGAGACCGATCTCACCACCAGGACCCTCTTTACGTTGATGAGTACGCAGGCCCATCCAGTTCTACAAATCCTAGCTAGTGCGGTGAACGAGGGGGTGACGGTAGCAAGAATCGTCTATCCTCCTGCCGGATCTCGTAGCTCAAGGTATTCACAACTCCAAGGATTGCTAAAATCTATTGAACCGCCGCAACACTTGCTTTTGGTCGGTGAACGCCCTCTTATCGTGTGGATTAGACGTATCATAAATGCGCGCAGATACGTCCGAGAACGACTTGTGTCTGTCTCTAGACTTTTGTGGACTTTACGACAAGAAGGCTGGATAATAGAGGCGAGCTACGCTCTTTGGCCCTCCCCGACATCACCAAGGATTGCTGTTCCTCTTTCATCGCGGCACGCCACCAAGTGGGTCCATCGTTCAGGTGTGCTCGGCGGCGGTGGCCATAGAGCCTGGTTAAGAGCAATCATTCGCTCGCCAATCCTCACTCCACTTATGGCGAGAAGCTACCCAGTCGTTGCGATACTGGTTCGGCCACCCGTTGGAGGCACTCGGTGAACTCCCAGCGTGCGGGAGCGCTTTTCATCATGCCCAGCGTTGTCACGGGACAGTCCCTCATCATCTCGTCGTGGTTCAATGTTGCCGGCTGGGCAGCAGGGGCCCGCGCAGTTGTTGGGAACGCGTGGATTGTCACGCCAGAGGGCTTGGTCGATCCTGATGAGGCCAGGCGGCGAGCTTCATCGCCCACACCGGCAGCATCGACTAAAGACTCCTCGTGGCGGAGTCGGCTACCTCTGACGTTCCGCACTGCCTATAAGGACTTGCGCCAAGCGGTGCGGGCAGCCCGGTTCCGCTCGGCGGCTTTGGATGGGCCGTGGACGGCTTCTGAGCTGGCCTTCGTATGGCAACGTCATGACCTGTTCCACACCGTGGGCTTACACACGGCCCGCGTATTGGATCGGCCCTTGGTGTTGTTCGTGGATGCGCCCGTTGTGTGGGAACACCAGCGATGGGGGGTGTTACGCCCCCCCGGATGGGGGCGTGCCGTGGAAGCAGTAGGGGAAAACCGGCAGTTTCGAACGGCGGACCTAGTCGCGTGTGTATCGAATGAGGTCGCCGACGAAATTCACCGGCGAGGTGTCCCGAGAAACCGATTGCTGGTCACTCCGAACGGAGTGGACCTTGCGGCGTTCTCGGCCCAGGCCGACGGTAACAATGTCCGCCGTAAGTACGGGTTGGAAGGTAAACGTGTGGTGGGTTGGGTTGGTACCTTCCGTGCTTTCCACGGCCTCGAAATTGCCGTAGAGGCAGTGAGGGCTCTCCAAGAGCAAGTGCCGGATGTCACGGTACTGTTTGTTGGCGATGGTGCAGAGCGCCCGACCATCGAGAGGTTGTGCCACTCTGCGGGACTGCGGCATGCCGTGTTTACGGGTGCCATTCCATACCACGCAATGGCGTCCTATCTAAGTGCTATGGACGTAGGACTGGTACTTGCCGGTCACACCGACCAGTTCCATTACTCTCCGCTGAAACTGCGCGAGTACATGGCGTGTGGTATCCCGGTAGTGGCTCCTCGTGTAGGCGAGATGGCTCGCACGTTAAAGGACGGGCGCGATGCTTTGCTTGTCGAGCCTCGCGACTCGTGGTCGCTTGCTGATGCCATAGGCCGACTACTGACAGATATCGATCTGGCCCGTGAAATCGGGGCCAACGGGCGCAGGCGGATGGAGGCGGAAGGATCTTGGGAACATCAGGTCCGGCGCGTTCTTCACGCCCTCGACGGCTTGGGCTTAAGTCATCAACCATGGTGAAGGAGGGGATGACGTGTCTTCATCCCCGGAGATGAGCCGGCGGAGTGGCCCGCAACATTCGGGTCTTCCCGGTGTCGCCAGCATCATCGCGGCTCTAGGCCCGCCCTTCGATTCCGGAATCAAGGTCCACCCTGTCGTACTTCGAACCTCGCCTGACGGCTCACGTGCCGTGCTGGCCATATTTATTGGCGACGAGCGTCGACCGCGATTCGTCGTGAAGGTGTCCACCACATTGAGCGAAAGCTCCCTTCTCAAGCGCGAGTTCCACACCCTCCGATCGGTTCATGAACTCTGCTCCCCTGCTCTTACCAAACACATGCCGCGGGCTGTCGGTTTTGAGCAGCGGGAATCGGCCAGCTCACTCATCATGACGGCCTTGCAGGGCAAGCGCGCTTTGCTGCCGCGTCTGACGCATCGGGGCACAGTATTGTCTCGTCGCTTACTGCGCCACTACGTCCGCCGAACCTTCGAGTGGACACGAGTTCTTGCAGAAGGTTCATCGCGAGCAGACGTATTGAGCAGTCGTGCCCTGGCCAGTGTCGTCCAGCGTTTCGAGGCAAGCCTGGACGGACCTAGCAATACGCTTCTGCGCGTCCGCGCGTTCGGGGAGGCAATAGGGTCCAACGACATGTCTTACACTCCCCGCTGGCAGCATGGCGACCTCTCTGCAGGCAACGTACTGGTGAGCGGGAACAATTTGCAGGTGGTTGACTGGGCACACGCAAGCGATTCCTATGAGCCCTGGTTCGATCATGCATACACGCCCTGTGCTCTAGCTTTGATGGCTCAGCGGGAACACTCTCAAGGCCGTTCCGTACGGTCGGCAGTACTCGCCGTGTTGTCGGACCAGACATGGTCCGGTCACATACTTCGCACTGAGATGGAGCGCTTGTGGCACCATCCCATCCCTCTCGCCTGGGCTGTCACGCTCGTGTGCATGCGCGCGTCCTTGCGGCGCGGTGAGGCCGGCGAACAGGGCTGGATGCCGTGGCGGAAACTGGCTCTTTCACTCTTAGTCGACGACGAAGTGCGTAGTGGCGTCGGATGGTTGGCGCCCCGACTGTAATCCCTGTTCGGCGTGCCGAATCGGCGGCGGACAGCCGACCAGTGACTAGTTTGGGTGGACTAGGATAGGCATGAGCACTCTGGCCACAGTGGACTACCGTATCCGCGCGTTGATCAACGACTCGTGGATCCGCTTCCGTGGACGAGGCAAGACAATCGCCACTCACTGGTATCGAAAGCGGCCGAACTTTGGGGACATGTTGGCTCCTTTCTTGTTGGAGTGCATCGCTGGCCGCCCTCCGACGTGGGTATCGGAGCACTACCGGGGAAAGGTGATCTCGCTA
This sequence comes from uncultured Acidimicrobiaceae bacterium, assembly GCA_964617995.1. GTDB lineage: Bacteria > Actinomycetota > Acidimicrobiia > Spongiisociales > ZC4RG35 > CAZTXD01. Next base: position 24,133 of record CAZTXD010000015.1, read on the forward strand.
GGGAGTCTGCTGCACCGGCTGCTTCCGGGTGACGTCGTATGGGGAGCAGGGTCGATCCGTGACAAGACGATCGATGTCCCAGGTGTTCGCTATCTGGCGGTGCGTGGACCCCTAACGCGTAACCTAATACGTGGCGATGTCCCAGAAGTGTACGGCGACCCGGCAGTGCTGCTTCCTCGCTTTTATCAGCCCCGTGTAACGAAGCGCTTCGAGATAGGGGTGATACCTCACTACATGGAACGAGACCTCATGACCGTAGACGACCCATCAGTGCTGGTCATCGACCCGCTGTCACCGTGGCGCAGTGTCGTGGACATGATCGCCCAGTGCCACGCTGTCATCTCCTCATCGTTGCACGGCATCATCGTCGCTGAAGCATTCGGCGTGACCACAGGGTGGACCCGTGCCAGTGACCGTCTGATCGGAGGAAGCTTCAAGTTTCGCGACTATTACATGTCAACGGACCGAGAGATCGGTGAGCCAGTGCCATGGGAGAACGGAATGGACGCGGTGCTCAAACGAGCAGCTAGCCCCGGCGTTGTTGATGTTCAGGGCTTGATCGAAGCATGGGTGGATCCGCGGCTGGACCCCTAGTCCTCAGCAGGAACTGCGCCGCCTACCAGCGCGAGCCGCAAGCCAAGCCGTACAGCATGGGCACCTAGACAGAAGGCCTGCCGCCACTGACGCCTGAGGCCGTAGTCCTTCCCGAGGCCGATGGCAAGCCGGAGACGGTGAAGCGTTAGGAGCCACGCGTGAGATCCCGACTGAAATTTGCATGGCCCCGTCTCGGCGTATCCGGCCAGAAAAGCACGCTCGAACTGCGCCATCCTCGATCTCAGAGGTAGCTCCGGTACCGATGGTGCCTCAGCCATGTCAGCGTACGCACGCACTAAGAATCGCGCGAGTGCTCGAGGAGCGGATACCATCCGATGGGTTCTGGGCGAGTCAACCAGGGTGATTTCGCCACCCTCACCTACCACAATGTTGTGTGGGGCGCTGCCGGGGCCACGCAGCACCCGCATGGCAGCCTTTTCGGCCAGCCGAGAGGTGACAAGCCCACGTAATGCGGCGGCATAGCTCTTCTGAGCCGGGCGGCGGCTGCCGGGATCACCGTTGCCATACCGTACAGTGGCAGAATGTATGAGACCATACGCGCGCCCACAGCGACCAGCTAGCTCCGTCGGGATGGATAGCACGCCAGAAAGGGAGTCGTTCCCCCGTAGTACCTGTTGGAGGCTTGGCCCCTCGACCCAGGACATACACAACGAAGGCACCTCAGCATCCCAACCAAGCGGTTCCGGAACAGATAAATAGGAGTCGGCAGCAAGGGCACGGCGAACAAATACGAGGAGTTCGAAGGCCGTCTTGGCGTGGTGTGGTAACCAATGGTCAGCGCAAACCTTCATAGCAATATCCTGGCCTGCTGGTGGGCGAGCACGGACTCGGTACACAATGCCGGTACGGCTTGGCATTGTGTCGACAACCTCAAACCCCTCATCCCCAAACTTCCAGTCGAAGCGCTTGGCACATCTAGCCAGAATTTCGAGAGTATCTGCACGTCTAGGGTTCGGAATGGTGCCTGAAGTAGCCTCCATCAACTCGTAAGAGTTCTTACGGTCAAGACGGCATCCCGCGTAGCTTTTTCGCCAACGACCACCGCAATAACCTTGCAGAGTAGACAATATCGTAGAGCAATGGGAACGGCGATATCACCTCTTTGGGTATGAGGAGGGAAACCAACTCTCCCGTTCTTATCGACAACTCAGTTCTCAGATGCTTGCCCGCATAAACATGAATGAGTCGTGGCCTTGCTGCAAGCTTGCTTGAGGTGGAGAACACTACATCTATGCCAGCTATCCGCCCTGGGTACATGAGGCCTCGTGACCAAGGTATGCCTGATCGTCTGCGTAGCCATAGCCGCTGCAGGCAATGGAGATTTAGCGAGCCGGGAACTTTGTCTATGCCCGACACCTCCAGTATCTCCTGCCGCTTAGCGTCGGGCTCAGGCGCCTTCGTGCCGGCTGTTCCCTTGCCCGAGACTACCTTTGTTTCGATTGCACGCCAGTGGCGAATGTCATCACTACCCAGCCACCAGGCATGCGCCCGTCGTGCCGCCATGATTTCTCCCTCTTCCTCGTCAGCGCGTGGGAACCGGATCTTAAGCTTCGCGAATGAGGTGGAGGCGATGAGCGGTGGCCTGAGTTTGTGTCTCACGTCACTACACCTGAGAGGCCGCTGACCCTCTAACCCAATCAACCTGGGCCTCGAGTCCTTCCCGAAGGTTTACGGTAGGTCTCCAGCCCAACTCGGACTCGATCGAGGCTGTGTCCCCGCTGGTGCGCGAAGGGTCGCCTTTGGCTGGATCTGTATGCTGAATCTCGAGATTCGACCCGATAAGGCCGCCGAGGAGTTCCAGCACTTCATTGACGGATACGGGGCTACCGCCTGCCACGTTGTAAATGCGGTGGCCCATCGAAGGTGAACGGGCGGCAAGAACAGTTGCCTCCACAACATCGTCCACAAACGTGAAGTCTCGGATGGCCTTGCCATCCCCATAGACCTGAATAGGGTCACCCTTCAAGGCACTGCGGATCCAGCGGGTAAACGCCATATCTGAGCGCTGTCTTGGGCCATAAACTGTGAAATAGCGGAGGCTTGTTAGATCAACGCTGAATTGAGATGCGTAAGCCGAGAGAAGCGCCTCGCACGCCGCCTTGGTAACACCGTAAGGTGAGATTGGTGCGAGCGCTCTGGACTCGACGGCGGGATACTCGTCGATTTGCCCATACACCGATGAGGACGACGCAAAGACAAGTCTGGTGGATGGGTGCTGAGCGATGGTGTCGAGCACACCCTGGGTAGCCAGGATGTTCGCATTGGATACTTGCTTGAAGTCTCGCCATGAGGCGCGAACACCCGGACGGGCAGCGAGATGAAACACCACATCTGAGGGAGCAACAATCTCGGACAAGTCAATCAAGTTCAAATCGCCCTCGATGAACTCGAAGCCGCTCATCGCGGCCAATCTGGTGGCGGCTTCCCGACGCCCCAATGAGTCGTAAGTCGGGGCAAATGAGTCGATGCCGACCACAAGCCACCCGTCACGTAACAGCCGTTCGGCCAGATGGGACCCGATGAAGCCTGCACAGCCAGTAACAACTGCTCTCACTCAGCTCTCCCTAGTACTGTCATGGCGGGAACACTAGACGTAATCGGCAAGGCAGCCACCCGAGCCGCGGGCGGCGGAACCAGGTGGTCAGCTTTTGAGCGGTGTTGACTCAAGTATTAGCCGTTCTCATTCCAACGCTAGACTTCCCTTGGGATGAGAGCCTGGTCAGACTTGAGCAGGACTCAGCAACGGATAGGCTGATGCCGAGAAGGGAGCCGGCCAAGGTGGGGACTACGACATGTCACAACAACCCATGATGCTTGGTGCGTTGGTGACCTTCCGGCGGACTGAACACCTCGCCGCCTACCTGGAGACTATTGGGCGCCAAACCCGCCGGTTGGATCGACTCGTAATAGTGGACAACGACCCCCAGGGAACCGGCCGACTCCCCTTGGAGGCACACCTCTCGGGCAGCAGATCCAGAGCAGCGGAGCAGATCCACTACCTCCCACAGGAAGAGAATTTGGGCGCAGCAGGTGGATGGGCGGTTGGTCAAAACTTCCTCGCTGAGCTGGCTGGCGACGACGATTGGATCGTGATGCTCGACGACGACGATCCGCCGGAAGATGATGACATCCTCGAACGCCGGGAGGCCTTCGCTACTGCGATGATTCGAAAGGACCCCCGCACCGCTGCGGTCAGTGGGGTGGGAGCATTTTTCGATCAGACCCGAGGACGTTTGCGACGACTGGCAGATCACGAGCTTAGGGGTCCCGTGGCTGTTGATTATGTAGGCAGCAACCATTTCCCGCTCTATCGGATGGGGATCATGCGCCAGCTCGGGCCGTTCTTCTCAGGCCTATTCCTGGGATATTCCGAACTCGAGTATTCGCTCCGGGTGCGACGAGCAGGGTTCAACATCTACGTGGACGGCGAAGAAGTCATAAAACGTCGGGAGTCAAAGAATAGGACAGGACTGCCCAGCAGGTCCAGGAGTCGCGTGCGGACGAGCATGCCTCCATGGCGGGTCTACTACACCACACGCAACATGGTTTGGATGCTGAGAGCCAACGGACACACCTTTGGCGCCCTGAGGGTCAGCTTCAGACGCGGTCTTGGTCGTGGTGTCTCACAGGTTGTTGTCTCACCAAAGGCATCTCCCAGATACTTCAGAGCAGGGCTGTACGGCATTGTGCATGGATGGACTGACGTTATGGGTGCAGTCATCGACCCGGACGACGAGACACTCCGTATCCGTCATGACAAGATCACCGTCCGTGACGACCTAGCCCTAGAACCGATTCAACTCTCTGCATGGACACCCGAAAGCGACACCAATGACAGGTACAGCCGATTGGAATGAGGCGAAGGTCCCAAGGATGTGCTTAGAACTCCAGGAGCGGTTTGACTGGAATCAGCGCTCGACTGGATGGCACGTGGACCAACGTTGGACGAGCCGGACGGCGAACTTCTTTCTGTGCCACGGCTCCGAGACTGGTCCCCCCGTTGTAGTCCTCAAGGTCCTGGCGCGGGAACGAAACCCACAACCGCAAGCTGACTACCGGACCCTGATGCAACTCGAGGAGATTCACCGCCAGACCCAAGCGGTCACTGCGCGCCCACCTCGTGCGCTTGGGTGGCTGGGCGAGCCGCCGGTGCTGGCCATGGAGTATCTGCCAGGGGAAAGTGGCTCCAAACTCGTGGCTCGCTGCCTGTCAGCCCGAGACATCGAGGAGTTGGAACGGCTGGTTCGATTCTGTGGCGCCACCCTCGGCGCCTGGCATACCCGATCGGAGGTCACGCGTGTCGACGACATCCGACATGATTCATATCGCCGACTGTCCAGGACGGCCAGGCGTCTTGGGATACGGCCGAGTACCGTCCTTCGAGGTGATTCCGAACTCTCACTGGTCCGCCGCTTTCGGGATTTCAGTGTCTACAACATACAAAAATCCGAGGATGACGAGATCGTGGTGCTTGATCCACCCGCAGCATCGGGCGGCTACGACCTTGCTTGCCGGGACATTGCATGGTTCATGGCCAGCATTGCCACCGCTGCCACAGGTGCTACCGTCAAATCCGAGGCCAGGCGGAGGGTGGTGTCGGAGTACCCGGGAAACCGCGAACGCCTCGTGAAGAGCTTCGCAGTCGGGTACGCGATGACCACCAACGCTGAGCCATGCGGTGCAGAACTTCGTGCTGCTGCGCTTCTCGAAGCGGCATTTCTGCTGGCGCGATCCGCGAGGCGTGCTCGCTCCAACCGCTCCCGCGCCTCAAGTCTGGTGCATCTGTCATGGAATGCACGCATGGTCGCTACCAAGAAAGCGCCAGCGTGGACAGATCTGGGAGACAAGCCATGATTATTGACCGGTATCGCACAGCGCAAGGCGAGGGTTGTCACGAGTTCAGAGCCACAGTCCATTGGGAGGATCAACGAAGGGAACCCGTGGACGTGTTCATGGCCGTCTCGAGTGGAGACGCCGAGCGTGTCTCTTTGAACCCGGATGCATTCCGGGTACCGGCTGCCGTGGTGGCTCTCCATGATGGTGAGAGGCGCATATCTGGGGGCGGACCGATCTGCCCGGTCCTCGCTGATGGGTTGGCAAATGCCTTCGGGTGGCTGTCCCGCTGGTCCCGGCGGTCGGCCCGACCACCTATCATTGATCTCCCGCTTGGTTGCGATCACCCCGACTCTGGTGTCGGGGGGGTGAGTGCCGCGTTCGTGTCAGGCGGAGTTGACTCCCTGGCATTACTGACGGCAAACCACAAATCGCATCCACCGGGGGATCCGCTGCGGATCTCCCTCGCGATCGTTGTGGTCGGCATCCAACGACACCGGTGGAAATCTGCCGGTGACCAAACCGGTCAGCTCGAAGCAGCACGCCAACAGATGGCGGCGGTGGCCGCCGAAACCGGCATCGAGGTGGTCCCCGTAGCCACAAATCTGCGCGAGCTGCATCCCGAGAGCAGTTTCTGGCAATACGAGTACCAGGGCGCCGTCCTGGCTGGCATCGCCCATCTGTTCGCACGGAGCGTGTCCAACGTCTCGGTCGCAAGCACTTGGCAGATCAGTCATCTCGACATATGGGGTTCCCACCCGTTGCTCGACAACAACTACGCAAGCCATTCGCTGTCGGTTTGGCATGCGCTTGCGCACCTCGGCCGTTTCGAGAAGGTAGAGTTCATCGCGACTCACCCGTCTCTCTTGGATCAGCTGAACGTTTGCAACTCGTCCGCCGGCGGGGATAGCAACTGTGGAACCTGCGAGAAGTGTTTGCGGACGATGCTCGCTCTCGAGGCACTCAGGGTGCGTGACACGTGCTCTGCCTTCCCACCCAGAGAGCTCAATCCGAAGGATCTAAAGCGAGTACGAATAACAGATCGAGGGCTCGAGGGCGAGTACGTCGAACTTCTTGCACCACTACGTTCGGCCGGCCGGCCGGATTTGGCCAAAGCTATTCGGCGTAGCCTTTGGATAGGAAGGCTACGACGCCTGACTCCAGACTCCGTCCGACGGGCGGGCCTCAGGCTCATGCCTCCAAAGGTACGGCGCGGTCTCCGCGGGTCCTTTTGACCAACCAGTCTGGTGCCACCAGCCGTACCCTCTTTGTGTGGCAAGTGGCGCGAAATGCAGGCAGGAGTCATCAAGAAGGTAAGCAGACACATGACGAATGTTGGAGACGAGGAGCTTTCGCATAGGCCCAACCCTGGTACGATGCTTCCCGGGATTGGTAGCTGTGATTATCTGCCAGGGGGCGATTCGTGGGCGCGAAGAGAGATGATCCGAGCACGTTCAGTTGGCTCGTGTCGAGTTGGCGCGAGGATCTGGTAGCCAATAGGGCACAGCTCTTTGGACCCGGCTTCCAGGCTATCGCCACCTACCGATTTGGAATATGGTGTGGCCAGCAGAATGGTGTGCTCGGGTGGTTGGTCAACAAGGTCTACACCTTCGTATTTCTCTTCGTTCGAAATGTGTATGGGGTTGACCTACCACGGAGTGCTGTTGTCGGTCGACGGCTCTGGTTACCCCATGCGTTTGGCGTGATCATCAGTGGAAAAACCCAGATCGGGGACGATTGCATGATCCGGCAGAGCGTCACCATTGGTCAGAAGGGGGATAGAGATCTGGTTCCCAAGCTGGGAAATGCAGTAATGGTGGGACCTGGAGCCGTGATCGTCGGCGGTGTGACCATTGGTGACGGCGCTCGGATCGGACCCAACGCAGTAGTGATGACAGATGTTCCTGCTGGTGCATCCGCGTTCGTGCGTAGTGCGGGACTTCTGACGTCTCCGGAGCGTGGAGAGACGTTTGGTGACGAGGAGGCATCCACATCCGACCAACGGGCGGGTGAGATGCAAATCCTGGGTGCTGGAGAAGTGGTTGCCGCGTTGAGGGAGGAGGTGCAGGGGTTCATTCGATTTCTCTCCGACGTCGTCGAACCCGAGGAAGAGGTTGAAGCTGATACGCCCCTACTCAGTACCGGCATTATCGACAGTTTCGATGTAACCGCTCTGCTCGGGGCTATCGAGGACCGCTATGAGGTAGTCATCGACCCCGAAGAGGTCGATATCGAAACGTTTGACACGCCGATTCAGATGCTGTCACGCATCGAAGCGGAAGGCAACTGACTGTGCCGGCTGGCCGTCTCTATCAGAGGCTTGCCCGAACGGCCACGGAGCGTGGTCAGGAGAAGGCCCTGACCTTCGTCGAGTCCGGTGGTGGTACGGCGGTCTCATACACGTACAAATCCCTGTTCGAGCGTGTTGAGCAACTGGCTTCGAGGCTGGCGTCCCGGCATGATGACCCGACTGCTCCTCTCGGACTGCTGCTGGCCTCCCAGGAGGATCAGGTACTCCACTATCTCGCCGCTCTCTCTATCGGCGCTGTGCCGGCGATACTGACCCCTCCGAATCGCAAGCTGAACCGAGACTATTACGCCCAGACTATGAGTGGAGTGCTGCGCCGTAGCCGGTTCGGAGCCCTGGTCACTGATGTAGGCGAGCTCGACTTCGAAGGACTCCAGATGACACCTCACGACCTCAAGGTCAGGTCTGGTCCCCGACCGCCCCACCATGATGTCGATACCCCCCACCCGCCGATGAAGGCGTCCTTCATGCAGTTCTCGTCGGGTACAACGGGAATCAAGAAGGGTGTGCTCGTTGATGATGAGGCGGTGATCGAACAGCTGAATGCCTATTCAGCCGCCCTCCAATTGAGTGAAGAGGATTGCATCGTCAGCTGGCTCCCGCTGTATCACGACATGGGCTTCATAGCCTGCCTTAACATGCCGCTCGCCTACGGAGTGCACACGGTGATGATCGACCCCATCGATTGGGTCTCCAATCCGGCTATCTACTTCCGGAAGGTGTCCGAGCACCGGGGGACATTGTCATGGCATCCCAATTTCGCCTTTGCCTTTATGGCCAAGCGTGTACGCGATCGCGCGATCGCGGGCGCGAATCTGTCTTCTCTGCGAGGATTGATCAATTGCTCTGAGCCGGTGACCTATGACAGCCAGCGGTCGTTCCTGGAGAGGTTCAAGAGTTGGGGTCTCGCAGAAGACGTCTTCAAAGGTTGTTATGCGATGGCTGAGACCACTTTTGCCCTGACTCACGGTGAGCGGGATGATCCCGGATATCTCGACCCGATCGGTCCGAAAGAGCATGCACGGTCCCCGGGCCACGCCCAGTATGTCTCTGTGGGACGCCCGCTCACAGGCGTTGAGATGAAGATAATGGACGCCGATCGCCAGGTGGAGCTGGCAGAGCGCGAGATGGGCGAGATCTGGGTCAGTTCACCGTTCAACTTTTCCGGCTACTTCAACGACGAAGTCGCTACCAGCAGCGCTTTCGTGAGTGATTGGTACCGGACCGGCGATCTGGGCTATCGGGTGGGCTCGGCCTTCTATGTCGTTGGGAGGGCCAAAGACCTCTTGATCGTTGCCGGCGTCAATGTGTTTCCGCAAGAGATAGAGGAAGTGGTGTCCCAAGTCGACGGGGTGCACCCCGGCCGTGTCTCCGTCTTCTCAGTATTCGATGAGTCGCTTCAGACGGAGAAGGTAGTCGTCGTGGCGGAGTCGGATGGGCATGACGGATCCGATCGACGACAGATCGTGCAGGAGGTCCGTCAGCGGGTACTTGCTGGATTCCAAATCGGGAACTTCGAGGTGTCACTGGTGCCCCGCCAATGGTTGGTGAAGAGCACCTCAGGCAAGATGGCCAGAAATGCCAACCGGCAGAAGTGGCTCGAGAAGGTTGACGCCGTGTGACACGGACTCCCATCTTCAGGGTTCGCTGCGGGTGGCCTTGCGTCACCAAGCGCGCGAGACCACTTGTCGGGGAGAAGACTGAAGGGAAGGGAATATGAAGGCAGTGATTCTGGCGGTGACGGCGTTGCGGATGTGAACACTACCGACCTGATTGCATTCCACCGTGAGCAAGGACGACAGGCGACCATGACCGTGGTGCAGCCTGCAGGGAGATTCGGAGCCGTGACTCTGCATGCCGGACAGACTGGTAGCGACAGCTTCATGGAGAAGTCAAACGGCGACGGGGCCTGGATCAATGGGGGCTTTTTCGTCCTCGAACCTACGGTCATTGATCGAATCGGGGGCGACTCCACCGTTTGGGAGCAGCAGCCGATGCGAGAGATGGCCCGGGACGGACAGCTATCCGCATATCGTCACGACGGGTTCTGGCAGCCGATGGACACGCTTAGGGACAAATCCGTCCTGGAGTCACATTGGGCGTCGGGCGATCCCCCCTGGAACGTCTGGTAGCGGGTGATCATCACAGGAACCACAAGAGGTCTGGGAGATACAGGACGGTTGACCGTTAGCGGTTTATCCGAGCTTTTGGCTCGACCGAGAACAGACCAGACGGCATCGTTTGGCTCACCGTTCGAGGCAAGGTATTCCACTTTCTTGGCTTCCATCACAGATGAGTGCGGGGCGGGGACTGCCTTGGCATCCGAACTTCCTGGCGCGATGGCCCTCACGCAAAGTGTGCAGTAGCCCGCGACGGGATCCGTGAACTCACGGCATGGCCACGGCTGCTATTAGCTGTCGACACCGTCGCTGAGGACCTCAACCAACTCCTCTGCGGCTGGGCGGGCTCGTTCCGACGTAGAAACTTCACCCGCATGTTTGACAAGACTAGAAATATGGGGTGCGGCTGGCGTTTCTCTTCGATCGCCGCCCGGCTACGTTCGAGAGTACGCTGTGGGCGTCGAGTATCCGTGAATGCCACAAGGATCTGCACACCTTCATCTCGCGAGTATCAGAATCTCATCCGTCGATCCATCGCAATGTCGGGCAGGGCGTAGCCTGACTGTATGACCTCTAGGCCTCGAATCTACTTGTCGTCACCACACGTTACGGCTACTGACGAAGAGGCGTTGCTGCGAGCATTGGTCAGCGGCTGGGTCGCCCCTCTCGGTCCAGAGGTCGACGCTTTCGAAGCAGAGTTGGCCGGGGTGACGGGTAGGAGCCACGGGGTGGCTCTCTCCAGCGGCACCGCGGGGCTACATCTCGCTTTGCTGCTCAACGGTGTCGAACCGGGTGACCAAGTACTGGTCTCCACCTTCACCTTCTCAGCGACGGTCAACGCCATCAGATACGTTGGGGCGGAGCCGGTGTTTATCGACTCCGACACCGAGACCTGGAACATGGATCCGTCCCTCTTGCAGGCAGCGCTCGCCGACGGCGACTACGCCGCATGCATCCCCGTGGACATATATGGGCAGTGCGCCGACTACTCGTCGATCGTCCCGATGTGCGCAGAGCGTGGCTTGCCCATCATCGAGGACGCCGCCGAAGCGCTAGGCGCCTTTCATCATGGCCAGCCCGCCGGATCGTTCGGTGGGATGGCCGCCCTTTCGTTCAACGGGAACAAGATCATCACCACGAGTGGTGGTGGTGCTCTGGTCACCGACGACGACGGGTGGGCCGAGAGGGCCCGCTTCCTTGCCACCCAGGCCCGCGACCCGGCTCCCCACTATCAACACAGCGAGATCGGGTACAACTACCGCATGTCCAACCTGCTCGCCGCTCTGGGGCGATCGCAGCTATCCGACCTCGACCGTCGGGTTCAGGCGAGACGCGGTCACAACGCCGCGTATCGAGAGGCGCTGGGAGACCTCCCCGGGGTCGGGTGGATGTCCGAGGCGCCAGGATCGTATTCGACTTTCTGGCTGACGTGCCTCACGATCGATCCCGAAGTTGCCGGGACAGACCGGGAGGAGGTGCGGCTGCACCTGGAGTCGCTCGACATCGAATCAAGACCCGCGTGGAAGCCGATGCATCTCCAACCGGTGTTCGAGACATTCAAGGTCTACGGAGGAGACGTCTCGGCGCGAATCTTCGAACACGGCCTGTGCCTGCCCAGTGGATCGTCACTAACCGAGGAGGACCGCCAGCGGGTGATCGCCGGAGTCAGGGCGATGTTCGGCCGATGAGGATCCTCGGGCTCGGTGTCGATCTCGCCGACATCGACCGTGTTGGACATGTGCTCGCCAAGTATCCCCGGTTCGCTGAGCGTTGCTTCACTGAGCACGAACGGGAATACGCATTCAAGTTCGCCAAGCCGGAGCGGCGGCTAGCAGCCCGATTCGCCGGTAAGGAGGCGGTGATGAAGTCGATGGGCACCGGATGGCGGAGGATCCGCTGGCAAGACATCGAGATCACCGGTGGAGGAAAGCCCACCGTGCGGATGACCGGAAGCGCCGCTCTACGCGCCGAGCAACTCGGCGTGACCGAGGTTCTGGTGACGATCACCCACACCGACACCTCGGCCCTGGTGATGGCAGTGGCGGTAGGCGAGCACGACACGTGAAGCCCGTCCTCACCGCCGACGAGTACCGCCGGGTCGATAAGGCGTACACCGGTGATTTGACCCAGGCCATGGACCGAGCTGGTCATGCGATTGCCCTCGCTGCCGCCCGCCACGGGGCGACATACGGAAAGCGCGTCGCAGTCCTGGCCGGTCCGGGTAACAACGGTGGCGACGGGTACGTGGCGGCGCGATACCTGAAGGAGAGGGGGGCGCATGTCATCGTCCATGCGCTTGCCGACCCGACGACGCCCGAGGCGGCCGATGCCGCCGCCAAGTCGGCATCGGCCGGGGTTCGGGTCAGTGAGATTGGTGCACTCAAGGAGTCCGACCTCGTGATCGACGCCCTGTTCGGAGGCGGAGCGCGAAGAGGCTTGCCACACGATGTGGCCGCCTGGATGCAGACGACTGCCCCTGTCGTCTCTGTCGACTACCCGACCGGTCTCGACCCCGACACCGGCAAGGTCGACGAGGCAGCCTTCCACGCCGTCGAGACCGTCACCTTTTCCACTCTCAAGACCGGACACGTCCTGGGCGCTGGGCCGGACCACTGCGGAGTGGTGACCGTTGCCGACATCGGCATCCACGGGGGAGAGCCGTCGATGTTCGTCGCCGAGGAATCCGACGCCCTGCGCCCCGGACGGGCCCGACAGACGCACAAGTGGTCGGCAGGGTCGGTCCTCGTGCTGGCTGGCTCGTCCGGGCTCCTGGGAGCTTCGATCCTCGCCGGGCGGGCCGCACTCAACTTCGGCGCGGGCACCGTCTACCTGGCCTCCGAGCGGCTCGATCAAGTTCAACAGATCGCTCCCGAACTGCCTGCTCTCGACTTCGAACAAGCAGCCGATGCGGTGAAGCGGTTCGACGTCATCGTCGCCGGGCCCGGGTTGGCCGAGGGTGACACTGCTCGGATTCGCCCCGTCCTGGGCGCGGCGGACAAGGTGGTGCTCGACGCCGGAGGTCTCATCCCTTCGATGCTCCAGGTGGCCAAGGAGGGCGGTGCCGAGGTGGTGGTCACTCCCCACGACGCCGAGTTCGTCCGGGTCGCCGGAGTAGGAGCGGGGGTCTACGCGGTGCGGTCATTCGCCGAGCGAGAGGGCATCGCGGCGCTGCGGAAGGGCAACCCCACCATGATCAGCGACGGCGGCCTGCCGGTGCTGGTGGACACCGGAGGCCCCGAGCTTGCCTCCATCGGCACCGGTGACGTCCTCGCCGGTATGATCGCCGCTCTCTGGGCGCGCGGCCTCAACGGGATGCAGGCGGCCACCTCCGGCGCCTACTGGCACGGGGTGGCCGGGGCCGACCTCGCCCGACACCAAACCGTCACCGCCGACGTGCTCGCCGACTACATATCGGTCTACGTATAGTGAGACCCACGTACGTCGAGATCGACCTCGACGCCATCGCCCACAACGTCGCCGCCTTCAAACGTCTCATCGCCCCTTCGCAGGTTTGCACCGTGGTCAAGGCCGACGCCTACGGCCACGGCGACGTCCCCGTGGCCAACGCCGCCCTCGACGCCGGGGCCGATCTTCTCGCCGTGGCCCTCGTCGAAGAAGGTGCCCGGCTCCGGGAGGCCGGGATCGGGGCGCCGATCTTGCTCCTCAGCGAGCCTGAGCCAGGGGCGGCATCCGAGGTGGCCGAGTGGGATCTAACCCCGACGGGGTACACCCGGACGTTCATCGAAGCCCTCGCCGCCACAGGAAAGAGTCACGATGTGCACCTCAAAGTCGACACCGGGATGCATCGGGTCGGCGCCGCTCCACATGATGTGTCAGCACTGGTGGAGGCGATCCGGACGGCAAGCGGGCTGAGCCTCGGGGCGATGTGGACCCACTTCTCCGTAGCCGACGAGGACCCGGACTACACCCGTAGCCAAATCGAGCTGTTCGACTCCCTGGTTGCTCCCTTCGACCCACCCGCCACCCATCTCGCCAACACCGCCGGTGCGGTCCTCTTCCCGGAGGCACGACGTGACCTGTGCCGTATCGGCCTCGGCACCTACGGGTTGCATCCATGCCCGGATACGGTCGACGTCATCGATCTCCGTCCCGCCATGCGTCTTGTCACCCATGTCTCTCACGTCCAACGTCTTCCCGCCGGAGAGCGACCCAGCTATGGCCGGGTCAAGAGCATCAAAGTGGACTCGAACATCGTCACCGCACCGGTGGGCTACGCCGACGGGGTCCCCCGCGCCCTCACCCGGAACGGCTCAGCGCTCATTGGAGGCAAGCGCTATCCCCTGGCGGGCATGGTGACTATGGACCAGATCGTCATCGATGTCGGCGACGATGAGCACGATGTCGGTGAGGAGGTGGTGCTGCTCGGTGCCCAGGGCGACGAAGAGATCACGGCCGATGAGTGGGCTGCCGAGTTGGGCACCATCTCCTACGAGGTGGTCTGTTCGATAGGTCCCCGGGTGCCGAGGAGATACGGATGAACGAGAGCATCACTGCGATTCCCGGGGTCGAGGTCGGCCACTGGACCGACCACGAGGCGATGACCGGGTGCACCGTGGTGGTGCTCCCTGAGCCCAATGTCGTCGCCGGAGAAGCTCGCGGAGCTGCTCCCGGCACCCGGGAATACGCCCTTCTTCAGCCGGGGATGAGAGTGGAACAGGCCCAGGCGATCCTCCTCACCGGGGGGAGCGCATTCGGTCTCTCCGCCGCCGAAGGGGTGGTCCGTGGACTGGAGTCCGACGGCCGGGGACACGAGACACCGGTGGGCCGGGTCCCCATCGTCCCCGGGGCGGTGATCTTCGACCTCTTCCCCGACTTCGGTGCGCGGCCGGGACCCGACGAAGGGGAAGCGGCTTATCGGGCCAGGTCGTCCGACCCGATCACCTCTGGTCTGGTCGGCGCGGGAACCGGTGCCACCGTGTCGAAGTGGCGCGGGTTCGAGTTCCGGCGACCGGGTGGGCTGGGCACCGCGGTCAAGCCGGCTGGAGATGCCATGGTCGGGGCGCTGGTAGTGGTCAACGCGGTGGGAGACATTTTCTCGCTCGAGGGCGATTCGCTTACCGGCGGGCCCTTGGAGCCGGGGCCGCCTCAGCTCGCCCCCGAGGCGTTCACCAACACCACGCTCGTGGTCCTGGCCACCGATGCTCGGCTGAGCCGGCTGCAGCTGTTCCGTCTCGTGGTCAGGGCCCATGACGCCCTGGCCGCCTGTATACGCCCGGTGCACACCGACTTCGATGGGGATGTCGTGTTCGCTGCCTCCACAGGGTCGGTTGACGCAGAGGTGCACACCCTCGCCGAGGCTGCCTTTGGAGCTACGGGACGCGCCATCGAAAATGCGGTGCGGGCTTCCAATTCCTGAGCCCGACTTGCCACAATGAGAGACCGTTGATCCCAGCCACACCAGCCTTCCTCGAACTCCGCGATCAAGCCATGTCATGTACGGCATG
>CAZTXD010000015.1:39573-41984 GCA_964617995.1 uncultured Acidimicrobiaceae bacterium
CAGCCACACCAGCCTTCCTCGAACTCCGCGATCAAGCCATGTCATGTACGGCATGCCGTCTCGCCGAGACCCGCACCAACGTCGTCTTTGGTGTCGGCGACCCCGACGCCCGGTTGATGCTGGTCGGCGAGGCACCCGGGAAGAACGAGGACCTCCAGGGTGAGCCGTTCGTGGGAGCCGCTGGCCAGCTCCTCGACGAGCTGCTCGCCGGGATCGGCGTGAAGCGGGAGGAGGTCTACATAGCCAACGTCCTCAAGTGCCGTCCCCCGGGGAATCGGGACCCGAAGCCCGACGAGATCGACTCCTGCAAGGGCTACCTGCGCTCCCAGATCCGGATGATCCACCCCGAAGTGGTGGTGACCCTGGGGAATTTCGCCACCAAGCTGCTCCTGTCCACCGAGATGGGGATCACCCGCATGCGCGGGCGGCGATTCAACTGGTGGCTGGGAGCGACCCTGATCCCCACTTTCCATCCGGCGGCGGCGTTGCGGGGTCGCCCTCAGGTCAAAGAGCAGATGCAGGAGGATTTCGCCCTCGCCAGCCAAGTCATGACGGAGAGCACAGCGACCGAGACGCCGGAGGAAGCAGTCCAGCCAAGTCTGGACTTGTGATGGTCGAAGTGCTTTGTGCCACGCCCAATGACACCGAGGCCCTGGGAAGCCGTCTCGCCTCGAGCCTCCGCCCCGGCGACGTCGTCGTTCTCGCTGGGGGTCTCGGGGCCGGCAAGACCCTCTTCACCAGAGGCCTCGCCACCGGTCTCGGGGTCGAGGATCAAGTGGTGAGCCCGTCCTTCGTCCTGGTGCGGGAGTATCGCAGCGGGTTCCTGCCGGTGGTCCACGTCGACGTCTACCGGCTCGGCTCGATGAACGAATTCGACGACCTCGACGTCCTGGAGATGTCGAAGAACGGCGTCCTTGTCATCGAGTGGGGTGAGGCCGTCGAGTCAGTGCTGCCCACCGACTATCTCAAGGTCGAATTCGAGGTGCTCGAAGACGGGTCTCGCCTCCTCCGCTTCAAAGGTGAGGGGTCGTGGTCCGAGCGCGATCTCGGAGGGTTGTCGTGAGACTGCTCGCCATCGAGACCGCCACTCCGGGCTCGTCGGTGGCGGTGGTGCAGGATCGCAGCACCCTCGCCGCCGCTTCCCGGATCGACCGGGTCGGCCACGCCGGATTCCTCGTCCCTGCCATCGACTTCTGCTTCGACCAGGTCGGATGGTCACCCGACGACCTCGACGCCATCGTCGTCGACATCGGGCCCGGGCTCTACACCGGTATCCGGGTCGGTTTGGCGACGGCTCAGGGCCTGGCGGCCGCGTTCGGCATTCCCCTGATCCCCGCGGTTGCGGTGGACGCGCTCGCCCTCGAGGCGCGCACCGGGCACCGCACCATATGGGCGATTGTCGACGCCCGCCGCGGGGAGTTCGCCGTTGCCCGTTACCGGCCGGTCCCGGGCGGTGTGGTCCGGGAGTCGGCCACCGAGCTCATGGATCCCGAAGAGTTCAAGGCCACACTGCTTTCCACTGCGGACGACAGCCTGGTGGTGGGCGACGCCGCCGAGTTGCCGGAGGGCTTCTTCCGGGGGATGCACCATGTCAAGACCGGGAAACCCCGCTATCCCTACGCGGTGGCCCTGGCCGAGATCGGAGCCGGCAAGTACGACCGCGACGAATATCCCTCCCCGGACGACATCAGACCGCTGTACATGCGGGAACCCGATGTGACCATCAACTGGGAGAAGCTGAGACAGGAGGGTCCATGGGGACAGCAGTCAGCGTGATCCGGCCCATGAACACCGAGGACCTGCCTGCGGTACTGGCTCTCGAGCAGGCCCACCAACCCCTGCCCTGGTCGGAGAAGCTCTTCGGCGACGAGATGTCGGCCGAGGGTCGTATCTACGTCGTGGCCGAAGCCGGCGGCACCGTCGTCGGTTTCGCGGGTGTGATGATCGTGGAAGACGAAGCACACGTCACGAACCTCCTCGTCGACCCGGACCACCGCGGCCGGGGTGTCGCCACCGTGATGATGGTCTCCCTCATCAGGTCGTCGGTCGAGTTGGGGGCCCGACATCTGACCCTCGAGGTGAGGACGGGCAACGAGGCGGCCCGGCGGCTCTACGGCCGGCTCGGACTGGCCCCGGTCGGTGTCCGCCCCCGCTACTACGGCGACGACGACGCTCTGATCATGTGGGCCCACGACATCGACCGCCCCGAATTCCTGGAGAGTCTGAAATGAACCCGATGATCCTCGCCTTCGAAACCAGTTGCGATGAGACGGCCGTCGCGGTGGTGCGCGGCAAGGAGGCTCTCTCCAACGTGCTCTCGTCGCAGGTCGACCTTCACTCCCGTTTCGGCGGCGTCGTCCCCGAGGTTGCCGCCCGCGCCCATGTCGAGGCGATCAGGTCGCTGACCCACA
>CAZTXD010000016.1:0-39975 GCA_964617995.1 uncultured Acidimicrobiaceae bacterium
CGGAAGGGGTCACCCGCCAGGATCAGAGGATCGCCGACGAGGTGATGACGGCCGGTGTGGCAACGGTGCTCCTGGTCAACAAGTGGGACACCGTCGACGAAGAGGACCGGTGGATGCTGGAGCGGGACATGGCCCGTCGTCTGGGGTTCCTCGGGTGGGCGCCGATGCTGCGGATCTCGGCTTTGCACGGGACACGCCTGAAGCGTCTTGGGCCGGCCGTCGAGGCGGCGCTCTCCTCCCGTGCGAGGAGGGTTCCGACCGGAGAGCTGAACCGGATGGTCCGGACATGGACGGCGGCGCACCCGCCGCCGGTCAGGAAGGGGAGGCGTCCCAAGATCCACTACGCCGTCCAGGTGGGAGTGGCCCCTCCCACCGTCGTTCTCTTCGTCTCGGGGGGAGAGCTCGGCGACGACTATCTTCGCTTCCTGGAGAACCGGCTCCGTGGAGAGGTGGACTTCACGGGCACCCCTATCCGTATCATCCCCAGGCTGAGGACCCGACGTGACCGGTGACGACACCAAGGGCTACGACCCCGACGACCGGATCCCACCGGTTCCCTGGAGCTTCAAGATCATGGTCGGGCTGGCCGTCCTGTATCTGGGTTGGAGGCTCGTCGAGGGGGTGATGTGGGTGGTGGAACGGTTGAGCTGACCGGTCAGCAGGGGTTTCCGTGATCGTCGAGCCAGGCCTCAGGGTCGACGCCGAGACCTTCGGCTATGCGGTTTATGTAGTTGAAGTAGGCGCACACCTGGGTGGCATCGGTGATCGCTCGGTCGTTCCAGCCGGCCCGGCGCAGACGCTCGATCTCCCGGGGACCCACCGTCGCAGGTGAGCGGGTCAGCAACTCGGCGTACTCCAGGAGGGCGAGAGTCCCCTCGTCGAGGCCGGCCTCTCGCCAATCGACGGCGAAACGGTCCACGAAATCGGGGTCGTCGACCTCATCCCGGAGGTCGTGAAGATGGGCGCGGATTCAATAGTGGCATTCGTTCAGCCGGGAGGTGACGACGGCGATCATCTCCCTCTGGGCCCGGGTCAGGGGCGACTCGCAGAACATGGCCGCACCGTAGAGACGCATCGACTCCCGCAGGGTCTCGGGGTTGTGGCACTGGATAGAGACGATGTTCCAGAGACGTCCTGCCGAGGCGACTCGCTGGCGGTAGATCCGCTCCAGCAGACCGTCGGCGCCGTCGGGGCCGATCACGTCGACATGTGCCATCGGGCGACGATAGTGCCTGCTTCGCGGGCCGGGGTTCCTCCAATGCGATCGGGCCCGACTCAGCCGCTGAACGGTTCGAACTCGACCCATGCGCGGGTACGGCGATCCCACACGTCGATGCCGTGGAAGCCGACACCCACGATCAGTTCGGCGGTGACGATGGTGCGACGAATCCGGGACAATCCGGGCTTCCCATCGGCAGGGCTGTCCAGTGTGTGGACGCCGAGACCGTCGCCGACGTCTATCACCAGGATGGCGGCTTCGGTTCGCCCCCGGTCCCGGCGCGTCAGCGGAACGAGGGCGAGACCGTCGATCTACCCGACCGACCACGTCGACACCGGCAGCGATGATCCGGGCTATCTAGATCGCCGAGTCGACGGCAGTGAAGATGTGCCTGCCGTCGCTCTTGATGGTGTCGGCCTCGTCCACACCCGCCCCCTGGTTGTGGTGGTTGTGGGCGCCGCCTGGCCCGTGTCGGCTCGGGCGGCCATGAAGGCCTCGTCGAGGAGCGCGGTCTCGTAGGTCTGGAGTCCCCATGGACCCAGGTCGATTCGAACCCGGACGGTTCCCCTCACGGACGGTCGATCATCTGATCGACAGGGGCGAAGTCGTCTACCAGCGGGCGAGCGTCACCGGCGAAGGCGGACAGATCCGCGACCACCACTTCGATACCGCCCCGCGCTGAGATCGCCGCTTCGATGGCGGTGACGTCGAGTGGCCGGTCGCTGCCCACGAGAACGAAGTTGCCGCCCGACACGCCCCGCAGGTACGAGGCCGGAGCGATCACCGCCCCGTTGTCGAAGATCCCGGCGAGGGTGGCCGCTTCCGAGCGGACGAAGTCGAGGTCGCCGTAGTCGATGATGTTGATCGTGTAAACGCCCCCGGGTCGCATCCGGTCGGAGATTCCCTCGACGAACTCGGTGGTGGTCAGGTGCCAGGGAACCGACAGGCCGCTGAAGGCGTCTCCGATGACCAGGTCGATGGAGCCCTGCGGCACGTCACCGAGGCTGCGACGGGCATCGTCGATGACGATGGTGGCGTGATCCTCCAGGCCCAGGTCGGCTCGGCCGATGTCGACGAGGACGGGGTCGATCTCGAGCACGGTGTGGCGTGTGCCCGGACGGGTGGCGTTCAGGTAGGCCGGGAAGGTGAAGCCGCCACCGCCGATGGACAGCACATCGAGCGGGCCAGGGGGAGTGGCAGCGTCGATGACATCCGCCATGACCCGGGCGTACCGAAACTCCAGGTGCGTGGGATCGTCGAGGTCGACGTAGCTGTTTCGGACCCCGTCCAACACGAGCGTTCTCCCCCCGCTGCGAGCAGGATCGGCCACGACCTCGGCGCAGTGGTAGGGGGTCTCGTAGTCGCACGGCCCGCCGAAGACCACGAGCCCGGCGACGAGCCCGACGGCGAGCGCGCCTTCGCGTCCCGCCCAGACACGGCGACCGGCACCCATGACCGCTCCGCCCACCACCAGGGCCAGACCAACTGCAATGACGATGGGCCGGGTGGGAAACGCGGCGATCAATACGAAGCCGGTGACGAATGTCCCGAATATGGCGCCTGCCGTCCCCACGGCGGAGAAGGAGCCGACGACGCTCCCAGTGTGGTCGAGGCTCGCCAGCCGCAGCTTCACGACGACCGGGGGGACGGCCGAGAGGATGGCAGCGGGTGCGAGGAATCCCAGCGTGGTGATGAGGACGATGGCCACCGGGCCACCACCGGTCAGCACCGGGCCGAGCAGGTCGACCAGGAGGGGAGAGGCGAGCGATGCCAGGCCGCCGGCAACGAGCAGCGGGCCCAGCAGACGGGACGGATCCCCCCGGTCGGCAGCCCGCCCGCCCAGCCACGCCCCGAGGGATATTCCGGCGAGTATCACCCCGATGACGCCGGTGAAGACCTCGAGACTCACTCCGAGGTAGGGGGCGAGGAGGCGTTGGGCGAGGATCTCGATGACCAGGACGGCAGCGGAGGTGAAGAACACGAGCGTCCGGGCAACCAGTAGCGACATGAGCCCGCCAGTATGGCGGCTCGGATTCCCCATGCGGTGTTGACAGGAGGAGATGAGCGGTGGACGTGGCGCTCGCCCATAGAGCGCCCACGCCGACTTCTTCGGTCACTCTCACGCCTCCCTGCATCACCCGACTCGACACTGATCCGCAGCTCCCTCACCGAGGGCTTTGGCGGTACATGCCGTCGCTTCGTTGGCAACTCCCCTAGTGTGGGCCGTGGTCGGGTGGGGGCGGTGGCACCGGAGCCAGACGGGGATGAACCGGGACGGAGACAGGAAAGCGGACGTGGATTCCCGATCAGACTACGACCTGTTCGCCCGGGTCTACGACCGACACTGGGGAGGTTTCGCCGACGGCATCCTCCCCGTTCTCGACCGCTTGATACCGGGCAAGCTGGCCGAGGGTGCGCGGGTGCTCGATCTGTGCTGTGGGACGGGCCGGCTCGCCGCCACGTTGACGCGTCGCGGCTGTGAGGTGATAGGTGTGGACGTCTCCGAGGCCATGATCGATCTCGCCCGCCACAACGCCCCCGACGCCGAGTTCATGGTGGCCGACGCCCGCTCGTTCACCGTCGGCGAACCCGTGGGGGTGGTGGTATCCACCTACGACAGCCTCAACCACATCATGTCCGCCTCGGACCTGGCCGACGTCTTCGGTCGTGTCGGCGACGCCCTCGTCGAAGGTGGCTCGTTCGTGTTCGACCTGAACACCGAGGACGGCTACCAGGCGAGATGGCGGGGATCGTTCGGTATCGCCACCGACACCGAGGTGGTGGTTGTTCGACCCCGCTACGACCAGGAGGAGCGGATCGGGACCATGGAGCTGACAGTCATGACTCTCGACGACGGAGCCTGGAGCCGAACCGATGTCGCCCTGGCGCAGCGTTGCCACGAGGAGGGAGAGGTCCTGGGAGCCCTGGCCGGGGCAGGGTTCGGCTCCGTTGAAGTCGTGGCCGCCACCGAGATGGACTGGGCCGAGGTGGGGAGGTCGCTCTATGTGAGTAAGGGGAGCGGATAGGATCCTCGTCGGCTGAGCGGTCGTGAAGGGGGGTGCCCATGAGCCGGCCCTGTCCGGGCCCCACGAACCACCCTCTAGGGTATTGGCCATGAATGTCGACCGAACCGGCTACTCGCCGGGCCTGAAGGACGTGGTAGCGGGCGAGACGTCCTTGGCGGTGGTGGATGGAGAGCGCGGTCGGCTCCACTACGCCGGATACCCGATAGGTGAGCTGGTCGAGCGCGGGAGCTTTGCTCAGGTGGCGGAGCTGCTGTGGACCGGAACGTGGCCCGCGGAGGCTCACCTGGCGTGTGCTGCCGTGCCCGCCGAGGTGACAGAGGCCTTGAGGATGCTTCCGTCAGGGACTGCCCCCATGGATGCGCTCCGTACCGGGGTCTCGGTTTGGGGGGCGGTGGAGGGGACGACCTGGCCCCCGACGGTCGAGGAGGCCCGCCTACTGACGGCACTGGCGCCTTCGGTGCTGGCCGCCTTCGCTCGCCTCCGTAAGGGCGAGGACCCGATCGAACCAGACCCTACGCTGGGACTCCCCGACGGGTTCCTCTATCAGCTCACCGGTGAGCGCCCCGACGAGTCCGCGACCCGTGCCCTCGACGCCTATTTCATCGTGGCCGCCGAGCACGGTTTCAACGCCTCCACCTTCACGGCGCGGGTCATAACGAGCACCCACTCGGACATCGCCTCGGCGGTAGCAGGGGCGATCGGGGCGTTGAAGGGCCCCTGGCACGGTGGGGCACCGTCGGAGGTGGTGGATCAGCTCCACGAGATCGGCGAGGTCGACCAGGCCGAGGATTGGATTCGCCAGACCCTGGCCCGGGGCGAGAGGCTGATGGGCTTCGGTCATCGCGTCTATCGGGCATACGACCCCCGGGCTGCCGCGCTGAGAAAGGTGGCGGAGGGGTTGGCGGAGGTGGCGGACTGGCTCGAGAAGGCGGTGGCCGTCGAAGAGATCGCCCTGCGTCTACTGGCCGAGCACAAGCCGGACATGACCATCAAGACCAACGTCGAGTTCTACACGGCGGCCGTGCTCCAGGGAGTGGGCCTGCCTCCGGACCTCTTCCCGGCGACCTTCGCCCTGGCCAGGCATGCCGGCTGGACGGCTCACTGCCTGGAGCAGGCCGAGGCCAACGTCCTGATCCGTCCCGACGTGAACTACGTGGGACCACGGGAGCGTCACCTCCCGGACTGATCGAGTGATCCGCGGGTCTCAGCCCACGCCATCCGGGGCCTACGGCCCCGAGTTCATCGGCCGCGGACGAGGACCGGCAGAATACCCAGAATGGGGCGAGATTCCCTCAGATGGTCCCGGTCGGGCCGGCGGGATTTGAACCCACGACCTCTTGACCCCCAGTCAAGCGCGCTACCAAACTGCGCCACGGCCCGTGCGGCGCCATGGTAGTCGGCCGGACGGACACGCACTGCGCCTCGGTCGTCTCCCTCATGGTGTGGCCCGGCATATAGGCTTGGCCGGTCATGGCAGCGAACGTGCTCACGGTCCCCAACCTCGTGTCGTTCCTGCGTCTCGCCGCCATTCCCTACTTCTGGTGGGTGCTCTTGGGGGAGGGGCGGGTGGGTCTCGCCGCGGCACTCGTGTTCCTCATCGGGTCCACCGACTGGGTCGACGGCTACCTGGCCCGACGTCTGGACCAGGTGACGGAGCTGGGGAAGGTGCTCGATCCTGTCGCCGACAGGCTCATGATCGCCTCGGCGCTGATCGGCGGGCTCATAGTGGGCATCATCCCGGCGGTGATCGGGTGGCCGCTCCTGGTGAGGGAGGCGCTGGTGGGTATGGGCGCGCTGTTGCTGGCGGGGCGCCGCCTGGGCAACCTCGAGGTGCGTCCCCTCGGCAAGGTCTCCACGTTTCTGCTCTACGGGGCGATACCTTCCTTCTATCTCCTGACGGCCGGCATCGCCCCGTGGCTGTTCGGTCCGCCAGCATGGATCGCCGGCGTTGTGGGTCTCATCCTCTACTGGTGGGTAGGTGTCGAATACCTGGCGGACATTCGTCGTAGGCTCTCTTCGTTAGAGTCCTCGTCCACGAACCAGGAGGTTTGATGAACGTTCCCGAGCAGCTCCGTTACACCGAGGAGCACGAGTGGGTTGACATGATGGACGACGGAACGGTGCGAGTCGGGATCACCGACTACGCCCAGGATCAGCTCGGTGACGTGGTGTTCGTCGAACTGTCCACTGCAGGCACCCAAGTCGACGCAGGAGCGATGCTGGCGGAGGTCGAGTCGACCAAGTCTGTGGCTGAGGTCTACGCGCCCGTGGCGGGGGAGGTCGTCAGTGTCAACGAGGACCTGGCCGAGCGACCCGAGCTGGTCAACCAGGACCCCTACGGGGAGGGGTGGTTCGTGACCATGCGTCCCGGCGGACCGATCGACGAGTCGGCCTTCCTCGACGCTGGAGCGTACCGGGCACTGATCGGGTGAGTCTGGTGGCACTCGCGCTCCTAGACTGGCCGCGATGACCTGCCCCAACTGTCAGGCCGCAGTGCCGGCGGATGCGAACTTCTGCCCTCGCTGCGGGGCGGAGGTCGAAAGCGACCCGACGGTCGTGTATTTGCCCCTGGAGGACCGGCGCCAGCACCCGTTGACCCCGGCCGAAGCAGCTCAGATCGAGGGGATACGCGGCTATGCGCTGGTGGTGGAACACGGCCCCAGGGCCGGCATGACATTCGTGCTCAATCCAGGCGTGACCACCGTGGGCCGTCATCCCGAGAGCGACATCTTCCTCGACGATGTCACGGTGTCGCGGCACCACTGCCGGTTCGTGGTCGACGACTCCCGTCTAACGGTCGAAGACTCCGGATCGACGAACGGGACCTATGTGAACGAGGCCCGGGTCGACAGCTCGGAGCTGAAAGCCGCCGACGAGGTTCTGGTGGGAAGATTCCACTTCCTCGTCGTCCACGGTGATGCCTGAGGAGGCCCTGAGCATCGGCGAGGTCATCGACCTGCTGCGGGACGAGTTTCCCGACGTGTCGGTGTCGAAGCTCAGGTTCCTCGAGTCCCAAGGGCTGGTGGCGCCCGCCCGCGCCGACAGCGGCTATCGGCAATTCGACACCGAGGACCTGAAACGGATCCGATACATCCTCACTCAACAGCGGGACCACTTCCTGCCGCTGAAGGTGATCAAGTCGAAGCTGACGCTGTGGGAGCGGGGAGAGGAACCAGGTCCGGATGCGGACGATCCGGTCGAGGACACCCTGGAGAGTGACGGTGAGCCTCTCACCCGGGCCGACCTGCTCCGACGGAGCGGACTGGACGACGATGCCCTCGAAGAGCTGATGGAGCATGGGCTGGTCTCTCCGTTCAGTGGCTCCACGGTGTTCCCGCCCGACTCCCTGGCCATCGCCATAGAGTGCCGTAGGCTCCTGGATGTGGGTCTCGAAGCCCGTCACCTGCGCACCGTGCGCCTCGGCGTGGAACGCGAGGCCGACCTCCTGCGCCAGCTCACGGTCCATCTACTGTCGGCGGGATCCTCGGAGGCGAGGTCTCGAGCGCGTGATCTCCTCGCCGGCTGCGCCGATTCGATGCAGGCGCTCCATCGCGCCATCCTGACCTCTCGAGTTCGCTCACTGCTCAACGAATGACACCGAAACGATTCGTTGCCGCTGTGGCGCTGGCGGCCACGTGTCTGGCCCTGCTGCCACCGCCGGCCGGCGCCGCCCCGCTCGTCATACCCGCCCCTCCCCGCGAGGGCGGCCTGGCGATACCCGAGGCGCCCACCGTGTCCGCCCCCTCATGGCTCGTCTACGACGCCGACGCCGACCTGGTGCTCGCCTCCTCCTTTCAGGATGAGGAGCGGCCAATGGCGTCCACGACGAAGATCATGACCGCCCTGGTGACGCTCCGCTACGGCGATCTGGAGGACTTCGTCACCGTCAGCCAGAGGGCGGCCGACGTCGGGGAGGCCGAGGTGGGTCTGCTGCCGGGGGAGAGGCTGCCGCTCAGCGTGCTGCTCACCGCACTCGTGGTCCGGTCCGCCAACGATGCCGCCATGGCGGTGGCCGAGCACATCGGTGGAACCGTCGAGGGCTTCGTCGACATGATGAACAGCGAGGCGGAGGCGATGGGACTGGAGCACACCCACTTCGAGAACCCGCACGGGCTCGACGGTGAGGCCCACTACTCGAGCGCCGCCGACCTGCTGGAGATGAGCCTCGCCGTGATGAGCTACCCCGAGTTCCGGCAGCGGGCGATCATCCTGGAGACCGACTTCCCCACCGCACCCGACGGCACGGAACGGAGCCTGGCCACCACGAACCTGATGCTGGAGACGTATCCGGGCACGATCGGTGTCAAGACCGGATACACAGGCCACGCCGGTTTGGTCTTCGCCTCGGCTGCCCGGCGGGAAGGACGGACTCTCTTCGCGGTGGTGATGGGCTCGGAGGGAGAGCGAGCGCATTTCTCCGATGCCCGGGTCCTGCTCGACTGGGGGTTCGAGAGATTCCGCAGTGTAGCGCTGGTGGGAGCGGGCTCCTATGAGCCTCCACAGCCGGTGCGTGTCGTCGAAGCCGAGCCCGAACCCCCACACGAACCCGTCGTGGAAACGCATGTTCGTCGACCCGATGGCGATCCGCCGTCTCTCGCAGAGGCCTGGGGATGGCTCGCTCGGATGCGGGACCGGATCACAGATGGCCGATGAGCCCGCCACCGAGGTGGTTCCGGTCGGTGAGATCTCGGCTCGGGTGGCCGAGCTGGGCGAAGCCCTGTCCAACGACTACGCCGAGCGGAACCCGATCTTCGTGGCGGTACTGGTTGGAAGCCTTCCATTCCTGGCGGACCTGGTGCGGGCCGTCCGGGTGCCGCTCGAGGTGGACTTCCTGGGACTGTCGCGTTTCGGAGAAGGCGGCCGTATCCGCATCGCCCTCGACACCGACGAGCCGATCTCGGGGCGCAACGTCGTCATCGTCGAGGACATAATCGACACCGGCCTCACGCTCACGGTGTTGCGGAGGATGCTCGAGGACAGAGGGGCAGCATCGGTCGCCACCGTCGCGCTGGTCGACAAGGTACGCAGACGTCTGGTGGACGTCCCGATCGAGTACCGGGGCTTCGAAGTAGGGGACGAATACCTGGTGGGCTACGGGCTCGACTGGAAAGGGCGATATCGCAACCTGTCCTCTCTGTGGGCGGTTCTCGATCTCGAGGCCCTGGTGGCCGACCCCGACGCCCTGGTCGACCTCGTCTACTGAGGTGACGACCGAGGGTCGGGACGGGCCGACAGACAACGTGAGTCCCGGTCGCTGATAACCTCGGGGCCATGAAGGCCGATGTCATCGCCATGACCGTGGTAGGCGTCAGAGTGGAATTGCCCTCCAACACCCCCATAGTCCTCCTGCGTGAACAGGAGGGAAGCCGCTATCTCCCCATCTGGATCGGTGCCTCCGAGGCGACGGCCATCGCCACCGCCATGGAGCAGGTCGAACCGCCCCGCCCCCTTACCCACGACCTGCTGGTGCTGGTCATAGAGGAGCTGGGCGCCACCATCGAGCGCGTCGTCGTCGCCGAGATGCGCGACAGCGTCTTCTACGCCGATCTGGTGCTGACCACCGACGACGGGGAGGTCAACATTTCCGCTCGGCCGTCCGATTCCATCGCCCTGGCGGTGAGGACGGGCGCTCCGGTCTTCGCCGACCCCTCGGTGCTCGCCGAGGCGGGGATCGAGATCGAGGACGAATCCGAAGAGCAGCAGATCGAGCGCTTCCGCGAGTTCCTCGAGGACGCGACGGTAGAGGACTTCCTGGGTGAGGAAGGCCCCGGTTCGGGGGACTCCACCTGACCCCGAACGCGGCCGGGGGACCGCCCCCCGTTTTCGCGCATCGAATGCGCGCTATCGCGCGCATTCGATGCGCGAAAACGGAATGGTTATCCACAGGGTTGTTGACAACTCCCGACCTCGCCAGGTAGCTTTCTGCCAAGCCCGGAATTACGCTGCTGTAAGCAGGCGACCGGGAGGACGAGTCGCAACGGCGCCGGGCGCCTGCACAGAGGAGAAACCGTGGACAACGCCAACCAACTGGGTTACCGGGCCCCTCAGGTGTGCAGCCTGGTCGACATCACCTACCGCCAGCTCGACTACTGGGCCCGCACCGGCCTCCTCCAGCCGTCGCTGCGTCAGGCGGCCGGGTCCGGCTCGCAGCGGCTGTACTCGTTCACCGACGTCGTCCAGCTCAAGGTGATCAAGAACCTGCTCGACGCCGGGATGTCGTTGAAGAAGATACGCTCGGCCGTCGAGATACTTCGTGAGCAGCTCGCCAGTGACCGCCCCCTCGCCGACGTGACATTGCTGTCGGACGGTCACACGATCTACGCCGCCACCAGCCCCGACGAGGTCGTGGATGTGTTCCGCCGCGGGCAGGGCGTGTTCGGGATCGCGGTGGGGCCGGTCCAGGACGAGGTGGCCGGCGCCATCCACGAGTTGTTCCCCGAGGGGGAACCGGTGGAGGCTTCTTCCCCGCCCAGCGCGAAGGCGGGGGCGAACTGACCTATCAGTCACGGCCCCGGGCGACCGAGGTCGAGTTCGCCCACAACAGCGAACGGCAGTTCGCCCTCCTGCTCGACTTCTACGCGATCCCCTGGGACTACGAGCCCCGGTCCTTCCCGATCGGGTGGGATCGCCAGGGGGAGCCTCGCCAGTACTTCACGCCCGATTTCTACCTGCCCGAGGACGATCTGTACATCGAGATCACCACGATGAACCAGAAGCTCGTGACGAAGAAGAACCGAAAGGTTCGCCTCCTTCGACAGCTCTACCCCGACGTGAAATGCAAGGTGCTGTACCAGCGGGATTACCTCCAGCTAGTGGCCAAGTACGGCCTGGAGGATCCCGACCACCTCGAGGATGTGCCGGCGCCGTCGCGGCTGCCGGGCAAGCCGGTCGTGACCCGTCTCGACGACCGGGGCAGCCGCACCGGATGAGCGAACTGTCTCCGCTGCATCAGCGGCACGAAGCGCTGGGAGCGAAGTTCGTCGACTTCGGCGGATGGGACATGCCGGTGCAGTACGAGTCCGTGCTGGCGGAGCACCGTGCCGTACGCCGGTCCGTGGGCGTGTTCGACGTCTCCCATCTGGGCAGGCTCTCGGTGACGGGCGGTGCTTCCACCGACATCCTGCGGCGTTCGCTCACCAACGACGCCGCCCGTTACGAGCCGGGCCGAACCCACTACACGATGATGCTCGACGAAGATGGCGGGATCGTCGACGACATCGTGGTGTGGCGTTGGGACGAGAATGAGTACTGGGTGATGCCGAACGCCGCCAATGCCCACACGGTGGGGGAGGCGCTGGAGGGTGACGAGGTCGAGGTCGAGGATCTCCGCCCGGTAACGGTGATGCTGGCCGTTCAG
The DNA here is from genome assembly GCA_964617995.1 of uncultured Acidimicrobiaceae bacterium. Classification (GTDB taxonomy): domain Bacteria; phylum Actinomycetota; class Acidimicrobiia; order Spongiisociales; family ZC4RG35; genus CAZTXD01. Next base: position 11,603 of record CAZTXD010000016.1, read on the forward strand.
GGACCCGAGGCGCCGGCGCTGATAGGGGATGTGCTGGGAGAGGCGCCGGTCCGATTCCGCACCCTCGAAAAGGGCGATGTGAGGGCGGCGGGAACAGGCTACACCGGAGAGCCGGGGGGAGAGCTGGTCGTAGCCTCCGAGGTTGCGGGGAACGTCTTCGATGAGCTGGTCGCCGGTGGTGCCCTTCCCTGTGGGTTGGGGTCACGCGATACGCTGCGGTTGGAGGCGGGTTTGGCACTGTGGGGATCGGACATAGACCGCACCACCACTCCGCTGGAGGCGGGGCTCGACTTCGCCGTCGACTGGGACCACGACTTCGTGGGACGTGACGCCCTGGAGCGTCAGCTCGAAGCCGGAGTGACACGCCGTCTGACCGGCCTCGAGATGGAAGAGCGGGGGATTCCCCGCGCCGGGTACAGGGTCCGGTCGGGGGAGTCGACCGGGGTCGTGACTTCGGGCAACTTCAGCCCGGTGCTCGACTCGGGCATCGCCCTCGCCTACATGTCGCCTCCCGTCGAACCGGGAGCGGCTGCCGAGGTGGAGATCCGCGGGAAGTGGACCCCGGCCAGAATCGCCCGCCCTCCGTTTCATCGGTGAGGATCGACCTCTCGGAGGGAATCGATCCGGCGGAATGGGGGGACGTTCGATCCGACGATCGGGTCCAGGTGGGTGGGGTGACGGTGTGGACCGGTCCGTTCACCACGCCCGTGATCGTGACCCAGCCCAACCGGTGGGGTGTGATCGAACCCCGCTTCCCCGACGTGCCCTGCGTGGTGGAGGTCGACCCGGCGGTGTCGGGTTGGCTCCTCATGCCCGCAGACGTGGTGGGTTACGTGGACCGCGCGCATCGACCCGTGGATGCGCCGCAGCGTGAAGCGAGCGGAAAGAAGCTGATGGAAAGAGCCCGACGGTTGGCGAAGATCATCACCCAGACGAGGGGTGTGGTCGTCGCCGCAACACCGTTCGCTCGCACCATCCCGCTCTTGACACCGCTGGACTCCCAACAGCTGATCACAGGATGCAAGGAGAGGGGTGTGGTCGGGATGAGACCACTGTCGGGAATGGCCGGGGCGGTCGCCCTCACCGTGAGGGAGGAACACGACGAGGAGCACTTTCGCCGGGTAGCCGAGGTCGTCGCCTCGGTGCTGGAGGCGGCGGGATAGAGTGACCCCGATGCCGGTATCCAGCAAGGCGGAGCCGCGGCCGCACCCGGTGGTCGGTTCCCAACTCGTTCGAACCTGGAGCCCACCGGGACCCGTTCGCGCCGGTGTGGTGCTGGTGCACGGGATCGCCGAGCATTCCGGCCGATACGAGCGGACGGGCTGCTTGTTGGCGGAGGCGGGGTTCGAGGTGTCTGCCGCCGACCTGGTGGGGTTCGGAGCCACCGGCGGCAAACGGGGCCACGTAGACGATTGGGGGGAGTTCCTCGACCAGGTGGAAGTGCTCGTCTCCCAGGCACGGTCGACGGTCCGTGATGTGGTCCTCCTCGGGCACTCGATGGGAGGGTTGATCGCTCTCGAATATGCACTCACCGACCGGCCATCACCGGACCTGCTGGTTCTTTCCGCTCCCCTACTGGAGTGGGGTGCAGCCTGGCAACGCAAGTCGGCGCCGCTGGCGGCGAAGCTGATGCCCCGGATGATGTTTCCGAACGGCGTCAAAGGTGATCAGCTGTCACGTGATCCGGCCGTGGGTGAGGCGTACTTCGCGGATCCGCTGGTGCTGGGACGGGCCTCGGCGAAGGTCGGTGCAGAGCTGTTCGCAGCCATGGAGCGGACCCGGGCAGGATTGACGCGTCTCGAGATCCCCACCCTCGTCATCCACGGTGGCTCCGACTCCATCGTGCCCCCGACGGCCACAGTCGAGCTTGGGGCCTACCCGGGAGTCGAGCGCCGCTTGTATCCGAAGCTTCGTCACGAGTTGTTCAACGAACCGGAAGGTCCAGAGGTGGTGTCGGAGGTCATCGAGTGGATCGTGGCTCGACTCGACGAGCGGTGAGCCGGTACACATCAGCGGGACCTTGTGCCAGGATGAAAGCCATGTCGTACGCAGGTCGACTGTTGGTGGCGACTCCGCTGATCATCGATCCCAACTTCGTCCACACCGTCGTCTACCTCTATGCCCACGAGCCGGAGGAGGGTGCGGCCGGAGTGGTGGTGAATCGACCCACCGACGAGCCCACGGTCGAGCATCTTCCCGACTGGAGAGGACGGCTGGCGGCGCCTCCCAGCATCTTCTGGGGTGGGCCCGTCGCTCCCCAGAGCGGAGTGGTGTTGATGGTGGAGGAGGGGGAGATAAGGCTGGCCGAGGAGATCGTCCCACCGGAAGGGAGCATCCGGGCCCGGCTGTTCGTCGGTCAGGCCGGGTGGGGGCCGGGGCAACTCGAAGCCGAGATCGCCGAGGGTGCGTGGCTGGTGACCGACGCCGAGCCCGACGACGTCCTCCCCCCTTTCCCGGACCTGCTGTGGCAGCAGGTCCTGCGCCGTCAGGGCGGAAAAGCGGCGATGTGGGCGACCCATCCCCTCGATCCGAGGGTCAACTGATCGGAGAGCGGGAGGCTCTACCCTGGCAAACGTGACGACCGTTCCCAAGCTCCGAGGGGTCCTCCGGGACAAAGCGCCGGGATTGTCGATAGAGCGATCTCTGTGGGATGGCGGCGCCGACGTGGTGGTGGGTATCGACGAGGTGGGGAGGGGCGCCTGGGCGGGTCCCCTCAGCGTCGGAGCGGCGGTGGTGCCGGTGGATCGCCGGGTGTACAAGGTACGAGACTCCAAGATGCTCACCGAGAGTGAGCGGGAGGCCCTCTTCCAGCGGGTGTCGGAGTGGGTGCGGGCCTGGGCGGTGGGTCATGCCACCCCCGAGGAGTGCGACGAGCTGGGAATGTCGGAAGCCCAGCGCCTGGCCGCTCGGAGAGCCATCTCCGGGCTGGGGATCACGCCCGACGCCGTGCTCGTCGACGGGAACTGGGACTTCGTCGGTGGAGCCCGGCGGATCATCGGTGGGGACCGCCTGTCGCTGTCGGTGGCGGCAGCGTCGGTCCTGGCGAAGGTGACGCGCGACCGGATGATGCGATCGGCGGCGCCCGAGTTCCCGGCATACAACTTCGAGGGGAACAAGGGATATCCCTGCCCGGTGCACAAGGCGGCCCTGCAGGCGTGGGGTCCGAGCGCGATTCACCGTAAGAGCTGGGTGTTCATGGACCATCTCATGTGGAACGGGCTGGAGCGCTATCGCCGTCCCGGCGACCAACTCGACTTCGGCTTCTGACCGATCTGGGCCGATCAGGGGGAGGTGATCATGGCGGCGGCCTTGGTGGCGATCATCACCGTGGGGGCGTGGAGGTTGCCCGAGACGATCGTGGGCATGACCGAAGCGTCGGCGACCCGGAGGGCATCGACTCCGTGGACCCGGAGTCGGGAGTCGACCACGCTCGTGTCGGGCGGGCCGATGCGGCAGGTGCCGGCGGGATGGTAGAGGAGCTCGACGGTGCGACGAAGATACGACCGCAACGCATCGGGGGATGTCGTCCCGGGGCCGGGAAAGATCTCGGTGCCGCGCACCCCGTCGAACGGCGCAGCTCCGAGGATCTCCCGGCTCATCTCGAGGCCCTCGACGAGGGGAGGCACGTCGTCGGGGTCGGTGAGGTGGTTGCCGACGATCTCGGGCTTCACCCGCGGGTCGTAGCTGCGTGCCATCACCCATCCGCGCGACTTCGGATGCAGCAGGAGTGGACCGAGGGTGAAAGCGTTCCCTTCGAATCTCGTCGAGCCGTGATCGGGGTAGTAGACGGGACCGAAGTGGAACTGCAGATCAGGTGCCTCTCCGCCGTCGGTCGCGACGAAAGCTCCGGCCTCGGCCACGTTCGACGACAGGGGCCCCCTCCCGGTGAGCAGATAGCGCACCATATTGGGAAGGGACTCGGCATCGTCGAGGGTTCCCGCCCGCGTCGAGCGGTAGACGACCGCCGCCGCCGGGTGGTCCTGGAGGTTCTGCCCGACGGCAGGTATCTCGAGCAACGGTGCTATCCCCGCCCTCGCCAGTGCCACCGGAGAGCCGATCCCGGAGCGCTGGAGGATCACAGGAGAGCCGATCGTTCCCGCTGCCAGGACCACCTCGGCCCGGGCACGCGCCGTTCGTATCTCCCCGTCCAAGAGATACGTCACGCCGCGGGCACGGCCCCCGTCGATGACGACACGTACCACGGTGGCACCGGTGACGACATCGAGCGTCGGGCGCGACAGCGCCGGTCGCAGAAAGGCATCCGCCGAGCTCCAGCGTCTGCCCCGGCGCTGGGTCACCTGGTAGAAGCCGACACCGAGCTGGCTCGGGCCGTTGAAGTCGTCGTTGGGCGGAAGGCCGCTGTCGAGGGCAGCTTCGATGAAGATCCTGGAGAAGGGCGAGGGTGCCCGCAGGTCGTCGACCCGCATCTCGCCACCCACCGCGTGATGGACCCCCGCTCCCCGGGTGTTGTCCTCGACCTCCAGGAACAGGGGCCGGACGTCTTCCCAGGACCATCCATGAGCGCCCATCCCGGCCCAGGCGTCGTAGTCAGAGGGGTGTCCGCGGATGTAGATCATTGCGTTCATGGAGGACGAACCACCCAGCATCCGTCCTCTCGGGACGTAGAGCCGACGACCATCTGCTCCCGGTTCCGGACCGGACGAGAAGTCCCAGTCCCGCTCGGTCTTGAACGTCTTCGAGAATGCCGCCGGGATACGCACGGCGAGAGCTCGGTCGGAACCACCCTCCTCCAACAGCAGGACACGACCGCGGGTCGACAGCCTGTTGGCGAGCACGCAGCCGGCGGAGCCCGCTCCCACCACGATGAAGTCGTAATCGATCCGGCTCATGGAGGCACGCTGGGGTCGTGAAAGTCGATGACCGGGTGATTCACGACCAGAGGGTATCGCGTACCACAATCCGCCCCATGTCGGTGCGTCTCACGTCCCGTGATCGGTCGCTGCTGGAAGGGGAGCGGGGAGCAGGCACCGCCATGGCGATGAGGGTGCTGGTCGAGGTGTCCGAGGCCATGGGCGCCCCCCGCCTGCTGGATGTGGTGTCCGCTCACGTCGACGGATGCCTGTTCCATGGCCAGGTCAGCCTGGACTTCGCCCGGCGACTATCCGAGGGCGGTGCCCGGACCGTGATCCCCACGACACTCAACGTCGGTTCGGTCGATCTACTCCATCCCGAGCTGGTGAAGCTGGATGCGCGGACGCGGCGGGACGCCACCGACCTGATGGAAACCTACGTGGCTCTGGGCTGTCGACGGACCTGGACGTGCTCTCCCTATCAGCTGTCGCAAAGGCCCGCCCTCGGTGACCAGATCGCCTGGGCGGAATCGAACGCCGTCGTTTTCGCCAACTCGGTTCTGGGAGCACGTACCGAGCGTTACGGAGACTTCATCGACATCTGCGCGGCGGTGACCGGACGGGCTCCTGCCGTTGGCCTCCACACGGACGAGGGCCGCCGGGCCACGCTCATCGTCGATGTCTCCCGGATCGGCCATCTGCTCGACGTCGACGCCGTCTACCCGCTCCTCGGGCTCCTGCTCGGGCAGGTTGCCGGCAGGGAGGTAGCGGCCATCACCGGTCTTCAGCCGGACACCGGTGAGGACCGATTGAAGGCGATCGGAGCGGCGGCCGCGGCCTCAGGAGCTGTGGCCATGTTCCACGCCGTCGGGATCACACCTGAGGCCCACGATGTGGCTGCGGCCACCGGAGGGGTACCCGGGTTGCCATGGATCGATGTCGACACCGAGATGGTGCGCCGGGCCCACGACCGCCTCGTGACTGCCCACACCGACAGGATCGACGCCGTGTGTCTGGGAACGCCGCACTACTCGGCGGATGAGCTCGGGAGGCTCGCTTCGCTGCTCGGGCAGCGAAGCTGCGCCGTTCCCCTGTACGTCAACACCGGTCGCGACGTGCTCGCCGGTCTCGAGACGGACGTCGTCAGGCGTCTGGAGGTCGCCGGGGTCCGGATAGTGACCGACACCTGCACCTACATCACTCCCATCCTCGACGAGGACGTAGCGGTGGTCATGACCGACTCGGCCAAGTGGGCCCACTACGCCCCCGCCAATCTCGGCGTCGAAGTCGCCTTCGGCTCGGTGGCCGCGTGTGTGGAGGCAGCGGTGACGGGACGGGTCGGCGATCCGTGGTGATCCGGGACGCGCGTCGGTTGACGGGAGGAGTGGCCGAAGGGCCGTTGCTGACCCTCACGGAGCCTCTCTCCCTGTGGGGCGGGGTGGACCCGGTGAGTGGGCGCATCATCGAGGCCTCCCATCCCCAGGCGGGCCGGGTGATCAGCGGTACGATCCTCATGCTCACCCACGGGCGGGGGTCGTCGTCGGCTTCCTCCGTCCTGGCGGAGATGATCAGGAAGGGGACCGCTCCCGCCGCCATCATCCTCGCCCACCCCGATCCCATCATCGTGCTGGGATCCGTGGTGGCCCACGAGCTGTATGGAGACACCCTGCCCGTCCTGTTGGTGGGATCCGACGGGTGGCGAGCTGCCGAAGGGGCTTCCCGCGGACGGATCGACATCGATGGGATCCTCCATCTGAGCTGAGCCGTCATGTACGATTCGGCCATCGCGATGCTGTCCCCGACTGTCCAGAGGCGGCTGCATGGGCCGGGGCAGGGGAGAATAGCATTCAGGAAGTGGCGCGTTTTTGCCGATACCGTCTCTGATGCACGCGCCGCTTCCAAGTGGCGAGCTAGACGACCTGTTCCTCAGGCTGCCAGTGGCCCTATATCGGACATCGGCAGGAGGGGAGGTACTGGCAGCCAACCACGCGACAGCCGAGCTCCTCGGCTACGACTCAGCCGAGGAGCTGCTGACCGTGGATCACGCCGCCGAGTTCTCCCACGTCGACCCGGAGGAACGGGAGAAGTGGAGGGAGGTGATCGAGGAACACGGTGTGGTCCGCGACTTCGCGGTGAGGCTGCGCCGCAAGGACGGCACCACGGTGTGGGTGCGTGACACGGCCCGGGCAGTCTACGGGGACGACGGCACCGTCAGGTTCTACGAGGGTGTGCTCATCGACATCACCGAGGAGGTCCGGGCGTCGATATCGTCGTCGATCCTTTCGGGCGTGCTGGAGTCGACCACCGACTACGTGGTCGTATTCGACGGTGAGGGACGCCTGCGCTTCGCCAACAGCGCCGTGCAGAGCTTCCTCGGTCTCACAGAAGATTTCGTCCTCAGCCGTCCGGCTTTCTCCGATGTCATCCCCGACCTCGACTTCGATGAGGCGCTGGAGGCAACCGCTTCCCGAGGATGGTCGGGGGAGATAACGGTCTCCGACCGGCACGGGCGACCTTGCCCCTTGTGGGTCGTGGTGACGCGCCACCACGGACGGGACCAGACGGCCTACCTGGCGGCGATAGCCAGGGACCTGACTCAGGTGAAGCGTACGCAACGTCGGCTGGAGGAGCTGATCACGGCCAAGGATGTGTTCGTGGCGACCGTGTCACACGAGCTCCGTAACCCGCTCACGGGGGTGATGGGCCTGGCCGAGGAGTTGAGGGACGGCTTCGGCGAGTTCGGCCATCAAGAGCAGCACGATCTCATCACTCTGATAGCTCACCAGGCCGCGGAGATGACAGGCCTGGTGGAGGATCTGCTGGTGGCGATCAGGTCGGATGTGAGCGAAGTGGCGGTGGTGCCCGAACAGATCGATGTCGTGTCGCATCTGGCCGAGCTGTCGGTGTCGCATCCCACCGAGGCGGAGTGGGAGCTACCGGAGGGCGTGGTCGCCGCCTGGGCGGACCCGCAACGATTCCGTCAGATAATGCGCAATCTGCTGAGCAACGCCGACCGGCACGGCGGAACGCGGGTCCGGGTCAGGGTCGAGGAACTGGCCGACCGTATCGTCGTGATGGTATGCGACGACGGGGGCGGTGTTCCTCCCGAAGACGTGGAACGCATCTTCGAGCCGTATCAGCGTGCCGACGGTCTGGAGGTCAAGAAGGGCTCGGTGGGGCTGGGGTTGAGTGTCGCCCGGCGGCTGGCCCGTCTCATGGGGGGAGACCTGGACTACGTCCAGGAAGGGGATTGGGCAACGTTCCGTTTCACGGTGCCCGTCGCCGACAGTTTGCCGGTTCAGGTCCACTGACACTTAGAGTCTCCGGATGCGTGTCATCGTCACCGGTGGCGCCGGGTTCGTCGGCAGCCATGTGTGTGTGGCCCTCGCCGGGGCCGGGCACACACCGCTGATCCTGGACAACTTCTCCAACGCCAAACGGGACGTTCCCGATCGCATCGGACGAATCATCGGACGGCTACCCGAGGTGGTGGAGGCCGACCTGAAGGACGGAGCCGCTCTCGATGCATTGTTCGCCTCGGGAACGTTTGACTCGGTCGTCCATTGCGCCGCGTTGAAATCGGTGGGTGACTCGGTCACCCACCCCCTGGCGTACTACCACAACAACGTGGCGGGCACCGTCAGCCTCCTCCGGGCGATGGACCGCCACGGTGTCCGGTCGATCGTGTTCTCGTCGTCGGCAACCGTCTACGGCGACCCCGACGACGTCCCGGTGACGGAGGAATCCGCGGTAGGAGGCGCCACCAACCCCTACGGATGGACGAAGATCATGATGGAGCAGGTCATGGCAGACCTCCAGCGCTCAGACGGACGATGGTCGGTGGCGCTGCTCCGCTACTTCAACCCGGTGGGAGCCCATCCCAGCGGCCTCATCGGGGAGGATCCATCCGGCGTTCCGACCAACCTCATGCCTTACATCGCCCAGGTGGCGGCGGGCCGGCTCGACCGGTTGCCCGTGTACGGGAACGACTACCCAACCAGGGACGGGACCGGGGTGCGCGATTTCATACACATCGACGACCTGTCGACCGGTCATGTGGCGGCCCTCGAAGCCATGGACGGACAGGGCTCGCTCCTCGTCTACAACCTCGGCACCGGCAAAGGGACGTCCGTTCTCGAGCTGGTTGCTGCCTTCGAGACGGCTACCGGAGTACGTGTCCCCTATGAGGTCAAGGAGCGCCGACCGGGCGACGTGGCGGAGTCCTGGGCGTCGGTGGACAAAGCGGCCACTGAGCTGGGTTGGACGGCGAAACTGGGCCTGGAGGACATGTGCGCCGACATGTGGCGCTGGCAGCGCTCCGAATACGCCGGCTAGCGGAGCGACCTCACCGCGCCACCAGGAAGGGCGAAGGGTGCGCTGGGTGAGGTACTCAGCAGGTTGGTGTAGTGAGGGGACCGACCACTGCAGACCGACAACCGCCGTAGGCGTCCGCTCAGACCAGAGCCGGGTTGAGGGTGTAGGTGCCCGTCAGGGATGCCTCTGCCAGAACGTGTCCGTCGATGGCTTCCTTCACATCGTCGGCTGTGAAATCACCGGTCACGGGGACGGAGTCGACGTCGAGGGCATAGAGGGTGAAGACATAACGGTGGACGAGGGCGTCGTTCCAGGGGGGACAGGGACCGTCATAGCCCTTGTAGACACCCTCCATGTCCGGGTCACCCTGGAACCAGCCGGTGTAGTCGTTCAGCCCCTCCCGGGGCCCATCCTGACGTCCGCTCTTGCCTCGGGGTGTGATCCCCCGGCAGTAGGCCGCCTCGTCAATGGAGCGAGCCTCGGGCGGTATGTCGACGAGGACCCAATGGGAGAACCCGACCCGGGGGAGACCGGCCGGAACCTCGCGGTCGTCCTGGTTGACGTCGTCGGCCACAGACGGGGCGTCGGGGTCGATGCACAGCAGAGCGAACGAGCGCGTGCCCTCGGGCACACCGTCCCACTCCAGAGCAGGGTTCTTGTTGTCCGACAGGGCGACGTGCTCGTCCGGATCCGGCACCGCAAAGGCGCAGTCGCCGGGTATCGGCCCGCCGTCCTCGAAGTTGGGGCTGGTGAGTCGCATGGGTCCGACCATAGCTCAGGGGCAGGCGTCGGTGAGCCGTACGATGCGATACGGTGAGTCGATGACCCACTCCGATCTCGCCGAAACGACTCGGGCCTGGATCGACGGCGACCCCGACCCGGTCGACAGGGAGGAGCTGACGGCGCTGCTCGCCGCCGGGGACTGGACCACGTTGCAGGAGCGAATGGCCGGAACACTCGAGTTCGGCACCGCCGGGATCAGAGGCGCCGTGGAGGCGGGATCGAACCGTATGAACCGGGCCGTCGTGATCAGAACCACGGCCGGGCTGTCCAGCTTCCTCAGCGCCAACCGCCGCGGTCCGGTGGTGGTCGGTTTCGACGGACGGAAGTCGTCTCGGCAGTTCGCGGCCGATGCCGTCGGTGTGCTGGCCGCGGCCGGGCACGAGATCTTCTTCTTCGACGAACCGGTGCCCACCCCTCTCGTTGCCTTCGCCGTGACGCAGCTCGGTGCCGCCGGCGGCGTGGTGGTGACGGCCAGTCACAACCCTCCGGCCGACAACGGCTACAAGGTGTATGACGACAACGGGGCGCAGATCATTCCGCCCGTCGATTCGGAGATCGCCGCGGCGATCGAGAGGGTCGGGCCCGCGAACCAGGTGCCCCGGGTGGAGGAGGCGATGACGTCACCGGATGGGCGGATCCACCCCCTCGACGAGGAACGGATCTACCGGGCCTATTGGCAAGACGTCGACGGTGTTCGGACCCGAGAGGAGGGAAGCGATCTGAGCGTCGCCTACACCCCGATCCACGGGGTCGCCTGGCGAACCCTCCGTCGTCTGGTGGAGGACGCCGGTCACCGGAACGTGCACGTGGTGGAGGCACAGCGCGATCCCGACGGTGCGTTTCCCACGGTGTCGTTCCCCAATCCCGAGGAGCCGGGAGCGATGGACCTGGCCATCGCCTTGGGCCGGGACATCGACGCCGACCTGGTCATCGCCAACGACCCGGACGGAGATCGGTTGGCCGTCGTGCTACCCGGGGACGGCAATCGATGGCGCCCTCTCACGGGTAACCAGGTGGGTGTTCTCCTGGCTGATTGGCTTCTCGAATCGTGGTCTGGGGCCGAGACGCCCATCGTCATCAACTCGATCGTGTCGTCGCCGATGCTGGCGACGGTGGCCGAGCTCCACGGAGCGCACTTCGAGCAGACGCTGACCGGCTTCAAGTGGATAGCCAACGCCGCCCTCGATTTGGAGGCGCAGGGCCGGGGCCGATTCGTCCTCGGTTACGAGGAGGCATTGGGTTACTCCGTCGGGTCGGTGGTCCGCGACAAGGACGGGATGTCGGCTGCCCTCGTCTTCCTGGACATGGCCGCCGCCCTGGCCGAAGGAGGGCTCACCGTCGACGATCGTCTCGCAGACCTCCACGAGAGGGCCGGGCTGTGGGTCAGCACTCAGCTCGCCATCACGAGAGCCGGGTCCGGGGGCCTGGCGGAGATCGACGCCGCCATGGAGCACCTCAGGACCCGCCGGCCCTCGTCGCTGGGCGGACGGGACGTGTTGAAATCGACCGACTACCGCACGGGAGCAGAGCACCGTCCTCGGTGGCTGGCCGCTACCCCCCTGGTGGCGCTGGAGCTCAGCGGCGACGCCCGGGTCCTGATCAGGCCATCGGGGACCGAGCCCAAGCTGAAGATCTACGTGGATCTGCCGGGCAGCGCAGACGACGACTCGAAGGCGACGGAGGACTCGTTACGGACCGAAGCCGACGCCCTGGCCGAGGAGGCGGCTGAGTTCATCGGTCTCTGACCGCATCCTCGTGCTGTCGATAGAGGTAGAGCCAGCCGGCGGCATGGGCAGCTACGCCGAGGCCCAGGACCAGCGTCACGATCCACCGGCCCATCGCGGCCGCCACCAGCGCCGCCACGATCGCGGCGATCACGAGAGCGGTGCGGACACCATTGAGAGGCCCGAACATGGAACCAATGCTATCGCTGGATCGAGGAGTTCCGGGGCGGGGCTTTGGGCAGCCGGGCCTGCCAGCGGCGAAGAGGCGGGTCGGTCGTAACATCCCCGAGCATGGATGAACACCAGGCTCTCTACAGGATCGAAGGCCGCCACCACCTCCCCGGTCAGCTCACTCGGGGAGGCTGGTCCGACGAGGCCCAGCACGGGAGCCCCCCTGCGGGAATCCTCGCCCGAGCCGTGGAGTTGGTGGAGACGTCGGTGCCGATGCAGGTAGCGAGGTTCACCGTCGACCTGTTCCGGGAGGTCCCCCTGAGTCCCCTGGAGGTGACCACCAAGGTCCTCAGGCAGGGAAAGAGGATTCAGGTGGTGGAGGCCGTGGTCGAGGACGACGGGCAGATGCTCGGGCGGGCCGTGGCCCTCAAGATCCGGACGGCGCAGCTCGACGACGGAGAGGAACTGGTGGGTAACGACATCGTGGATGAACCGCCCCATCCCGGGCCCGAGGACCTGCCCGTGCTCGACTGGAGAGGACGCTTCGGCGAGACGCGGGAGCTGGCCCGCTTCCACACCGACGCCGTCGAGATCCGCACGGTCGATGACTCCTTCGTGAGTGAACAGGAAGGCCGGTCCTGGTTCCGGTTGCGCACCGAACTGGTGGAAGGGGAGATGATCACCCCCTTCCAGCGGGTGGCGGTCATGGCCGACCTAGCCAACGGGAACTCCCAGGCTCTCGACCCTCAGCGTTGGCTCTTCGTGAACCCCGACATCACCCTGTACCTGGAGCGTCCTCCGGTGGGGGAGTGGATAGGCATGAGATCGGTGGTTCGCCAGTTCCCGGCGGGTCTGGGTGTCACCTCCAGCGCCGTGTTCGACCGCACCGGCCGCATTGGAGCGGTCAACCAGGCCCAGGTCATCCAGCGTCGCTGAGGTCGGGGCGAGGCGGTTGACGCGTATGGCCGGCAACATGGCATCCTTCTCCACCATGTCTCGAGCTTCGACCCAGCCCCCAGCCAGCCAGGCCAGCCCCTTCGGCACAGTGTTCGGGGAGACGATGGCCGTAGCCCGCTGGGAACGTGGGCACTGGTCGACTCCGGCTCTCTCCGCCGTCGCGCCCATTGCGATGCACCCGGCCGCCCACGTCCTCCACTACGGCAGTGCCTGCTTCGAAGGGCTGAAGGCTCACCGTGGCGCCGACGGGGTGGTGAGGATCTTCCGATTGGATCGCCATGTCGAGCGCTTGCGGGCAAGCGCAGAGCGGCTGTGGCTTCCGGTCCCATCCGCGGAGATGGCGAAAGCGATGATCGCCGAAACGGTCGGCGCCAACGGCGAAGTGATACCCGAACCGCCGGGATCCCTGTATGTGAGGCCGACGCTGGTGGGGACCGCGGCCAACATAGGAGCGGCAGCCTCCCCGACGACGGAAGCCGTCTTCTATGTCCTGACCAGTCCGGTGGGCGACTACTTCGCCGGTGGAATGAAGCCTCTCCGAGTGGCGGTCGAGACGAGGCGCCCGCGCACCACACCGCAGTTCGGCTCGGTGAAGACCGGGGCCAACTACGCGATGGCTCTGGGGGTGACGATGGAGGCTCGTGCTCTCCACGATGTCGCCCAGGTGGTGTTCATGCCGGGCGGGGTACTCCAGGAGACCGGGGCGTCCAATGTCCTCCTCATAGCCGAGGACCGGATCGTCACCCCGGCCATCGACGGCTCATTCCTGGAGGGGGTCACGAGGGAGTCGATCCTGACGCTGGCCTCCGATAGGGGAATGGCAGTGGAGGAGCGCACCGTGACGCTCGACGAGGTGGTCGATTGGTGTCGGCACGGTGAGATGGCCCTGTCCGGGACGGCTGCTGTGCTGGCGCCGGTGGGGACCGTGGTGGTGGAGGGAGAGGACGTGACGGTGGGCGACGGAAACGTGGGCGACAACACCGTGATGCTGCGGCAGGCCCTGGTCGACGCTCAGCTGGGAGCGAGCGACGATGTCCACGGGTGGACGACGGTGGTGCCTTGACCGACTAGTCGAGAGGGTCCAGGGCAGCTCTCGTGTAGGTGGTGGCCGCGTCCCAAAGGAGTATGTTGTCGACGCCCGCATCCCGGGCGGCGTCGATCTGAGCGCGCACCTCCGCGGGACCGTACTCGACGCCCAGCGAGAAGTCCTGCAGCCAGGCCACCACATGGGAGCGGGTGCCGTCGGTGAGCTCCACGAAGTCCACCAACGACCGGAACGTGATGTCGTAGGGCTGCCGGTTGGGATCGGCGACACCGTACTCGCCCGGTCCCCAGTGTGACGGGTAAACCATCGGGGCGATGTAATCGACCTCCTCGGCCATTCGAGGGATGTCCTGGGCGACCTCGTCGGGGCGGGTGGCGGCTATGCCGAAGACCGCCGCGCCCAGCCGGGCTCCATTGCGACGAACCCGGTCATAGGAGTCGGCCAGGAACGTGACGATGGCATCCTCGGGACTCCCTTGCTGGCCGGGATAGACGAGCTCGCTCAGGGTGTCGGGACGACGCACGTAGTCGAACATGACGTCGTCGACACCGATCCGGGCGGCCTCCTCGGCGATGGCCATGTTGTACTCGCGCACCTCGGGGTCGAAGGGGTTGGTGAACCCCCCGTACTGGCCGTAGGCGGATCCGTCCGGGTTCTGTATGACCCAGCTCATGTTGCCTGTCTCCACCGCATGTGAAGCCATCCGGGGGTCACGGAAGTTGACGATCCGCCCCACCACCCGAACACCCTTGGCGTGGAGCTCCTCGACCGCCTCGGACAGATCCCATAGGACCGTGACCGCCCCGATCTCATGAGCGAGCTCGACCTCGGTGTCGTACCAGATGTGGCCGCTCTCGTCCTTCAGGTCGAGTTGGACGGTGTTGATGAGAGCGTCGTCGATCATTTGCATGATCGGGTCCTTGAGCTGGGGTGTGGCCCACGTCCAGCCGGTGGCGTGCACGCCGAACATCGGGGGAGCGCCGGGAGCCCCCGGAAGAGCCCGCTCTATGGGAACCACCAGCTCCGTCTGGTTGCCGACCGGATCCGAGGCGGTGATCACGACCGAGCCGGGAGGGTCGTCATAGGTCACCTCGACGAGTCCCGTCTCGTCGGTTTCGACCCGGTCCCCATCGACCGACACGGTCGCATCGGGATCGTCGACGCGGACACGAACCACCAGGTCCTCATCCAGGGGCACGGGGCCGGTGGGGCTGACCAGGGCGACGTCGGGAGGCTCGGTGTCGACGGTGAAGGACCGTCCCTCCTCCAGGGTTCCGAGGGGAAACGAGCGAGCCACCGACACCGTGAGCTCGTAGTCGCCGTCGGGCAAGCCTTCCAGTGAGGCCGAGAGGCTGCCGTCCTCGGCGACGGTGACCGGGATGGGGTTGCCGTTGAGGGTGATGGTGACGTCATCGGCCTCGGCCTCTGTCTCGATCACGATCGTGGGTTCGGACCGGCCGGTTCCCAGAACCGACTCGTCCTCCACGCCCGAAACCACGAGCGTGCTGCCACCTCTCGACATCAGCCACACCATGCCGACGATCACTACAGGGAGGAGCGTGAACACTACCTTCCCCCGGCGGGTGAGCTTATAGCGAGGTTCGGTGGCACCCGAAGACGGGGCAGTCCTGGAGGTGTCGGTGGATGCCATCTGAGAGTCGTCGAAGCGCACAGGAGGGATGGATGAGGGTAGTAGACGGCACCTGGAGAATCGGGGAAGGGCGGGCGGTTCCGCCGACTCTCGAATAGCGCGCCGATGGAGCTGCGGCGGGAAGTGTCGGCCAGCTCGACCCGGACGTCATGGAGCACTTTGCAACAACCGACCCGTTACCATCTCGGGCGCCTCCCTCACCCTGGGCCCCGATGCTGTTCCCGACGATCCAGTTCGCCCTCTTCTTCGTGGTCGTGCTCACAGCCAACTGGCTGTTGCTGCCTCACCGTCGGCGCTGGCAATGGTTCATGCTCGCCGCCTCCTACCTCTTCTATGGGGCGTGGGATTGGCGGTTCGTCTTCCTCATCGTCGCTTCGACGTTCGTCAACCAGATGGCGGCGGGAGCCATCACCCGGGCGTCACATCCTCGCCGTCCGAGATTGGCCGTGGGGGCAGCGGTGGCCGCCAACCTGGCGATCCTCGGTTGGTTCAAGTATTACGGCTTCTTCGCCAGCTCGTTGATCAACCTGTTCGGCTCGGCCGGGGTGGAGCTTCCGCTGCCTCTACTCGAGATCACGCTGCCCGTGGGCATCTCCTTTTTCACCTTCCAGGCCCTCTCCTATGTGATCGACATCTATCGGGGAAGGCAGCAGCAGGCACCTCTTCTCGATTTCGCGGTGTACCTGGCCTTCTTCCCCCAACTCGTGGCCGGCCCGATAGTGCGTTCCTCGGAGTTCATGCCCCAGCTCCATTCTCCCAAGGATCCCCGCCGGGTGGACGCCGGTCGCGCCTTCGGTCTCATCGCCGGGGGGCTCTTCAAGAAGGTCGTGGTCGCCAACACGCTGGCCACGTCGATCGTCGACCCGGTGTTCGCCAGCCCCGGTCAGTTTTCCGCTCTCGAGGTCCTGGTGGCGGTGTACGGGTATGCCGTCCAGATATACGCCGACTTCTCCGGTTACACCGACATCGCCATCGGCGTGGCACTGCTGATGGGCTTCCGCTTCCCCGACAACTTCCACTCACCCTATGCCGCGCTTTCCATCCAGGATTTCTGGCGCCGGTGGCACATGACCCTGAGCCGGTGGCTGCGTGACTATCTCTACATCCCGCTGGGCGGCAACCGCGGAACCCGGGCGGCTACCTATCGCAACGTGATGATCACGATGGTTCTGGGCGGTCTGTGGCACGGCGCCGCCTGGACGTTCGTGCTCTGGGGCACCTTCCACGGAGCCGTCCTGGCATGGGAGCGATGGAG
Organism: uncultured Acidimicrobiaceae bacterium; assembly: GCA_964617995.1. Lineage (GTDB taxonomy): Bacteria > Actinomycetota > Acidimicrobiia > Spongiisociales > ZC4RG35 > CAZTXD01. Next base: position 28,314 of record CAZTXD010000016.1, read on the forward strand.
GAGGGAGAGGCCGGGGGAGAGGGGTCGATGGGAGTCGACCGGTGGTCGGATGTGGAGGCGACTGGTCACCTTCCACCTGGTGTGCTTCGGCTGGGTCCTGTTCAGGGCCGACTCGATGGGGCGCGTGGGAGAGATGCTGGGACGCCTGACCGACTGGGGACCCGCCCCGGTGGTGACTCCGGTCGTGGTGGCCCTGATCATCGGGGGGATCGGGGTCCAATACCTTCCCTCCGGCTTGCGCCAGCGCCTGTCGGCCGCCTTCAGCCGCCTCGACCCTCTCGCCCAGGCGGCGGCCCTGGGGGTGTTCCTGCTGCTCCTCGACGGTCTGGGCCCTGAGGGTGTTGCTCCGTTCATTTACTTTCAATTCTGAGGACGACGACCGCGGTCGGGTCCGTCGGGTTTGACCGGGATCGGGACCATACTTCCCCTGTGCCTACACGTCCGGAGCGATGACCGAAGACGATCGGCCCTCACCCCGATGGCAGACGCGTCCGATACCGGCCGGCATCGCCCTGGTGGTGTTGGTGGGTGGGCTGGTACTCGGCCTGCTCCTCAACGCACCGGACATCCTGCGCACCGCTGAGCGTCAGGAGCTGGGGTGGCAACGCTCGGTGGGGGTGGCGGTGATGGAGCCCGTGGCCGCGGTCAGTCGTTTCCTGTTCCTCGATCGACCCCGACATGCCCTCGACTCGTTCCTGGGGAGGGCGCCGGTGACGCCGGTGGAGGGATCTGCGGTAGATGCTCAGCCCTCACCGACGGCGGTTTCCCCGGTCACGACCGCGCCGGCGACGACGCCGCCGGATCCGATGCGACGCACCGTTACCTCCACCGACCCGCTGACGATGTACATCGGGGGCGACTCGATGGTGGGCCAGTTCGGGCCGATGCTCGACGACCGTGTCTCCCGCAGCGAGATGGTGCAGGCAGAGATCGTATTCGAGTTCGAGTCGGGGCTCAGCCGACCCGACTTCCTCGACTGGCCCGCCCGCCTCGAGCGCGTGAGCGAAGAGCTCGACCCCGACGTCTTCGTGCTCTACTTCGGGGGGAACGACGCCCAGGCGATCTATCAGCCGGAGGGCGAATGGATCGACTTCGGGACGCCCGAGTGGGAGGCGGAGTACCGGCGAAGGGTCGACGGCGTCATGGCTTCTCTGGGGGAGTCGGGGCACTGGGTGTACTGGATGGGTATGCCCATCGTGCGTTCCGACACCTTCCGTTCCCGGGTTCGGCTCCTCAACGAGATCTACGAGAGCGAGGCGGCCCGCCATCCCCGTGTCACCTTCGTGGAGGCATGGTCGGTGTTCGCGGGGCCCGACGGCGGTTACAGCGAGTATCTGACCGATCCGCAGGGAAACCTCGTCGACATGCGTCTGGACGACGGGGTGCACTACACGACGGCGGGGGCCATCCGTCTGGCAGAGGTCGTCTATGGCGTGTTGGCCGAGGATTGGGGTTTGCCGCCCGAATGAGGCGGCGGGTCGGAGATCCGCCGTTTCCCCATGCTGACGACGTCGTCCTCGGAGTAGCCGATCCGATGGTAGAAGCCCACCGCCGCCTGGTTGTCGGCTCGAACCTGGAGGTTCACCTTCGGGCACCCCCGGTCGAGGAGGGCCCGCTCGGCATGCTGCATGAGGGCGCGGGCCCAGCCTTCTCGTCTCCGCTCCGGATCCACCGCCAGATAGTTGACCCAGCCCCGGTGACCGTCGTAGCCGGCCATCACCACCCCGACCACCTCCTCCCCGTCGGTTGCAACCAGGAACAGGCCATCGTCCAGCGCCGTCTTCCGTTCGATGTCGCGGTGGGGGTCGTTCCACGGACGCACCAGACCGGCCGCCGTCCACAGGGCGACGACGGTTTCGGTGTCGTCGTGTCGGAACCGCCGGATCACCGATCCGACAGCATCCGTCGCGCCGGGTTGGACATGGCCGCCTCCTCCACGCCCCGGCCGGCCACGTCGATGTAGGCCTGGGTGGTCGCCAGGTCCGAATGGCCGAGAAGGCGTTGCACCTCCGGCACCGAGCCAGACTGCTCCACCAGCAGGGTGGCGTACGTGTGGCGGAGAGAGTGGGCGAGGGCACCCGACGGCGGCGCCACGCCCGCCCGGCGAAACCATCCGAGGACGAGATGGTCGACGACCTTGGGCGTGAGGTAACCACCCCGGGGGCGGACCACGAGACGATCGGTGGGCTGGTAGGGGCCGATGCGCTGGCGGCGCGACTCGAGGTAGCGGTCGATGACCTTCAGAACCTCGGGAGGTATGGGCACCGTGCGGGTGACGCCACCCTTTCCCGTCACCGACAGCTTGGTGTGCTCGGTGGGGGAGCGACGCACGTCACCCACCCGGACGGTGATGGCCTCCGACACCCGCAGGCCGGCGCCGACGAAGAGGGCGCACAGGACCTGTTCCAGTTCGGGCCAGGGACGGTGGGCCCTCTCGGACGGCTTCTGGGCGGCGGTGACGATCCGGGCGAGATCGTCTTCCGATATCGGCTTCGGCCGCCACCTGGGAGCCTTGGGAGGTTCGACGAACTCGATGGGGTTCGTCTCCATGATCTTGCGGTAGACGACCAACCAGTGGCAGAACCCCGACCACGTCGACCGGCACCGGCGGATCGAGGCAGGGGCGTGGTTGGCGGCGTAGGACGCAAACGACGACGTCACCGTGTCGGGGTCGAGGTCGTCGGGTGTCAACGAGGTGAGCCAGCGATGGAGCGGGTCGTCGTGCTCGATCGGCTCTCGGCCGGTGCGGCGGGCGATGACCTCGCCGAGCACGGCCAGGTCGGCTCGACGGGCACGCAGGGTGGAAGGAGACGGCTTGGAGGTGTTCTTCCAGGCCAGCCAGCGTTCGGCGAGATCGGCGAGATCGTCAGTCATGATGGTGCACCAAGGGTAGGGGGCGGGGAATACGATGACGTATCTTGCGGATAATACAGATTATCCGCAAGATACGTGGTATTGCACGTTCGCTGAGGGGGAAACCCGCCGGTCGTTGGCGTCGGTCGTGGCGCCGACGTTGTCGTATCCCACGCCGCCGGACGTTCGCAGGCGGCCACACGCCGGTCGTCGTCGAAGAGCAGCCTGTCGCGCCCGGGGCCCTGACGGATCGAAGGCCGAGCCGGAGCGCTGCCGGATGCCGGCGATGTCGCTCCCTTCCCTCGCATGTGGGTGGCGGATAATAACGTCACAGTGACGTTTTGGTGGCCATCACCGGCCCAGGGCCAGAGGCTCCAGAGAGAGGGTACGCGCCTCCGAGCACGCTCGATAGAGATGCCACAGCGCCTGGCGGGTGCCCCGGTCCGAGTCGTCGTCACCGAGGTCGCGGTCGACGTCGTCCATGGCAGCTTCGATGCGATACAAGAGATCCCGGATCGACTCGAGTCGGTCGGCCGACATCAGCACCTGGTCCGGTCCCAGGGCGTGCGCCTGAGCGAGGCTTCGTGCCTCGTAGGCGCGTTGACGATGGGAAGGGCGGCAGTATCTCCTCGGCCTGCCCGGCCCAGGAGTGGGTACGAAGCCGCGACCGCACCAGTCGCAACGCTCCCCCGTCGAGAGCGGCTCCCTTGATTTCGTCACAGTGACGATAAGCCTAGCGGGGAAGGCGGTGGTCGCCGGGGGTTTGTCTATCAGAGGTAGGCGGGATCGTCGACCATGTCCGCGAACGGTGTGCCTGCCAGGGCGCGTTCGACCTCATCGAAGTTGGCGATCCTCTCTCGAAGGGCGCCCGTCACGATGCGCTGGAACCGGGTCGTGACCTCGACGCTGGCGGAGAGACCGAGGAAGCTCACGATGGTGTCCACGGTCGACTGGTGGCTCGAAGGGTCGAGGAGGTGGTCCTCGTACGCGAGGTCGAGGGTGTGGGCGTCGACATCGCCCAGAACCGAACGCTCGAGCTCGGTGTGCTCCTGGCGACGATTCATGACCTCGAGGATCCTGTCGGGATCGACGCGGATGGCCCGCACGTCGGGCTGCTCGCCGGCCCTCAGGTGGTAACGACCGGCCGCCAGGGCGAAGGAGTTGGAGATGGCCTGGCGGAGCACATTTCGTCGATGCAGGTACAGCAGGTGATATCCCCGCCGGGTGAGCGCCGTCAGAAAGCGAGCCGGATCGGCCAGTCCTTGATGCCGGGTGAGCTGGTAGATCTTGACCTTGAAGCCGAAGGCGGGGGTATCGGTCAATCGGGCGTGTCGCTCGACGAACCGCACCGGGAACAGCACCGGCTCGGGGCCCAGCACCTCCCCCACACAGGTGATCTCGGGATGGGTGTTGAGGAGAGACCGCAGCAGAGACGACCCGGTGCGGCCCTGCGCGAAGATGCAGAAGCGCACCTCGGGTCGGCCCCTGGCCCTCTGCAGGTATGGCTCGATCTGGCTTCTGGCCCTGGTGGGGAGGCGATCCCAGCGTTTCCCCGTCGCGTTGCTCCACGCCTCCACTAGGCCACGCCGGGAATCGTCGTGCTGTCGCGAAAGCGCACCTCGCTGCATGTTGTCAGGGTAGGGGACGCGAGGAGGCGAGCTGCCCCGTCCAGGCATACTCCAGCCCATCATCGATTCGTGGTGTTGACGGGGTCGGCGCTCTGTGGTCTACTGCCCGGGTTGACAACGCGCTCATCCAGAGCGGCTGAGGGACAGGCCCTGTGAAGCCGCGGCAACCAGCCGGACCCAGTCCGGACCACGGTGCCAATGCCTGATCGATGAGATGCTTCGGCGGTCCTCCGCTCGAAGCGCTCCTTGAGCGCACACCGAGTAGAGGAGAAGCCGCATGAGAATCGACCCCCGCTCCCCCATTCCTTTCGCTCCTGGCATGGCCATGCCCGGCTCCCGGGCGGTCTGTTCCTGTATGTGCTGACTCACCGCACCGCCCGAGAGATCTCGAGCCCGGCGGTGAGTCATTTACCTCTCACACCCCCGAACACAGGAGCAATACCCATGACTACCACCTACACCCTCAACGACTGCGACATCGCCACGGTGGCGGCGCTCACACAGGCGATCTCCGCTGACCCCGAGAAGGCCGCCACCACCTGGCGAGCAGACGTCTCGTGGAAAGGCGGCTTTCGCAGCGAAGCGTCCATCCGCGAGTTCCCCCCGGTGGCCTCAGACGAGCCGACCGGGCTGGGAGGAACCGACACGGCTCCCAACCCCGTCGAGCAGCTGCTCGGCGCCCTGGGGAACTGCCTGGCCGTCGGGGTGGCTGCCAACGCCACCGCACGGAGCATCGCCATCGACCGCCTCGACATCTCACTCGAAGGTGATCTCGATCTGACCGCCTTCTTGGGTCTGGCTCCCGGACACGCCGGGTTCGGGTCCATCCGAGCCCGCATCCACCTCGAGACGAGCGCCGATCCGGGTGTGGTCGACGACCTCATCCGCCACGTGGTCGACACGTCGCCGGTGGGCCATACGCTGGCCAGGGAGGTGCCGCTGCGGATCTCCCACGGTTGAGAAGCCCCCTCGTCCGTTTTCGCGCACCGAATGCGCGCTATCGCGCGCATCTGGTGCGCGAAAACGGTTTGGGCGGCCTTCGGGGTCAGGGAAGGGAGCCGATGCGTTCGACCAGGAGCCGGGTGAAGCGGTCTCCGTCGATCTCCACGCCCACCCGGGCGTTGGAGGCGTTCCCGGTGACGGACCACCGATCCACGACTGTCCTTCCCCGGCTCAGCTCCGAGCCCGTCTCGATCGCCACATGGCAGGCGACCGTTTCGAGCAGGTCGGGCCAGATGACGTCGGCTACGGCGACGGCGTCGTGGATCGGGGAGGAATCGAGCCCGTAGACACGCTGGTGGAACCTGACGTAGTAGTCGAGCAGGTCGGCCACGAAGGCTCCGGAGCGGCCCGTCGGTCGTAGCATGTCGCCGTGAGTTCGCCCGAGCCGGGCCCGGTGGGTCACATCGAGGCCGACCATGGTGACATCGAGCCCTGACTCGAACACCACCGACGCCGCCTCCGGGTCGACCCAGATGTTGAACTCGGCGGCGGGCGTCACGTTGCCGAGGCCGATGGCGCCACCCATGAGGACGATACGGGAGATGTTCTCGACCAGGGCCGGGTGGCGGCGAAGGAGAAGGGCGATGTTGGTCAACGGACCGACGGGCGTCAGGGTGACCGGTGCGGGGCTGGAGGCCACCGTGTCGGCGATGAAATCCACGGCGTGGAGGTCGATCGGCCCGATCGTGGGTGGGTCCAGGACGGGGCCGTCCATTCCCGACTTGCCGTGAACGTGGTCTGCGACACGCAACGGCCGGACCAGAGGATGGTCGCTTCCGGCGGCGACGGGGATGTCGGTGCGGCCGGCGACCTCCAGCACCGTCAAGGCATTGCGGGTGGTGTTGGCCAGACCCGAGTTGCCTCCGACCGTGGTGATGCCCAGCACCTCGACCTCTGGGCTGGCCAGAGCCAACAGGATGGCGATGGCGTCGTCGTGTCCCGGATCGCAGTCGATGATGAGCGGTGTGGTCATACCCGGAGAACCGAGTCGATCTCGGCGGCGTCGGGAAGGGACGTTTGTGCTCCCCGACGGGTAGTCGCCAGAGCACCGGCAGCGCATGCACGTTCCAGAGCACCCTGAACACTGCTTCCGTCCCCGAGGGCCTGGACCAGCGCTCCGCAGAAGGCGTCGCCGGCACCTACGGTGTCGATGGCCTCGACGGGCGGAGGCTGGGCTTCGGCGACGAGCCGACCGGAACGGAAAGCCTTGGCACCGGCGGCTCCCAGCGTGACCACCACCAGAGCAGCAGTCGACTCGAGGGAGTCCGCCATCTCCGCACGCTCCGCCTCGTTCACGATCAGGACGTGGGCGCGATCGAGGACGGCCTTGCTCAAGGGTCGCGCCGGAGCAGCATTGATGCACACCAGGCCGCCGGCGGTGCGGACCGCAGCTTCGACCACCTCGTTGGAGACCTCTAGCTGGCACAGAACGACCTCGGCGCCGGACGTGTCGACGCGGGAGGCGTCGACGAAGGAGTTGGCGCCGGGCAATACGACGATCTGGTTCTCGCCGGCGGCGTCGACGACGATGAGGGCCAGTCCGGTCTGATGTGGTGTGGTGACGACCCCGGAGAGATCGACTTCCGAGTCCCGCAGCAGGGCAAGGGCCTCCTCGGCGAAGGCATCGTTCCCGACGGCTCCCACGAGAGCAACATCCGCCCCCGCTCGCTGAGCAGCCAGAGCCTGATTGGCGCCTTTGCCTCCGGGATGGCGGTCCCACTCGACAGCGGTGATGGTCTCGCCCGGGCGGGGCAGGCGAGCGCAGTTCGCCACCAGATCCAGGTTCACGCTTCCGACGACTATGACCGATGGCATGACGTTGAGAGCGTAGCGGGGACGCCTAGGATCGGGCCGATGCCGGCAGATCCTCGTGTCCTGGAAGCTCTGGAGGCCGCCGGAGTCGGATATGAGGTCATGGACTGTGACCCGGAACTGGCGGACACGGCCGAGTTCTGCCGAGCTTATGGGGTCGACCCGGCCGAGTCGGCCAACTCCATCCTCGTGGCCTCCCGCCGCCCCCCCGGTGAGGACGCCGTCTGCGTGGCTCTCGCCACCACCCGCCTCGATGTCAACGGGCTCGTCCGCAGGCGCCTCGGGGTCCGGAAGGTCTCGTTTGCCCCTCCGGAGGTGACCCGGGATGTGACGGGCATGGAGATCGGAGGGGTGACCGTTCCCGGGCTGCCTCCGGAGTTGAGAGTCTGGGTCGATGCGGCGGTGGAGGCGACGCCGTCGGTGGTTATCGGCGCCGGCACCCGTACGGCGAAGATCCGCCTGTCAGGTGCCGACCTCGCCGCTCTCCCGGGAGTCGAAGTGGTGAAGGATCTCGCCGTTCCCGCGGCGTGAACGATTCCGGGAGGCCCTTCGGAGCAGGAAGCCGTATCCGAGGGCGATGACTGCGGCGAACGAGAACCACTGTATGGCGTAGCTGAAATGGGGGCCCTCATCGGCGAAGTCGGGAGGCGGAGATCCCGCCGGCAACTCGATCGGTGATCCGTCTCCGAGTATCTGGAGGTATACGGGGAGGAGGTCGGCGGAGACCACACTGTCGAGGAAGGTGATATCGATCCGTGACAAGGACGTCAGGTTGCCGGAGGTGTCCTCGCGGCCCAGGGTGCCGCGTTCCTCACTCAAGCGGACCAAACCCGTCACCGTCACCATGCCCGAGGGCGGAGGTGCTGAGGTGACCGGTACGGTGTCGAACTCGAGGGGCACCCAGCCTCTGTCTACTGCTACCGCCCGGCCGTTCAGGTCGACGAGGGGGGTCACTACATGGAATCCGGCGATGCCCTGGCGTACCTTGGAACGAATCAAGACCTCCTCGGCGGGGACGTACTCTCCGGTTGCCGTCGCTCGCCGGAACGCGAGCGAGTCGATGTCGGCACCGGCCATGTCCAGTAGCTGGGAGATCGGGCGGGGCTCCTCGGCGAACCGGGTGGCATGAACGACGTTGGCGACGCGGCGCTCCTCCAGCCGGTCGAGCTGCCAGAAGCCCAGCAAGAGACAGGTGACACCGACGATCCCGACCACCAGGTGGCCGACGAGCCACCGGGGGGTCAGGAAGCGTTTCACCCGGTCAAGCCGCTAGAGGTCTGGCGGGCTCGTCACCGTCCTCCCCGTCCTCGGAGGTCAGGAGGGACCTGGCGACGGACTCGGCGTTCTCGTCTCCGCTCCTGATCGCCACCGGGGAGGCGAGCCAGCTCGTCACCCGGGCGCGGTCCACCACGCCGGTGTCGATGAGGGTGCGGGCGAGATCGTCGGTCCAGTACCAGGGCATGCGGCTCCTATCGGCTCGAGGGCTTGCAGGGTCGGGTGGCTCGGTTCGGGTTTCCGGCCACCCACTCACCATACCCCTCGTGTCAAGCTCCGAAAATCCGCTCGTTCAGGGGTCGGCCGACGATCAACCGAAGGCAACGGCACCGGAGCGACGCGAGTCGGCATGAGCATCGAGGCTGCCTTCACTATCAACGGCCGCCGCGTTCACACCGCCGAAGTACATATCTCGGGATCCGTACGGACGCAGGGTGAATCCGGGCAGCGTCACGTCGATTCCGGGCTCGTGGGCGATCGTCCGGGTGCCGGTCTCGACGTGCAGACGGGGGTGTTCGATGGCTTCGGCGATGTCGCTTCCCGTGACAGCCGCGGTGAGGGTCGTGGCCAGAGCCGATGTGATGCGATCGGCGCCAGGTGATCCCAGGGCCAGTCGCCCTCCGGGACCAGAAGCCGAGGTGGGCGCCATGTTCGACATCAGGCGCGCTCCCATCGGTGTGGAGGCCAAGCCCCCCGGGTTGAGCTCCATCTCCCCCAGGGAATTGTTCATCCACAAGCCGGTGCCTCTGGGTACGACTCCGGATCCGTAGCCGGCCGACATGCTGGTTGCGCAGACCATTCCACCGGTCTCGGCCGCCGAGACGCTGATCGTGGAACCGGAGGCGAGGAGGGGAAGATCCGCAAGCAGGTCTCGGGCGGCTGCGACGCGGTCGACGGCCGGCTCCAATCGCATTTGGCGCAGCTCGAAGACCTTCCTCTGCGCCTCCGCCCAGACGTTGGCATCACGGGGACGGGGGTGGTCGAGGATGAGCCGGAGCAGAGCGCTCAGAGTCACACCTCCCACCGCGGGAGGAGGGGTGGTGGCCACCGTCCACTCCCCCAAATCTGAGACCAGCGCCGGGGCCACGACAGGGCGATAGGACGCCAGATCCGTGACCGTCAAACGGCCTCCCCGGGACTGGAGGTCGGTGACGATCTCCTCCCCGAGGTCGCCGCGGTAGAACGTCGCGGCTCCGTCCTCGGCGATGCGGTGGAGGGTCGCTACCAGATCGGGGACGTGGACGATCTCCCCGGAAGTCAGACACCGGTCACCCTGGAACAGAGCAGCCCGCGATGCGGGATCCCGGCCGAAGATGGGGACACCGGAGTGGCCGAGATAGTACGAGCACGCCGGCGACAGGGGGAAGCCATCGGAGAGGCGTTCGGCGACGTGTGAGATGAGCTGTTTCCAGGGCATCCGACCCCAACGGCGATGGGCCAGATCGAAGGCCGCGAAGGCGCCGGGAACGGCCACCGACCCGGGCCCTACCTCGGTGGTCACCCCGCCGCCGTACTCCATGGTCACCCGGTGGGTCGAGGTGGGCTGGCCGGGGTCGAGACCACGGCCGGGCATCGCCATGTATCCGTCGACACTGACGGCCTCCTCGTCTGGTTTCCAGATGGTCAGGAACCCGCCACCGCCGGGGGCGCACACGCCGGGCTCGGTGCACATCGCCAGCAGGGCCGAGGCGACGACGGCGTCGACGACCGAGCCTCCCGCTTCTGCGATCTCGGCGCCCACTCCGGCCGCCAGCTCGGAGGGGGCAGCCACTACGGTCGAGGGCATCGTGCCGCACCCTACCGCCTAGAGGGCGGCAGGTTCCTCCAGATGGCGGGTGCTGACATCAATCGCCACCACCTCGAGGCCGCTCCTGCGCTGGTCGGCCGCATCCGGCTCCCAGAATCGTCTCTGCACCATCCCCGACACCCATACCCTCGATCCGGGCAGGAGGGAACCCAGGAGGTGGTCGGGAGGGTCCCACACGAGCACGGGGATGAGATCGAGGCGAGGATTGGGGAGCTCGGTTCTCACCGTGATCAGCAGCCGCAGATGAGTTGCCCCCGAGTCGAAGCGTCGATGCTCGGCGGGAGCGGCCAATCGACCGCACAATACGACGAGGTTCAGATCCATGATTCCTCTCCTTCCATTCGTCGGGGAAGGGCGGGGTCGTGGAAGGTATCGGGCCGGTGTGACGTGAAGTCAGCGGTCGATCTCGGCGCGGAGTTCCACCAGGCCGGGAAAGTCGGAGTCGGAGTCGGCGATCGCATCGGCGAGCGTGGTGGCAGTATCGATGTCACCGGCGGCAGCAGCCACCCGGGCCGCCACGAACCAGCGTCGCAGTGAGCTGGGCCTGGGATTCGCCACCAGGCGCCCGGGCTTGATCACCTTCCAGGCGTCGGCCACCAGGTCACGGTCGAGAAGGGAGGAGGCATAGACGACCCTGGCCTCGTCGTCGGTTTCGGGGCGCGGGTCGAGACTGCGGAGCTGCCGATAGGTCTTCTCGATGTCCTCGGTACGCCCCAGGGCCCGGAGGCAGTCGAGCTCGACCGGCATCTGGGTCGTCTCCCCGGTGATACGCCGGAAGGTGCGGAGCTCGCGCAGCGCCTCCTGCCAGTGTTCCAGGTGATATGCGGAGAGGCCCAGGAGCTCGCGAATGGTCGCTGCCTGGGGGGCGAGGTCCTTGGCCTCGAGGAGCTGCTGGCGGGCGGCCCCGAAGCGCTCGTCGGCGAACTCGGAGACGCCTCTGGCGAGATGGGCGATGGCGGGGTCACGCCGGTCCTTGGGAGCGGAGCGGGTGATCTCGTCCCGCACCCACTTGGGGAGATCTCCGCTGGGTACGGCAGTGATCGACTTGCGATCGCCGTCCTGTCGACGGTTGCGGCCACCAGAGCGGCCATCCGGCTGGCGTTTCGAAGGATCTCGTCCTCCGCGTTGTCTGTTGTCTCTACTGGGGCCCATTGTCGACCAGTCGTGGAGGGTTTACGCAAAAGAGGCCGCCACTCCATCCTAGGAGTGGCGGCCTCTCTCTCAGTTTTGAGTCCGGCGGTGACCTACTCTCCCAGGGGGTTGCCCCCCAAGTACCATCGGCGCT
>CAZTXD010000017.1:0-21016 GCA_964617995.1 uncultured Acidimicrobiaceae bacterium
GGCCGATGCTCGCTCCTCTTTCCCGACACCCCTGATACCGTCGGGACGTGCAGGTCGTCGTTCACCGGGATCGTGACGAGCTGGCGGAGGCCGCGGCCGGTTTCATCGCGGCTGTGGTCGCCGCGACCCAGGACCGCTTCTCATTGGGCTTGGCCGGCGGCTCCACCCCGCTGCAGACCTACCGCCACCTCCGGGATCACGCCCTCGACTGGGAACGGGTCGACGCCTGGGTATCCGACGAGCGTTGGGTGCCTCTCGACCATCCTGACTGCAACGGCAACCAGGCCGCCTCGGAACTCATGGACGAGGTAGGCGGCCGCTTCCACCGTCCCCGATGGGCGCCGTGGCTGACCCCCGCCGACTCCGCCGCCCACTACGAAGCCACACTTCGTTCCGTCCACCCCGACGGGCGAGCCGACCTGATCCTGCTGGGAATGGGCGACGACGGTCACACCGCCTCCCTCTTCCCCGGGACCCGGGCCCTCGACGTGGGTCCGTCCCGCTGGTACGTGGACAACTACGTGCCCAAACTCGACGCCGACCGCCTGACCGCCACCTTTCCCTTCCTCCGCGCCGCCCACCGGGTGCTGTTCCTGGTGGCCGGGGCGCACAAGGCGGCCGCCCTCCGCTCCGTGCTGGAGCCCGAACCCGGTGAGCGCCTCCTTCCTGCTGCGGGCGTGATGGGCGGCGACGCCGACGTCACGTGGCTGGTCGACGCCGAAGCCGCTTCCGATCTACGGTCGACACCCGTCGGTCGCCCCCGCGGCTGACCCTGATAGGGCCGGCAACACCGGTTCGCTCAACGATCCTCGAACGAGCGCAACGGCTTGCGGGAACCGTAAGCGGGGGCGTGTCCCAGCGTCTCCAGGAGACGAACGACCCTTCCCCGATGTGGGCGGAACGGCTCGAGCAGCTCCAGCATCTCCTCGTCGCTGCCCCGGGGACGCCCCGTCAGGTGCCACGCCACCAGGTTCTTGTGGTGATAGTCGCCCACCGAGACGGCATCGGCGTCGCCGTGGCTCACGGCCAGGGTCTCAGCCGCCGTCCACACTCCGACACCCCGGTGTCGACGCAGGTACGCCTGTACGGCAGAGCTGTCGACATCGACCAGCCGCTCGATCCTCGCGTGGTCGGCGGCCAGCCGGCGGAGGATGTCGGCCCGGCGCCGCTCCAGGCCGATCGTGTGGTACTCCCAGTAGGGGGCTCGTGCCATCTGCTGCGGATCGGGAGGAAGTCGAAGCTTCTCCGGCCCCGGTGCCGAGCCGGAGAAGCGAGCCCGCAGCCCGGTCAGGCTTCGGCCGGCTTCCTTTCCGGCCACCTTCTGGGCCACGACAGCTCGCACCAGCGCCTCGAAGACCAGCCCGGTTGCGCCGAAGCGGTAGCCGCGGTGGCGTCGGACGAGAGGAGCCACCACCGGATGATCGGTGACGAGATCGTCGGGGTGGTCCGCCTCACCGACCAGCAGCGGCGCCCGCTCGGTGAGCCAATCGCCTCCCGGGCCCCAGGCGACCGCCGACACGCCGTCGCGGTTGCGCCGAAGATACAGGGTGGCGACCCCTTCCGGGGTTCGCGCCGGCAGCCACCAGCCTTCGGGGCGGAACCGCCCGCCCAGCGGCCGTAGGGTGCGACGCAAATCCAGCGGGGCGACGACCGGGATCAGTCTTTCGGTGGAGTGTCCCAGTCCTGGACGTCCTTTCCCTCTTCGCGGGCGATGATGTCGAGGGCGGCCCGGGCCCCGTCTCCGGCGGAGATGATCGCCTGGCTGCGGGTGGGCCGGATGCTGCGTCCGACGACGTAGACCCGGTCCTGCGACGATCTCATCTCCGAGTCGACCACGATCCGACCTTCGCCGTCTTCGTCGAGCCCCAGAGAACGGGCGAGGACAGGTTTCTTGCCCTCGGTGAGTATCAGGTAGTCGCCTTCCCGTCTCTCCGAGCCGGTCTCGACGGTGACCCTCCCGTCGTCCACCGCCACCAACTCGACCTCCTCGTCGACGAGCGACGCCCCGAACGACTCGACCTGGGCCCGGGCGGTGGCCTGGAACTCGGTGCCCGGCATCTCAGCCAACCCCAGATAGTTGTAGAGATAGGCGAAGTTGACCGCCGTCTTGTCCTGGCCGTACACCACGACCTGGTGGCCGTTCTTGGCCAGGAACAACGCCGCCGACAGGCCTCCGGGGCCGTCTCCCACGATGGTCACTTGCGCCACGTGTTTCCTCCTACATCGGGCTTCGAGACCGTTGATACCAGCTTTCAGGATCCGGTCGGATTTCCTTGGTTGTGGAGGAACGGCCCCCTGGTTGGGCTCACAGCCCCTTGGGGTGCCACACCGTCTTCGTCTCGGTGAAAGCGGCGATCACGTACGGTGACCGAGCCAGCGGATCTCCACCCACCACGCGCTTGACGTTGTGAACGGCCCCGTCATCGATCACGCGCCTCTGGTCCGGGGTGGCTCCGGCGGCGTCCACCGCGTTGACGTCCATGTGCTCGGCCAGCCAGGGAACCAGCTCATCGGTATACCCGGTCAGGATGTTTACCACCCCGCCGGGGACATCGGAGGTCTCCAGCACTTCGGCCAGGCTCACCGCCGGCAGCGGCCGCGACTCCGACGCCAGCACCACCGTGGTGTTGCCGGTGACGAGAACCGCGCCCAGCCGTGCCACCAGCCCCTGCAGCGCCGGCTCGGGTGGCGCCACGATCCCCACCACCCCGGTGGGCTCGGGGGCCGAGATGTTGAAGAAGGGACCCGCCACCGGATTGAGGTTGCCGTATATCTGGGCGAACTTGTCGGCCCACCCCGCGTACCACACCAGAGTGTCGATGCTGGCCTCCACTTGCCGGCGTGCCCTGCGGCGATCGGAGTCGGCCACCTGCACCTGCGACACGAATGTCTCCAACCGGTCCTCGATCATCTCGGCGACCCGGTAGAGGATCTGGCCGCGGTTGTAGCCGGAGCGTTCCGCCCAGGCCGCCTGGGCGTTGCGGGCGTGACGAACTGCGTCCCGCAGGTCCTTGCGCGAGGCCCGAGCCGCCCGGGCCGCCACCGAGCCGACAGAATCGAGCGCCGGGTAGGAGCGACCCGACTCCGAACGGGGGAACTCACCCCCGATGTAGAGCTTGTGAGTCTTGCGAACGTCGAGACGAGTCATGGGCGTGTTCCCGATCACTCCACTCCCTGCAGATAGTTGAGGAGGCCGTGGCGGCCGCCCTCACGGCCGAAGCCCGACTCCTTGTAGCCCCCGAAGGGGGACGAGGGGTCGAACTTGTTGTAGGTGTTGGCCCACACCACCCCCGCCTTCATGTGATCGGCCATCCACAGGATGCGGGATCCCTTCGAGGTCCACACTCCGGCCGACAGTCCGTAGGGGGTGTTGTTGGCCTTCTCCACGGCCTCCTCGGGGGTGCGGAAGCTCATGATCGACAGCACCGGGCCGAAGATCTCCTCCTGGGCGATCCGGTGCGATTGGGACACACCGGTGAACAGCGTCGGCACGAACCAGTATCCCCGGGCGGGTAGGTCGCAGGCGGGCTGGTAGATCTCGGCGCCCTCCGCTACCCCAACGTCGACGAGCTCCGTGATCCTGTCGAGCTGCTGGCGGCTGTTGATCGCCCCCACGTCGGTGTTCTTGTCCAACGGGTCGCCTACACGCAGCGTCGCCAGCCGGGCCTTGAGCTTGTCGACGAAGAGGTCGTGGATGTTCTCCTGCACGAACAGGCGGGAGCCGGCGCAGCACACATGGCCCTGGTTGAAGAAGATGCCGTTGACGACCCCTTCGATGGCCTGGTCTATGGGGGCGTCCTCGAAGACGACGTGGGCGGCCTTGCCACCCAGCTCCAGCGACACGCGGGTGTCGGTGCCGGCGAGCTGGCGCCGGATGATCTTGCCGACGGCGGTGGAGCCTGTGAAAGCCACCTTGTCCACGTCCGGGTGCCCCACCACCTCGGCGCCCGTCTTCCCCGCCCCGGTCACCACGTTGAGCACCCCCGGCGGCAACCCGGCCTCCGCCGTCAGCTCGGCGAAGGCCAACGCGGTGAGGGGCGTCGTCTCGGCCGGCTTGAGAACGACGGTGTTACCGGTGGCCAGGGCCGGAGCGACCTTCCAAGCCAGCATCAGCAGCGGGAAGTTCCAGGGAATCACCTGCCCGGCCACGCCGACGGGCCGCGGTGTCAGGCCGGGGAAGGCGTACTCCAGCTTGTCGGCCCAGCCGGCGTAGTAGAAGAAGTTGGCGGCCACCTGGGGCAGATCCACGTCGCGGGATTCCTTGATGGGCTTGCCGCCGTCGAGGGTCTCCAGCACGGCCAGCTCCCGGGACCGCTCCTGGATCATGCGGGCGATCCGGAAGACGTACTTGGCTCTTTCTCTTCCCGGCATCGACTCCCAGCCGTTCTCGAAGGCGTTCCGCGCCGCCTTCACGGCAGCGTCGACGTCGGCGGGACCCGCCTCCGCCACCTCGGCGAGGGTCTCCTCGGTGGCCGGGTCGACCGTTTCGAAGTGCTTGCGGCTCCTGGGGGCTCGGAACTCGCCGTCTATGAAAAGGCCGTAGCGCTTCTCGATGGAGACGATGTCGGTCGACTCCCGCGAGGTGGCATAGGTCCAGTCGATTCGGGGCGCCACCACCGCCGGGGCTTCCGACTTCCGACTTCCGACTTCCGACTCCATTCTCAATCCTTCGTGAAGTAGTCGGGGCCCTGATAGCGGCCCGTCTCCAACCAGCGAATCTGCATGAGGACGTCGTTGAGCAGCGAAGACGCTCCGAAGCGGAACCAGTCGGGGCTCATCCACTCCCCGCCCAGCGTCTCGTTGAGGACCACCAGATAGCGAATGGCGTCCTTGGCGGTGCGGATCCCCCCCGCCGGCTTCATGCCCACCTTCACCCCGGTTGCTGCCCGGAAGTCCCGGATCGTCTCGAGCATCACCAGGGTCACCGGCAGCGTGGCGGCGGGAGCGACCTTGCCGGTGGAGGTCTTGATGAAGTCGGCTCCCGCCGCCATCGCCAGCATCGAGGCCCGCCGCACGTTGTCGAGGGTCTGCAGCTCTCCCGTCTCCAATATCACCTTGAGGTGGGCCTCACCGCACGCATCCTTCACCTTTACGATCTCGTCGAAGACCCGGAAGTAGTCGCCACTCAGGAAGGAACCGCGGCTGATGACCATGTCGACCTCGTCGGCCCCCGCCTCGACGACCGCCTCGGTCTCGGCGACTCGCAGCCCGAGGTCGGCCTGCCCGGAAGGGAAGTACGTCGATACGGCCGCCACTCTCACTCCCGACCCGGTCACAGCCTGGCGGGCGTAAGGGACCATCGCCGGGTATACGCACACCGCCGCCACCGACGGGATCGACGGGTCGGTCGGGTCGGGGTGGATGGCCTTGGCGCTCATCTGGGCGATCTTGCCGGGGGTGTCCATGCCCTCCAGGGTGGTCAGGTCCATCATCTGGATCGCCAGCCGCAGCGCCTGGGCCTTCGATTCCCGCTTGATGGAGCGTGTGGCGAGAGCTGCCGCACGTTCGGTGGCGCCGACCTCGTCGACGCTGGGCACAGACCGGATGAAAGAGGCCAGCGTGGAGCTGGTGATCCGGTCGGGGAGGATCGATTGGCGAGCCGAGGGGGCGAGGGTCACCGTTGGAATGGTACCGACTCAGCCTTCCTCTCCCTCAACCAGCTCGTAGTCGGCGCTCAGCTCCACGTCGAGGGACATCGTGAAGCGCTCCATCTCCACCTCGCCCGGCACGACCACGTCGACCCGGGTCGTCTCGGTGGACGCGACCGAAGCCTGCAAGACCCGACCGCCTGCCGGATCGAGACGAATGGTGGATCGACCTGCCGCCGGGTCGACGGAGATGGTGAACCGGATCTCGGAGAGATCACCCACGGTTGGTGAGGTGGGGTCTGTTTCGGCGAACGCCTCGAAGAACTCGCGGTAGAGCGGCCCGACGTCCAGCTCACCCCCCTGGGTGCGGGAGTCGGTCTCGACGACGAGTACCGTCATGCCATCGCTCTCCGCCGTCTCGACGAGGATGCTCTCGGCCGTGGTAGCGACCGGGATGGAGCCGAGGGCGTTGTAGGTGACGGTCTCGGTCCAGGAGTCGCCGACGGCGACTCCGTCTGCGGGTAGCACAGGACCCACGAACCGGCCCAGCGTGTCCGAAACCCCGCCTACCGGCACGTTCGCATGCTCTGGATCCGCCGGCTGTTCCGCCATCCTCCCCCGATCGTCGATCTCGAACGTCGAGGAGAGGAACGGCGCCACCACCCCCAGGTCGGTCAGCTCGTCGGGATCTCTCACCACCTCACCGTCGACGGTGCCGTCCGCGCTCATCTCGTCGAATTCCACCACCACCAGCACCTGGTAGAGGTCCGGCTCCGATCCCTCCGAGATGTGGAAGGTGACGAGACCCGAGGCGGTCACCGTGTAGTCGGCTGCCGATGGGATCGACCCGGAGTCCATCACCGCGGCCTCCCCTTCGCTCGTCAGGACGACGCGCTGGTTCACGTCGACCCGGTAGGTGAAGTCTTCGTCGGGAATCAGGGAATAGCGGAGTATCTCGGCTGCGCCGGTCGTGGTCGTCGCCGTCGTCGGTGGGGTGGTATCGCCGGTCCCTCCGTCCTGGCAGGCGCCGAGGGCCAGCACGACAGCGAGAACGAGATACGAACGGCGCACCGAGGTCAGATTACGGATGACGGCGGAAAACGACGAACAACCTGGACCGGACAGACGGTACCCTCCCCGTCGATGCCCCAACCACGACATGTACTGGTAGCCGTTGCCTGGCCGTACGCCCAGGGCCCACTCCACCTCGGTCACATCGCCGGTGCCTACCTGCCCCCTGACATCTTCGCCCGGTATCACCGGCTGGCCGGGAACCGGGTGCTGATGGTGTCCGGCTCGGACGTGCACGGCACGCCCATCACCGTGAAGGCCGACCAGGAGGGAGTCACCCCTCAGGAGATCGTGGATCGGTTTCATCCCGAATTCCTCGGCTACTGGGAGAAGCTGGGCATCTCCTTCGACCTGTTCACCACCACCGGGACCGACAACCACATTCGGGTTGCCCGCGAGTTCTTTCTGCGGCTGCTGGAGAACGGTCATCTCTACACCAAGGTCACCGACCAGTTCTACGACGAGCAGCGTGGCCAGTTCCTGCCCGACCGGTACATCGAGGGCACCTGTCCGCACTGCGGCTATCCGCATGCCCGGGGCGATCAGTGCGACAACTGCGGGCGTACTCTCGACCCCGCCGACCTGATCGACCCCCGCTCCAAGCTCACCGGCAGCGTCCCGGTGTTGCGGGAGACCGAGCACTACTACTGGCGCCTCTCCGCCTTGAACGAGCATCTGGAGGAGTGGCTCTCGACCCGGCAGGGCTGGCGACCGCACGTCCTCAACTTCGCGCTGGGGATGGTGCGCGAGGGACTCCACGACCGGGCGTTCACCCGGGACCTCGACTGGGGAATCCCCATCCCCGTCGACGACATCGGTCCCAACAAATCGATCTACGTGTGGTGGGAGGCGGTGATGGGCTATTACTCCGCCCCCCAGGAGTGGGCCCAGCGGCAGGGCGACCCCGACGCCTGGAAGGCGTGGTGGACCGACCCCGAGGCCGAGACCTACTACTTCGTCGGCAAGGACAACATCCCCTTCCACGCCGTCTACTGGCCGGCTCTGTTGATGGGGCACGGCGGCCTCAATCTCCCCACCAACGTACCCGCCAACCAGTACGTCACTTTCGGCGGCGAGAAGGCGTCGAAGTCGACCGGAGTGGGACGTCCCCTCGACTGGTACCTGGACAGGTTGGAGCCGGACGCGCTCCGATTCGCCCTGGCGTCGGTCCTGCCCGAGCAGAACGACACGGACCTCTTCGACGACGAGATCATCCGCCGGGTGAACGAGGAGTTGGTGGCGACCTGGGGCAACCTCGTCAACCGGGCGCTCAGCCTCACCGCTCGCCACTTCGACGGGGCGGTCCCGGCTGCCACCGATGTCACTGCGGAGGATCGGAAGCTGCTCGAGGACGTCGACTCGATCCTGGCCCGGGAGGCGCGCCATATCGAGGCGGTCGAGCTGCGAGCGGGCCTGCGCGACGCTCTGGAGGCCGCCGGTGTCGTCAACGTCTACCTGAACGCCACCGAACCGTGGAGGCTGGTCAAGGAGGACGGCGAGCGAGCGGCGACCGTTCTGGCAACCGCGATCCAGGCCATCGCCGGGGTGCGGGTCGCCTTCGCCCCCTACCTGCCGTTCACCACCGAGACCCTGGGCGACATGCTCGGCATCGGTCCGGTCACGGGCTGGCACCGTCCCGAGGTTCCGGCCGGCACCAGGCTGGGAGAGGTGCTGCCGCTCTTCACAAAGCTGGAACCCGACGCCCTGGACTGAAGGGCGGGCAGGTCCGCACCCAGCCGACTTCCGATTTCCGGCTTCCGACTCAGGAAGGCGGGTACACCCCCATGCCCTTGGCCTTCTCCGTCTTCCAGAATATGTCCGAGATCTGGTCGATGAGCTCGATCAGTTTCTGGCCGTCGGCGGGGTCGACCGACTTCTTCGCCTCTCCCGCCTGGTGGATGGCCTGCCAGAACAGATCGTCGAGCTCGGGGAACTCCTTACGATGGTCGGCGGTGAAGAAGTCGGCCCACAGCACCATCAGGTGGTGTTTGACGAGTTCGGCCCGTTCCTCCTTGATGGAGATGGCGCGAGCCCGAAACACATCGTCGTCGGACCCGTTGTGCTTCTCGGCCGACTTGAGCACGGACAGGGCCTCGATCTTGGCTTGGGCAGGATCGTAGACACCGCAGTACAGATCGCAGTGGGCGTGTGCCACGGTTGGCGAACGGAACATGCAACCTCCTGTCAGAGTTCCATCCTTGACCATACTCTCTCCCCGAGGCTCCCCAACATGCGCCGATTCGTAGTCACCGAAGAGTCGATGTCGCCTGCGCTCAGCCCGGGTGACCACTTCCTGGCCCGCCGTCTGCGTCGTGCCCGCCGGGGGACAGTCGTCTTCTTCGAGCACCCTCGTCGACCCGGCTTCTGGCTGGTGAAACGTGTCATCGGCCTGCCGGGTGAGCCGGTGTCCATCGACGGAGGAAGAGTCATGATCGACGGTTCGATCCTCGACGAGCCATGGGCTACGTCGCCCACCGAGCCGGACGGCGCCTGGGCGGTGCCGTCTGGTCATGTCTTCGTGCTCTCTGACGCCCGGCACCGCTCCCGGGCCGACTCACGCAGCCTCGGACCCGTTCCGATCAGGGGTTGCTACGTGGCGGGGCTGCGCTACCGGCACGGACCGCGATGATCGAGCCGCTGTCGGAAGCCGCATTCGGAGCCGCCGCTCGGGAGTTGGGAACCGAAGACTCCCATCTCGGTGCCATCATCTCCGAGCACGGTCTCCCTCGATTCTGGCATCGACCACCGACAGTGGCCACCCTCGCTCTCTTCATCGTCGAACAGCAGGTGTCGCTTGCTTCCGCCAAGGCGGTGTTCGAGCGGCTGGCGGTGGACCTGGGAGGGATCACGGCCGAAACCCTCGCCTCGGCTACCGCCGCTGCCGTGCGCTCCGCCGGGTTGACCCGCCAGAAGACGCGGTATCTGTTGACCCTGGGTGAGACCCTCATGTCGGGAACCTTCGACCTGGAGGCGATGGCCGCCCTCCCGGACTCCGAGGCCCGCCGGCGCCTTCTGCAGCTCACCGGCATCGGCCCGTGGACCGCCGATGTCTACCTGCTGGCGGCGCTGGGTCGCCCCGACGTCTGGCCCGTCGGCGACCGCGCTCTCCAGGTGGCAGTGGGCGATCGCCTGGGGTTGAGCACCTCTCCTCCCGCCGCCCAACTCGAGGAGATCGGAGACCGGTGGCGGCCGTGGCGATCGGTCGCCGCCCGGCTCTTCTGGCACGACTATCTGCGGCGGCGGGGACGGGCGGAGACGGTGGTGGAGGGGCTCGTTACCGGCTCGCCACCGCCGCAGTGATTAGCGTCGACTCAGTCATGACCTGTGCCTGGTGCCGTCGACCGCTGGGATACGTCCACGGACACGCCGCCTGCCTCGTGGGGACCTGCCCCATGTTCGGGCTGAATCAAGACGAGTGCTGCTCCGGCGACACCGCTGCCACCTGCCCGGCTCCCACCCCGGCGGTGGCGCGAAGACCCGGCTGAGCGCCCATGGGCCGCCACTCACCGCGGCTTTCGCCCCGTCACCGGATAGCCGGCATCGCCCTGGGCGGGATCACGGTTGTGACCCTGGCTGCGGGTGTGTGGTTGATGAGCAGTGGAGGAGTGGCCGAAGATGCTCCTCTCACCGAGGGCGCGGCGATGACGTTCGCCCCCTCCACCCCATCCACCTCCGTTGCCACGGCTCCCGAGACGTCGATGGCAGCCAGCACCGGGATCCCTCCGACCACAGCCTCCGTCACCACCCCCCCGGCAGAGACGGCGCCCACCGCGCCCTCGACCCTCCCCACCACCACCCTCGCTCCACTGACCCTCGAACCCGATGGCCTGGGGGTCGTGGACCTCGGCGACGACTACGACACGGTGGTGGCAGCTGTCACGACTCGCCTCGGAGGAACCTCCGGTGACAGCGGCTGGGTGGCGGCGAGAGGCGAGTTCGGCACCTGTCCCGGCACGGTGGTCAGGGTGGTGCGCTGGCACAGCCTGAGGCTGTTCTTCAGCGACGGACCCACCGACGTCGCCGAGGAGGGCCGGCACTTCTTCTACTACAGCCAGTCCACTGTCGACGCCGAGGACATCGTCGATCTGGCCACGCCGGAAGGAATCGGGATCGGCTCAACCGTGGAAGAGCTGCAGGCGGCCTACGGCGCGCGCCTCACGATCGAGAGCACCATCTCGTTCGGCGTGAACTTCGTCGTCGAGCCGCCGGGGCAGGGTCTGCTGTCGGGAACCCTCACCTCCTCGTCCTCTGACGGCACCATCACCTCCATCGGGGGCGGTTTCGGGTGCGGCGGCTGAACCGACCGACACGATGGCGTCGGGTGGCGTAGGCTCGGTGGCATGACCGAGTTCATAGTGCACGTCGAGAACCGACCGGGACGCCTTGCGGCCATCACCGAGCTCCTCGGATCCGCAGGAGTCAACATCGAGGCTCTCGCTGCCTACGGATACGACGGTGACGGGGTGCTGAGATTGATCGTCGACGATGCCGACGGCGCCCGTCGAGTCCTGAGAGATGCAGGTCTCCGCGTCGACGAGAACAGCGTGCTCACCGCCTTCATGCCCCACGAACCGGGATCGCTGGCAGCCGTCACGCGGCGGCTCGCCGACGCCGACGTGAACATCGATGCTCTCTACGTGCTGAACACGTCCGCGGATGGGATCGAGGTGGCCATCGCCGTGGACGGCTCGGCGAGCGCGGTGCCGGACCTTCCCGTCACCGGCTCGCTGTCGCGCTGAAAGCTTCGCCTAGCGGACCCGCCCACCTACCATGCCCGGATGCATATCCGACTTGTAGTCGCGCTCGCCCTCGTCGCTGCCGCATGCAGCGGCGGCGCAGCCGAAGAGCCCACCTCCACCACCGAGACCTCCACCACCACGGTGACGTCCACCACCGTGGAGCCCACCACGACCACCATCGACGACCGGCCCCGCTCCCCGATAAACGGGTTGCCGATCGACGACCCTTCGCTGCTCGAGCGGCGCGTCCTGGCCGTCAAGATCGACAACCATTGGAATGCCCGGCCCCAATCGGGCATCCTCGAATCGGATGCGGTCTTCGAGATCCGGGTCGAGGGCGGGCTCACCCGTTTCATGGCCGTCTTCCACTCTTCCGACTCCGAGCATCTGGGGCCGATCCGTTCCGGAAGGCCTTCCGACGCCACCCTGATCCGGCCCTTCGAGGCAGTCCTCGCCATCAGCGGAGGTCAGCCGTGGATCAGAGCAGGAATCAACGCCCTCGGCACCGAATACATAAGCGACTCCCGTCCGGGCATGTTCCGGGTGGGTGAGAGGGCGGCGCCGCACAACCTCTACGGCAGCACCGTCGAGTTGCGGGAAGTCGCCGATGGTCGCCAGCTCCCCGATGATCCACCCCCGACCTCCCTGTGGCCGTTCGGGGAGATCCCGGACGACGCCGGTGCGGAAGCCACCCAGATGACGTTCGTGTTCTCCAACACGACCACCACCACCTGGACCTGGGACGGGACCCACTATCTGCGAACCATCGACGGAGGAGACTCCGAGTGGCTCGATCCCGAAGGCGAGACCCAGCGGATCGCCGCCGACCTGCTCATAGCGCTGGTCGGGGAGCAGTACACGGCTTCGGGTTCGTCGGGATCGTCCGTTCCCGCTACCTCCACGATCGGGACCGGTCCCATCCACATCTTCACCGGGGGGCGGGTCATCAGCGGGACTTGGGAGCGGGAATCGGCCGAAGACCCCTTCGTTCTCACCACCGAAGATGGAGAGGAGCTGACCGTGCCCGCCGGCTGGCCGTGGATCTCGGTCGTGCCCGACACCGGGTCCGTCGAGTGGGACAATCCCCCCGTGACCACCACCACGACCACGACGGACGGGTGAACAGAGGTACCGACCGGGTGCAGCGGGCACTGGCGGCGGCAGCCGACGACGCCACCACCAACGCCTTCCTCGAGTTGCACGAGGAGGCAGCCGTCTCGGCCCCGGCTCGATCCGGCCCTCTGGCCGGCGTCCCGGTGGCGGTCAAGGACCTGATCGACCACCGGGGTCACGTGATCACTGCCGGGTCGGCCTTCTTCCGGCGCCGGGCCACCGCTACCGCCCCTGCCCTCGACCGGGTGGAGCGGGCAGGAGCGGTGGTGATAGGTCGCACCAACCTCCATGAGTTCGCCTTCGGTTTCTCCTCGGAGAACCCCTGGTTCGGCCCCGTGCGTAACCCGTGGGATCCCGACCTGTCGGCGGGAGGATCGTCGGGAGGCTCGGCGGCGGCGGTGGCATCGGGAGTGGTGCCCATCGCCCTGGGCACCGACACCGGCGGGTCGATCCGGGTACCGGCCGCCCTGTGCGGCGTGACGGGTCTCAAGGTCACCCACGGCCTGATTCCGCTGGAAGGCGTGTTCCCGCTGGTCCCTACCCTCGACACCGTCGGCGCCATCGCCGCCGATCTGGACGACCTCGAGCGTGTCACCCGGGTCATGGCCGGTGCCGACTGGCCGGTGGCCAACCACCCCAACCCCACTGCTCCCCGGTTGGTAGTACCGGAAGCATGGTTGGACACGGCCCCCATGTCGAGAGCCGTCTCCGCCACCTTCGAAGAGTTCCTCGACGGTGCCCGGCGGGCGGGCATCTCCGTCGAGAGACGCCCCCTGCCTCTCCTCGCTCCCTCCCTCCATCAGGCAGCCGTCATCGGGGTGGAGGCGGCAGCGGTGCATGGGGACTGGCGCCGATCGGGCAAGCCCTACGGAGACGAAGTCGGCTCCCGCGTCGACGCCGCCATCGCCGTCGCGGACGACAGGGAGGCGATCGAAGAGGCTGGAAGATGGCGACTCGACATCACCCGCACCCTGCGAGCCGCCACAGCCGATGGCGGGGTGATCGTCACACCCACGGTGGCCTCGATGGACAAACGCATCGGAGAGGACCGGATCGGAGAGCACCATTACCGCACCGTTCTGTCGTGGTTCAGTGCCCCCGTCAACGTCACCGGTTGTCCGGCTCTCACCGTGCCCGTTGCGGGACCGGGGCGTCGGCCCGGTGTCCAGCTCATCGGCGACCATCACACCGAGCCCTATCTAGTGGCCGTCGCCCGCCACCTGGAGGACCTCGGTTTGATAGGTATCAACCGATGGTCTTCTGAATGAACACGGAACCGTCTTACAATTCGCCTTGGTGCGGGCCGAAGCGGTCGAGTAATGACATCCAGATGCCGATAGAGACCGGGTTGTCCGCGCCAGAGCAACAAGGAAGTGACAACGTGGCAGACCAAGCCACTGCCTCAGAACCCCTGGTCGAATCCCCCGTCAAGACGACGACCCTGGATCGGGTCGTGATCCGTTTCGCCGGCGATTCCGGCGACGGCATGCAGGTCGCCGGTGCCCGCTTCACCGACGCCAGTGCCTCGTTCGGCAACGACCTGGCCACGCTCCCGTCGTTCCCGGCGGAGATCCGCGCCCCGGCGGGGACGCTACCGGGCGTGTCCTCATTCCAGGTGCAGATCGCCGACTTCGACATCCTCACCGCCGGTGACGCTCCCGACTGCCTGGTGGCGATGAACCCCGCCGCTCTCCAGAAGAACCTCCGTGAGCTCAAGAACGGAGGGACGCTCATCGTCAACACCGAGGCGTTCGAGGAGCGCAACCTGGCGAAGGCCGGCTACGACTCGAATCCACTCGAAGACGGAACCCTCACCGGCTACCGGGTGATCGAGGTTCCGATGGACTCCCTCACCAAGGAAGCCGTCAAGGACTCCGGCGTGTCCGGCCGCGACGTCCTCCGCTCCAAGAACTTCTTCGCTCTCGGCTTGCTGGCCTGGCTGTTCAACCGACCCACCGAGCCGACGGTCGACTGGGCGGAGAAGAAGTTCCGCAACAAGCCCGAAGTGGCGGCCGCCAACGTCGCCGCCTTCAAGGCCGGTTACAACTTCGGCATAACCACCGAGGCCACGAAGGTGACCTTCGAGGTGAAACCGGCGACGCTGCCCCCCGGCACCTACACCAACGTCACCGGTAACACCGCCCTGGCCTGGGGGCTGATCGCCGCTTCCCGCACTGCCGACCTTCCTCTCTTCTACGGCACGTACCCCATCACACCCGCCTCGGACGTCCTCCACGAGCTGTCCAAGCACAAGAACTTCGGGGTGAAGACGTTCCAGGCCGAGGACGAGATCGCCGCCATCGGCTCGGTGGTAGGAGCCGCCTTCGCCGGCAACCTGGCGGTCACAGGCTCGTCGGGTCCGGGCATCGCTCTCAAGTCCGAGGGCATCTCGCTGGCCTTCCAGACGGAGCTGCCGCTCATCGTGGTCAACGTGCAGCGGGCCGGCCCGTCCACGGGCATGCCCACCAAGCCGGAGCAGTCGGATCTCCTGTCGTCGCTGTACGGGCGGCACGGTGAGGCACCCCTCCCGGTGGTGGCCGCGGCCTCACCCTCGGATGCCTTCATGACCGCCGTGGAGGCGGCCCGGCTGGCCGTCAAGTACATGACCCCGGTCGTCCTCCTGTCCGACAATCACATCGCCAACGGCTCGGAGCCCTGGAAGCTGCCGGACCTCGATCAGCTGCCCGACATCTCGGTGCCGTTCGCCACGCTCTCCAACACAGACAACGGGTTCCTTCCCTACCTCCGGGACCTGGAGACCTTCTCCCGTCCTTGGGCGATACCCGGCACCCCCGGTCTCGAGCACCGGCTGGGCGGACTGGAGAAGGAGGCCAACTCCGGCAACGTCTCCTATGACCCCGCCAACCATCAGCTCATGACCGACAGTCGGGCATGGAAGGTCGCCAACATCGCCAACGACATCCCGCCGGTGGAGGTCGATCTGGCCGGCGACGAACCCGGGGATGTCCTCATCCTCGGATGGGGCTCGACCTACGGCTCCATCAAGGCCGCCGTTCGTCGCGCCCGGGGCTCCAGTATCGCCGTGGACCATGCCCATCTCCGCCATCTCAACCCCTTCCCCCCCAACCTGGGTGAGGTGCTCGCCCGCTACGGGAAAGTGCTGGTGCCGGAACTGAACAGTGGGCACCTTGTGCGGCTGATCCGCGCCGAGTACCTCGTCGGGGCCATCGGCCTGAACAAGGTCGCCGGAGAGCCCTTCCACATCACGGAGATCGAAGACAAGCTCCACGAGCTGACGGAGACGTCGTCATGACGACAACCACCCACACCCGAGCCGACTTCCAGACCGATCAGGAGGTGAGGTGGTGCCCCGGGTGCGGGGACTACACCATCCTCGCCTCGGTGCAGAACTTCCTCACCACGATCGACCGCCCCCGGGAGGAGTTCGTCTTCGTATCGGGTATCGGCTGCTCGTCGCGGTTCCCCTACTACGTCAACACCTACGGCATGCACTCCATCCACGGCCGGGCTCCGGCGGTGGCCACCGGCATATCGGTGACGCGGCCCGATCTGTCCGTGTGGGTGGTGACCGGGGACGGGGACGCCCTCTCCATCGGAGGCAACCACCTGATCCACGCCCTGCGCCGCAACGTGAACCTCAAGATCCTGCTGTTCAACAATCAGATCTACGGGCTCACCAAGGGCCAGTACTCCCCCACCTCCGAGCCGGGGAAGATGACCAAGTCGTCTCCGAGCGGCTCCATCGATCACCCCTTCAACCCGGTCAGCCTGGCGCTGGGATCCGAGGCGACTTTCGTCGCCCGGACGTTGGACATGGACCGCAATCACACCACCGGCATCCTCCAGGCCGCCTACGAGCACGAAGGAACCGCCTTCGTCGAGATCTACCAGAACTGCAACGTGTTCAACGACAAGGCGTTCATCCAGCTCACCGGCAAGGAGGAGCGGGTCCACAACCGCATCAATCTCGTCCACGGCGAACCGGTGACCTTCGGCCCCGACGACGAGAAGGCGGTCGTGCTGGACGGTCCCGAGGCCCGCATCGTCGATACGGCGTCGGTCGATCAGGGGCGGATACTCGTCCACGACGAGACCCGGTCCGATCCCACGGTGGCATTCGCGCTCTCGCGCCTGTCCCACGGCCCCTACGGGCCCACCCCTCTGGGGATATTCCGGCGTGTCAAACGGCCCACCTACGAAGCCCAGCTCGAGTATCAGGTGGCCGCCGCCAAGGCGAAGCAGGGTGACGGTGACCTCGCCCAGCTGATCCGCTCGCACGGCACCTGGACCGTCGACGGCAACGGGCGCGCCAACGGCACCTCATCCAACGGCGCCGGCTAGCAACCCAACCCCGTTTTCGCGCATCAAAAGCGCGCTATAGCGGCGCGTTGTTGGGCGCAAAAAGGGGGTGGGCCGGGGGGGGCCCCCTCGAGGAGGACCTTGCCGGACTCTCCTGACCTCACCAGGTCGAATGCCGATTCGAATTCGGCCGCGGGCAGGACATGGGTTATGACGGCGTCCACCTCCAGGCCGCTCTGGAGCATGGCGGACATCTTGTACCACGTCTCGAAGATGCGCCTCCCGTAGATACCCCGCAGGGTCAGTCCCTTGAAGATCACCTCGCCCACCGCCAGCCGTACCTCGCCGGGGGGGATACCCAGAACCGCCACCTTGCCACCATGGTTCATCACGTCGAGGAGCTGGTTGAAAGCCGCTTCGTTGCCCGACATCTCCAAGCCGACGTCGAATCCCTCCACCATTCCCAACTCGTCCATCACTTCCGTCAGGTCACCATCGCCGGCATCGACAGCCCGATCGGCCACTCCCAGGCCCTGTGCGAGGCGAAGGCGGTAGGGGTTCACGTCGGTGATCACGACGAATCGGGCACCGACGTGACGGACGATCGCCGCAGCCATCACTCCGATCGGGCCGGCCCCGGTGATGAGCACGTCCTCTCCGACGACGTCGAAGGCGAGGGCGGTGTGGGTGGCGTTCCCCAACGGGTCGAGCACTGCCGCCACGTCCTCACCGATGTGGTCGGGGACCGGGTAGACATTGGAGGCCGGCAACGCGACGTACTCGGCGAAAGCGCCGGGACGGGTGACGCCGACCGCCTTGTGGTTGTGACAGTACTCGCGCCGACCGGCCCGGCAATTGCGACAATGGCCGCAGGTGATGTGTCCCTCGCCGGAGACACGCTCTCCCACCTCCAGGCCTTCGACCCCGCTCCCTCGCTGGGCGACCCGGCCCGTGAACTCATGTCCCACCACCATCGGAACCGGGATCGTGCCGGCGGCCCATTCGTCCCACGCCTCGATGTGGAGATCCGTGCCGCATATAGACGTCTTGTCGACCCGGATCAGGACCTCGCCGGATCCGATCTCCGGTACCGGCACGTCCTCCATCCACAATCCCGGTTCGGGCTTGGCCTTGACGAGGGCACGCATCAGATGACCCCCAGGTCCTTGCCGACCGCCTCGAACGCCTCGACCGTCCGGTCGATGTCGTCGGTGGTGTGGGCGGCGGAAATCTGCGTGCGGATACGAGCCTGCCCCCGGGGCACCACGGGGAAGGAGAACCCGATCACGTAGATACCCCGCTCCAGGAGGGCAGCGGCCATGTCCCCCGCCAACCGGGCGTCACCCACCATGACGGGAATGATGGGGTGGTCGGCCCCGGCGAGCTCGAATCCGGCTTCGGTCATGGCCTCCCGGAAACGAGCCGAGTTGTCGCGGAGCCGGCTGCGGAGATCGTCGGAGGCGTCGAGCAGGTCGAGGGCCGCCAGCGAGGTGGAGGCGATGACCGGGGCGAGGCTGTTCGAGAAGAGATACGGGCGGGACCGCTGCCGGAGCCAGGCGACTATCTCCTCGCGGCCGGAGGTATACCCTCCCGAGGCGCCACCCAGAGCCTTTCCCAGCGTCCCCGTGAGGATGTCGATCCGGTCCGCGGTTCCGGTCAGCTCCGGCGTCCCCCCACCCCGCTCACCGACGAATCCGACCGCATGGGAGTCGTCGACCATGACAAGTGCGTCGTAGCGATCCGCCAGCGCGCATATCGAGGTCAGGTCGGCCACCACCCCGTCCATGGAGAAGACTCCGTCGGTGGCGATGAGGCGATAACGCGCATCCTGGGCCTCCTTCAGGTGACTCTCGAGCTCGGCCATGTCGTTGTTGGCGTAGCGGAGCCGACGTGCCTTGCACAGGCGGATCCCGTCGATGATCGAGGCGTGGTTGAGCGCATCGGAGATGACGGCGTCCTCTTCGTCGAGGATGGTCTCGAACAGGCCCGTGTTGGCGTCGAAGCACGAGGAGTAGAGGATGGTGTCGTCGGTGTGGAGGAACTCGGAGAGCCGTCGCTCGAGGCGCCGATGGACCGTCTGCGTGCCGCATATGAATCGGACCGACGCCATGCCGTAGCCATGGATGTCCAGGGCCTCCTGGGCCGCGTCGACCAGGGCGGGGTGATCGGCCAAACCCAGATAGTTGTTGGCGCAGAAGTTGAGCACCTCCCTCCCGTCCTCGAGGGTGATGGTGGCGCCCTGCGGCGAGGAAATGACCCTCTCGTCCTTGTAGAGACCCTCGTGGCGCAGTCCGGCGGTCCTCTCCGCCAGTTCGGACATCATTCGAACTGACATGGACTCGACGGTAACCGAGGGCAGGCGAATAGTTGAGTCACCGAAGGTGCGGCTCGGAACTCATGGAGCCCACGTGACCATCACTCCCGATCCCATCGAGCGGCGGTCTCCGTCACGGGGCTGGACCCACACGGTCGGATCGTCTGCGCCGTCGGCGTAGACGAAGCTGCTCGAATCCGGCGACCACTGCGTGATGGTGCGGGCGTACTGGGACCAGAAAGGAAGGTACTCGGTCACGAAGACCCTCGTCGGCAGGTAAGCGGGGTATCCGGTCACCTCCTCTCCATCCCACACGTGGGGAACGAGGCCCTCATCGGGATCGAGAACGTGGAAGAGGAGCAATTCACCGTCGGGGCTCCACTCGAAGGCCACCACCTCCCCCGGCGCCACCTGAAGACGCCCGGAACCGTCGAGGCCTACCACCTCGAGCGCTCCGATGCCGGCGGCGCCTTCCACGAAGGCCACCCGATTCCCGGCCGGCTCGAACATGACCATCTGGTCGACCATCGTCACCGGCTCGAAGGAGCCGTCGTCGGGATCTACCAGGGCGAGGCCGTCGGTGGTCCCCTGGACCTCGGCACCGGCCGCGGCCGTGGCCCCTTCGGTCCGCAATGGCGCCAGCACACGCCCGTCGTCGGTCCAGGCAGGGGCCTGGAACCCACCCAGGTCCACCGGCAACGGGCTCCGCTCGCCGGTCGAGCCGACCAGCGCCAGATCACCGCTCCCGACGTGGACGACGAGGGTCGGCTCGTCGGGGTGCCAGTCGAGGTAGTAGGGCTGACCGACCTCCACTATCTCGGCGCCGTCGGTGATGAGATCGATCAGCATCAGCGCCACCCCCTGCCCGTCGGGGTCGTTGCCCAGGGCGGCCACCGTGGTGGATGCTGCATCGAAGGCGTAGAAGAACGGCAATGTCGGCACCTCTATGTCGCGGGTGCCGTCGCCGTCGTGAACGCCGACCAACAGACGCCCGTCGGCCGAGACCGCCGACCACACGGTGGTCGTCCCATCCCCCGACGTGGTCGGCTGAACAGGGCCCTGATGGAGGCTGCCGTCGGAGAGGACTTCTCGCTCGCCGGAGTCGGGATCCACCAGCTCCACTTCCCCGTCGGCACCTGTCACCACCAGCCGGCCCCGGTCGACCTGATCGGGGGCTCCCGAGCAGGCCACCAGAGCCGCCATCGTCACGAGGATCACGGTACGCACACCTTCAGCTTGCCATCGTCAGGTCCCTGCGCCCCCTTCCATGGAGCTTTTCTCGGCCGGGCCGTGAAATCGTCCCCGCTTCGGGACCTATCGCCGCAGGAAGGCCCAGATCTGGTCCACCAAAGCTCCCCGATCGAGGGGGCCCGTGGGGTCGTACCAGCGTTCCAGAGCGTTGAGGATGGACAGGACCATGATTCCCCCCAGCTTGGGATCCACCTTCCAGTCGAGGGATCCGTCGGCGAGACCGTCACCGATGGCGGCCCGGAACTCCGCTTCGTAGGCATCCCGGGCGTCGACTATGCGGCGCCGGTGGTCGCCGTCGAGGAATCGTGCCTCGTTCAGGAAGGTGCGTACCTCGTCGAGGTGATCGACGACTACGTCCACATGCCCGGCGATGAGGGCCCGCAGCCGCTCGGCCCCGGTGCCTCCCGTCGCCAACGCCCTGTCCGCCGCTTCCTCGAACAGCGCCGCTCCCCGCTCGACCACATCGACGAGCAGGTCCTCCTTCGAGGTCACGTGGCTGTAGAGCGACGAGCCCAACAACCCCAGCTCGTTTCCCAGGTCACGCATCGACGTTCCGTGATAGCCCCGCTCGCCGAACAACCTCCCCGCTGCCGCCACCACGTCTTGTCGCGACCTCCGTGCTGTCGTCACAGGACCACTCCGACGCGAGTCCCCGACCT
>CAZTXD010000017.1:21116-23492 GCA_964617995.1 uncultured Acidimicrobiaceae bacterium
ACTCCTCAGTCATACGTCGTAGTCCACGGACACGTGGTCGGTCTTCGGGTGGGACTGGCAGGTGAGTACGTAGCCCGCCTCCAGCTCCGTGTCGACCAGAGCGTAATTTCGGTCCATGGTCACCTCGCCCTCCACCAAGATCGCCTTACAGGAGGCACACATGCCGCCTTTGCAGGAGAACGGCAGCTCGGTGCGGACTCTCAGGGCGGCGTCGAGCACCGACATCTCCGGCTCCATCCGCGTTTCGGTGGATCGCCCCGCCAGCTTCACCCGCAAGGCCACCGACCCCTCGATCTCGTCCGGGGGGAGAACCGCCTCGGGATCGGGCGGGCCCGCGAAGAACAACTCGTCGTGCACCCGGTGGGTATCGACCCCCCTGCTCTCGATCGCCTGCCTCGCCTCCATGACCATCTCATAGGGCCCGCACAGGAACCATTCGTCCACCGAGTCGAAGTCGATGACCCGCTCGAAGAGCTCCTTCAATTTCTCGCCGTCGATACGCCCGGCGAACAGATCCAGGTCGGGATCCTCCCGGCTGAGGACGTGGATCAGATGGAACCGATCCGGGAAGCGGTCCTTGAGACCCTCCACCTCGTCGAAGAACATGATCGTGTCGGAGGAGCGGTTGCCGAACACCAGCGTCCAGCGGGAATCCCGCTCGGTCTCGAGGGTGGTTGCGATGAGCGAGAGCACGGGAGTGATTCCCGACCCGGCGGCTAGAGCTCCGTAATGTCGGGAGGCCTCAGGATCGGGATCGATGGTGAACTCACCCACCGGTGCGGCCACCTCGAGGACGTCACCCGCCTCGAGCCGGCTGGTCGCCCACGTCGAGAAGGCTCCGCCCTCCAGGCGCTTCACCCCCACCCTCAGCGACCCGGTATTGGCGTTGGCGCACACCGAGTAGCTGCGGCGCACATCGGCTCCGCCGATGTCGGCTCTGACCGTCACATGCTGCCCGGGCAGATAACGGAACGTCTCCGCCAGGTGTGCGGGGATGTCGAAGGTGACGGCCACCGCATCGTCGGTGAGGCGGTCCACGACGGCCACCTTGAGGGGATGGAACTCGACCCCCACCGTTCAGAGCTCCTTGAAATGGTCGAACGGCTCTCCACAGGAATCGCATACCCGCAGCGCCTTGCAGGCGGTGGAGCCGAACTCGGAGATCAGGCTGGTGGACCGGCCTGAGCAACGCGGGCACAGCACCGGCGCTTCCAGACCGTCGCGAGGCGGGGCGATCCCGGCTTCCTCCAGCTTCCGCTTCCCCTCCGCAGTGATGTCCTCGGTCGTCCACGGCGGGGAGAACACGGTTTCGACTCGCGCCCGGGGGTGACCCGCCTCTGCCAGGGCACCGAGGATCGAGTCCCTGATCACCTCAGTGGCGGGGCAACCCGAGTAGGTGGGGGTGACGGTGACGATCACCTCACCGTCGTCGCCGACCTCCACGTCCCGAAGGACCCCCAGATCCTCGATCGTGACGAAGGGCAGCTCGGGATCCTCGACTTCTCCGACCACCCGACGGACATCGATGGTGGTGGCCGTCACCACGTCATCTCCGGGTAGGTACGCTGCATCCACTGCATTTCCGCCAGCAGATGGCCGAGATGCTCGGAGTGGTATCCCTGACGTCCTCCCGCCCTCATGTAGTCGTCCTCCGGCAGCTCCAGTGTCGCCTCATCCAGGACGGCGGCCACGGTCTCCTCCCAGCGAGGGCGAAGGAGGGATGGCTCCACCCCGACGCCTCGGGCCACCATCTCGTCGTCGACCTCGTCGGCGATGAACGGCTCCCCGGTGTGACGCCACAAGCGATCTACGGCTGCCTGCATTCGATGGTGGCTCTCGTCCGTTCCGTCGCCGAGTCGGACCACCCAGGTGGAGGAATGGCGGAGGTGATAGCGGGCCTCCTTCACCGCCTTCTGGGCGATGCCCGCCAGCGTCTCGTCCGTGGAACCGGACAGGGCCTCCCACAGCGGCACCTGCCAGGCGTCGAGAAAGAGCTGCCGCGCCATCGTCTGGGCGAAGTCGCCGTTGGGCTGCTCGCACAGGATGAGGTTCAGGAACTGGCGCTCGGTGCGGCCCATGGCCAGCTCGTCTTCGTCGCGTCCGGCACCCTCCACCCTGCCGGCATGGGTGAGGAGATGACGGGCCACTCCGAGATGATCGAGACCGATGTTGCCCAGAGCGATGTCCTCCTCCAGGTCCGGACCACGGCTGATCCACTCCCCCAGCCGCTGGGCCACGACGAGATTGTCGTCGCCCAGCCGCAACAGATAGGCGACGTGCGCATCCAGGTCGATACGTGGCGCCCCCTGGGGAAGGCCCGAGATCGTCATGTCCGCACCTCCGACTTCCGACTCATGACTTCCGACTCATGACTTC
>CAZTXD010000017.1:23592-38683 GCA_964617995.1 uncultured Acidimicrobiaceae bacterium
GACTTCCGACTCATGACTTCCGACTCATGACTTCGGACTTCCGACTTCACATCTGCCCCACTTCGTCGGGGATCTGGTAATAGGTGGCGTGGCGGTACTCCTTGCCGGACGCCTCGTAGAAATCGAGGGCCGCCTCCGGCTCGAAGGCACTGACCGCCGACGAGGGCACCACCCAGATGCTGGCCCCCTCCTGACGGCGGGTGTAGACGTCCCGGGCCGCCTGGAGGGCGGTCTCGGCGTCGGGGGCGTGCAAGGAGCCGGAGTGGACGTGGGACAGGCCCCGCCTTTGCCGCACGAAGACCTCCCACAGCGGGTAACCGGCGGCAGCGTCGGATTCGGTGAGGAACTCCTCCCCCGTATCGGGGACGTCGTAGGTCATGCGGCTTCCTCTCGTCGCTGCTTGGCCCGATGAGCGAGAGCAGCCTCTCGCACCCAGGCGTTGTCATTCCAGGCCGCCACCTTGTGCTCGACTCGCTCCCGATTGAGGGGCCCGTTGCCCTTCACCACCGCCCAGAACTCGTCCCAGTCGATCTCCCCGAAGTCGTAGTGGCCCCGGTCGGGATTCCAGGCCAGGTCGGGGTCGGGCAGCGTGACACCCAGGTACTCGGCCTGCGGGACGGTCATGTCCACGAATTGCTGGCGCAGGTCGTCGTTGCTGACCCGCTTGATCTTCCAGGCCATCGACTGCTCGGTGTGCGACGACTCCGAGTCGTGAGGACCGAACATCATCAGCGACGGCCACCACCACCGGTCCACGGCGTCCTGGGCCATCGCCCTCTGCTCGGGAGTTCCCCGGCACAGGGTGAGGAGGATCTCGTAGCCCTGCCGCTGGTGGAAGGACTCCTCCCGACAGATCCGCACCATCGCCCGGGCATAAGGCCCGTAGGAGCAGCGGGCGAGCATCACCTGGTTGGTGATGGCGGCTCCGTCGACCAGCCATCCGATGGCGCCCATGTCCGCCCAGGCGAGGGTGGGGTAGTTGAAGATGGACGAGTACTTGTGCTTCCCCCGGTGGAGCAGGTCCAGCATCTCGTCCCGGGAGATGCCCAGCGTCTCGGCGGCGGCGTACAGGTAGAGCCCGTGGCCGGCCTCGTCCTGCACCTTGGCCATCAGGATCGCTTTGCGACGCAGGGTGGGCGCCCGGGAGATCCAGTTGCCCTCCGGCTGCATGCCGATGATCTCGGAGTGGGCGTGCTGGGCGATCTGGCGGATGAGGGTCTTGCGGTAGCCGTCGGGCATCCAGTCGGTCGGCTCGATCTTCTCCTCGAGGTCGACGATCTCCTGGAACCTCGACTCGGGTGTGTGGATGGCCGTCATGAGTCGAGTCTAGGCAAACGAACGTTCGTTTGTAAAGGAGGCGATTCAGGCGGCTCCCGTTCCCGCCTCCTGGCGGGCCATCGCCCGTATCCGGGCCCGGGCCGCCACCCGGGCCACCGCGTCCGTTGCCAGACGGCGCAGGGACTCGAGGGGAGTGGAAGGGTGGCCGGCAACGGCATGACGGACGTCGGGATCGGGATCACCGGCCAGCAGATCGAGCATGTGCGGCGATACATCCAGGCGAGCCACTGCGCTTCGCCGGGCATGGAGCGGTATGCGGTTGAAGTCGATCTGTTCCAAGACGGATCCTCCTGGGAGTCTGACGTCAGCCGTCCCCGGAAAGTTCCCGGGTGAGAGCCCGAACGTGGTGGCGGGGCGACGGGGTTCATCTCGTCACGGCCGGCCCGTATGCTCGGTGCCCGTGGCTGAACCGATTGCATTCCCCGGCCCCGACGCCTTGGGGCGCGGGCTGGTCGTCACACCCGAAGATCCTTTCCCCGAGCCGGCCGCCCGCTGGCCACGCCTGACGATCGACCGGTCGGTGATGGCCGATCCGCGGCCTGCCCTCGAGTCACTCGACGGGTGGTGGAGAACCCGGACACCGTCCCTCGTGGTGCTGGCCGTGCCCTTCGCCGAGCTGAAGGCGCCCGAGCACGACGATAGGGCCCCTCACAGCCTGGCACCCGACTTCGAGTTCTCGCGGGAGCGTCTCCACTTCCTCATCTGGATCAACCGCTACGACGGCCGGGGGGGCGACCTTCGGTGGTATCACGGCGAGCGCGCCAGGTCCGTGGGCGCGGCCCCGGCCCACCCATCCGGCGGCGACGTGGTGGTGGACGACGTGCCGGTTTGGGTGGACGGTGGCCCGCGGGGGCCGACCGGGGGCCTGGATGTGGTCCACGTGGAGACCGTGTGGGCAGGGAAACTGGCTCCCGATCGTCCCGCAGGGCCCCCGCCGGGGCTGGCCATCGACCAGGAGGCGGCCGTGGTCCATCCCTCCGGGCCCGCCCGGATCATCGCCCCGGCCGGGTCAGGCAAGACCCGGGTGCTCACCGAGCGGATACACCACCTCATCGACGGCCGGGGATGGAACACCGACGCCGTCACCGCCCTCGCCTACAACCGGCGCGCCGCCGAGGAGATGACGTCGCGTCTGGGCCCCGAGCCTCATGTGCGCACACTGCATGCCTTCGGATACGAGATCGTGGGGCGGGCCCGAGGAGGGAGGCCCCGCCTGCTGGCGGAGAGGGAGGTACGGCGCATACTCGATCGTCTCGCTCCTATCCGGCCCCGGGCCAACGAGGACGTCCACGCCCCTTACCTGGAGGCCCTGGCCGAGGTGCGGATGGCCCTCCGCTCCCCCGACGACGTGGAAGCCGACCGCGATGATGTGCCCGGCCTGTCCGAGCTGTTCGATCCCTACCGGGAGGAACTGCGACGGCAGGGGGCGATGGACCACGACGAGCAGATCTACGGGGCGGTGGAGGCACTCCTCTCCGACCCCGGCCTGCGCTCCTGGGCCCAGGCGCGTTGCCGCCACCTGCTCGTCGACGAGTTCCAGGACCTCACCCCCGCCCACCTGCTGATGGTGCGCCTGGTGGCTGCTCCCGGCTACGACGTCTTCGGGGTGGGTGACGACGATCAGGTCATATACGGGTACGCCGGGGCAACCCCCGAGTTCCTCCTCGACTACCACCGCTACTTCCCCGGCGCCGCTCACCATCAGCTCGAGGTCAACTACCGCTGCCCCGCCCCCGTCGTCCTGGCCGCCACCACCCTCCTGGGCCACAATCTCCGCCGGGTTCCCAAGGAGATCCGTGCTTCCTCCACGGCCTCCGGTGGCCTCGACGAGTCCGCTGCGGCCGAAGCCGACATGGGGCGCCAGCTCGTGGCGGTGGTCTCCGAGCTCATCGAGAGCTCCGGTCCGGAAGCGGTCACCGTCCTCGCCCGCGTCAACGTCGGCCTCCTGGTCCCCCAGATCACCCTGGCGGAAGCGGGGATACCCGTGCCTGGGCCGCTCGACGGGACCCTGCTGTCGCGCTCGGGTGTCCGCACCGCCCTCGCCTGGCTCCGTCTCGCCTCATCGGCCGCCACGGACGGCCCCCTGGCCGGGACCGATCTGACCGAGGCCACCCGACGCCCTCCCCGGGGTTTGTCACCGGGTGTGCGTAACGCCCTCGGCAACGGCACCTGGACCCTCGACCGGCTGGCGTCGTTCGCCGGCGGATCCACCGACGATCGGACCCGGAGCCGACTCGGCGGCCTGGTGGACGATATCGTCCAGCTCGCCGCCCTCGTGCAGGACGGTGAATCGGCAGCCCGTCAGCTCGCGGCCGTGCGAGACAAGCTGGGTCTCGGCGAGGTTCTCGACCGGCTCGACAATTCCCGCGCCACCCCCACCGGAGGCCACACCGACGATCTCGACGCCCTGATCATGCTCGCCCATACCCATCCCGAGGTGGAGGCCTTCGAGCCGTGGCTGCGGTCCAGCCTGGAACGCAGCCCGTCCGCCGGGCCATCGGTCAACCTGTCGACCGTGCACCGCGTGAAAGGACTCGAGTGGCCGCATGTCGTGGTGTGGGACGCCAGCATCGGTCTGATGCCCCATCGCCTGGCGTCCGACATCGAGGAGGAACGCCGGATCTTCCACGTCGCTGTCACGCGCTGTTCGGAGTCGGTGACAGTGCTGTCCCGGGCCGGGTCCGTATCGCCTTTCGTATCCCAGCTGCATCGCCCGGCGCCGGCTCCGCTGCCCCCCTCCACCCCGGAGATCGAGGCGGAGGTGGGGTTGAAGCTGGGGTGGCAGGGATTCGACGCCGAGATCGTCGCCGTGGAGGACGGATTCGCCCTGGTGACGGTAGGGACGTCCTCGCGGGTCCGGGTTCCCTTCGGCGAGACGGTGAGAGCCGAGGGACGGCGTCTGGTCCTCCGGGCGCCACCCGGACCGCCGCCGGATGCGGACCTGCTCGAGCGCTTGAAGGACTGGCGGAGGGAGAGAGCAGCCACCGACGGGGTGCCGCCCTATGTGATCGCCCATGACGCCCATCTCGCCTCGATAGCGGCCCGCCGCCCCGCCAGCCGCGTCGATCTGGCCCGTTGTGACGGCGTCGGCCCGGCTCGTCTCGACCGTTACGGCGACGAGATCCTGTCGGTGATCGGGGGATCCGGTGGGTCAGGGGGAGAGAGGGACGGAGACCGGAGATCGAGCACCGAGGGCTGACGACCCGATTTCAGCGCCTCTCGATCCGTTCTCGGATCGGCCCTGGAACCGACGCCGCCTCCGGCATTCGGATGGGCGTGATCGAGATGGCTCCATCGTGGGCGGCGTCGATGTCGCTTCCCTCCACCGGGTCGATGTGGGTGATGCCGCCGCCGTAGGCGTGCACGTAGACGCCCTCCGCCTCCGGGGTGAACAACCGGTCGTATCCGACCCGGGCGATGGTCGTCAGACGCCGCTCGGTTGTGTCGGTGGCGTCGTAGGGAAGATTGACGGAGATCACATCGGCGTGGGCATGGAGCCCGGCCGTCTCCGTCGCCCGAACCAGGCCGACGGTCAGCCTCGCCAGGCGTCTCCACGCATCGATCGAGTCCGGAGCCATGGCTCGGGAGCGCCATTCATGCCAGTCGCTCATCGTCCCGGTCGACACGGCCACCGAGGGGATACCGGCGATCCACGCCTCCACCGCCGCTCCCACAGTACCCGAGGACATCAGGAAGCCGGCTCCGTGGTTGTAGCCGAGGTTGATGCCGGACACGACGAGGTCGGGCGTCCACCCGAAGGCATGGATCCCCAATTGGACGGCGTCGGCCGGATAACCCGATACGGCATGTATCAGCACTCCCCCGCGTTCGTCCACGGATACTCGCACCGGGTCGAAGCGGGTGATCGCCTTGGCCACCCAGGAACGCTCCCTGTCCGGAACAACCACCTTCACCTCACCCAGGTCCGTCATCGCCTCGGCCAGCGCCACGAGACCGGGCGCGTCGATCCCGTCGTCGTTCGTCACCAGGATCCGCATCACGCCGCCGCCGTCGATGTGGCCCAGCCCTCCACCACCGATCCGAACGTGGCGGGCACCTCCAGCATCGCCACATGACCGACATTCTCGAGGACCTCCAGCCGCCAGTCGGGGCGGAGGGCAGCCAGCCGGCTGCTCGACTGGTACCTGACGAGGCGATCCTCCTTGCCGTGCACGATGAGGGTCGGGCATCTCACGGCGGCGACCCGGCGGTCGTACGCGGCCCGGCGAGCCACCTGGAGCACCACCGAACGGGCCGCCGCGATGAACGCGGAGTCGACGCCGGGCATCCGGGCTCGCCTCTCGGCCAACTCGACGTGGAGGGCGAACACCTCGGGAGTGATTCGCGTCGGCCGGGCAACGCAGAGCTCGAGGATCCAACGGGTGACCAGGGCCGGGTCGACGAGTGTGCGACGACCGGCGACGAGGATGCGAGCGAGACCCGGGATGGCGTAACCGACGAACAGAGCCTCTACGACCGGGTCGACCGGAGTCCCTCGCACCAGCGGGCTGGCCGGGGAGACCAGTATCAGACGCTCCACCGTGGCGGGAGCCTCGGCCGCCTGGAACAGCGCCACCGC
Source organism: uncultured Acidimicrobiaceae bacterium (assembly GCA_964617995.1). GTDB lineage: Bacteria > Actinomycetota > Acidimicrobiia > Spongiisociales > ZC4RG35 > CAZTXD01. The sequence continues at coordinate 29,510 of CAZTXD010000017.1, forward strand.
CCCTCCCATCGAATTGGCGACGAGGGTCACCGGCCCCCCCAGGCTCCGTAGGTAGCCGTCGAGTACCCGCCGGCTGGCGGTGACCCCCGACGACCTGCCCGCCGGAGGGGTGAGGCCGAAGCCGGGTAGATCGACTGCCGTCACCCATCCCAGCCGGCGGAGATCGGCTGCCGCCGCCACCCAATTGGCATGCGAGCCTCCCAGGCCGTGAACACATACCACCGGGCTTCCGGTGCCACCGAAGTCGGCGACGTGGACCGGGCCGAACCCATGGTCGACATAGCGGGAGAGGAATGGCTCCAGGGTCATGTGCGGCCAGGGTAGGCTCGCCGAACCCGGGCGGTGCCACGGGGTTTGACGCGAAATCCCGGGGTGAACGTCCTACCCTGGCGGCGTGGCGAGCGACCGTGAGATACTCGAGATCGCTTCCGAGAGGCTGCGGAGGGCGATGGAACGCGAGACCGGCACCAGCCTCGATGCCGACGAGGTGCGGGTGCTCGGCCGGTTGCTGTATGCCATTTCGTCCGCGGTCCTGGGTACCGCCGCCGGCCGCGAGGCCTGCGCGGTCTGCGGACAAGCGGAGCACCGGCCTCAGGCGATCGGCTCGTACCCCCGCCATGCCTACGAGCGGGCATTCCTGGTCCCTCTCGCCCCGACGGCTGAATGACCGTCACGGTCCAGTACTTCAAGTATCCCCGCACCCTCCACTGGCGACACGATCTCGTACATCTGGGTGAAGACGCTCACGGAGTGTGGCTGGGGGCGGCGCCGGGAACCGTCGTGCAGAAGGGCTACGAATCCCCCGTGACGATGGACGGGCCCTTCGTCCAGCTCATCCCTCCCGCCCAATGGTGGACGGCGATCTTCAACGACCCCGCCCATCCCCGGATAGCGGTGTACGTGGACATCGTCACCGTTCCGCAGTGGGTGACGTCCGGCCGCGTCGAGATGATCGATCTCGATCTCGACGTGATCCGGACGAACGACGGCACCGTCTACGTCGACGACGAGGACGAGTTCGAGGAGCACCGGGTGAGCCTCGACTACCCGGCCCACATGGCAGATTCCGCCCGGGCCGCCGCCGCCCGGCTGGTCCTGGCTGTCGAAGGGGGCGACCCGCCCTTCGACGGCACCGCCGAGCGTTGGCTGCGAAAGGTCATCGGCTGAGCCTTCCGGATTCAGGCCAGCGCCACCAGCTCCAGCATCTCCTCGTCGAAGAAAGCTGTCTCGCCTTCGGGCATGATGATGGCCCTCTCGGGGCCGAGGCGGGCCACGAAGTCGGTGTCGTGGCTGACCAGGACGATCGTCCCCCGGTACTGGTGGAGAGCAGCCAGAAGGGCGTCCTTGGCCTGGGGATCGAGGTTGTTGGTGGGTTCGTCGAGCAACAGCACATTGGGTCGCGACATCACCAGCATCGCCAGCGCCAGTTTGGTCTTCTCTCCTCCCGACAGGGTGGAGGCATCCTGTTCGATCCGGTCGGCCAGCAGGAAGTGGCCCAGTACCGTTCGGAGGACCTGATCGGGCTCGTCGCTGACGGCCCGCAGGTGACCGAGCACGGTCGCCCCGGGGTGGATCTGCTCGTGCTCCTGGGCGTAGTAGCCCACCGTTGTGTTGTGCCCCGGCTCCACCATGCCCAGATCGGGCTCCTCCACACCGGCCAGTATTCGGAGCAAAGTGGTCTTCCCGGCCCCGTTCAGTCCCATTATCAGGAGCCGCTCCCCCCGGTCGGTGTCCACCTCGACGTCCATGAACACGACGTTGTCGCCGTATGCCTTGGCGAGGCCGTGGGCGGTGAGAGGGGTCCTCCCCGACGGGTCCGGCTGGGGGAAGCGCAGCGCCACGCCCTTGCCCCGACGTTGCACCTCGACCAGGTCACGGCGCATTCGCTCCACTCGCGTCTCCCATGACCGCGCCACCTTCGCCATCTTCTCGGTCCTGCCCTTGAAGCGACGGATGTTCGCTTCCAGGCGGGCGATCTCGGCATCCTGGTGTTGGCGCTCCTTCAGCCTCTGCTGGCGCCGTCGCTCCCGTTCGACGAGGAAGTTGGAGTAGTTGCCCCGGTAGGCCTCCAGCTCCCCGTTGCCGAGAGCCAGCACCGAGGTGATGCCCTCGTCGAGGAGGGGGAGATCGTGGCTGATCACGAGCAATCCGCCCCGATATCCCTTCAGGTGGTCCACCAGCCATGCCTTGGCGTCGAGGTCGAGGTGGTTGGTCGGCTCGTCGAGAAGGAGGATGTCGGTCTCGGCGAAGAGGATCCGGGCCAGTTCCACCCTCCGGCGTTGACCGCCCGACATGGTGGTGACGGGCTGGGAGAGGTCGCCGTCGTCTATGCCCAGCGCCGCCGCCACCTGCTTCGCCTCCGCCTCCGCCACGAACCCTCCCCGGGCCTCGAACTCGTCCTGGAGGCGGGTGAAGCGGGTGATCGCCCGATCCCGGGCCTCTCCCTCCAGACGCGCGAGCTTGCGGCGGGTCTCCTCGATGCGCCGCAGCATCGTGCCGATCTGACGAGCGGCGAGGATCCGCTCGAGGGCGGTCACGTCCTTCCTCTCGAGGTCGGGCGGATCGGTCTCCTGGGAGAAGTAACCCACGTTGCCCGAGCGGGTGATGGAGCCTCCCGCCGCCGGTAGATAGCCCACCAGCGTCTTGATGAGGGTCGACTTGCCGGCGCCGTTGCGCCCTACCAGCCCGATCTTGTCCCCCGGCTGCACACTGAAGGAGACCCCCTCCATGAGCGTGACGGGGCCCACCTCGATGCGGAGGTCCTTTACGACGAGCACCACCCCAGATTACGGTCGCAGGGCCCTCGTCGGCGAGGCCATTACCGCGTCGAAGGTGCACTCGCCATCCGAGTCGGATGTCGGTTGCACCCTCGACACCTCCGGGGAAACGAGGGCGCGATAAGCATCCATGGTGGATGACAGATGCACGGTCGTTCCGGGGAACGACCCCCTTCCAACCCACCGCCGCGTTTGGCATTGTCGCAGAGTGCGCCCCGACAGGCTCGTCGACGAGTACGCCTCCCGCCAGTACGGAGCCTTCTCCCTGTACCAAGCCCGCCGGGCAGGCATGAGCGACACGATGATCCAGCGTCGATTGGAGTCCGGGGCGTGGCTGCGAGTGGTACCCCGTGTTTACGTGTTGGCGTCATCGCCTCCGAGGTGGGAGCGGCAGATCGCAGTCGCCTTGCTGAGCCGGCACGCGGCGATCGTGTCGGGGCACACCGCCGCCGTCCTCCACGGTTACGAGGGATTCCGTCCGGGAAGGCCCGAGATCATGGTCCCGGAAGGGGCCAACGTCCGGTCGCCCATCGCTCGTGTGACACGGAGCCGATGGTTCCACGACATCGCCCTCACCCGGGTCGCCGGTTTCCGGGTGGCCACCGAAGCCGAGACGTTGCTGGTCCTGTCCGGGCGCCTACCCGTTGATCGTCTCGAGGTGCTGCTCGACGATCGCCTGACGGCTCACGCCGTTGCCGTCGATGATTTCGAGCCGATTCGCCGACGTGTTTCCGGAGGTCGGGTGAGGGGCTCCGGCCGCCTCTTCCCACTGCTGGACGAACGCGCCGTCGATGCGTGGGAACCATCGGGAAACGAGCTGGAGCGCTACCTCGACCGCCTCACGGAGGATCCGCGTATCCCACCCACGTCGCGTCAGCACCGGTTCCGCTTCACGGAAAGGGAAGCTGTTGTGGATCGGTTCATACCCGCTTGGCGGCTGATCCTGGAGGCAGACGGGCGTCGCTGGCACACCCGGCGGGCCGACTTCGAACGGGACCGCGCCCGGGACAACGCCGCGGCCGCGCAGGGCCTGGCGGTGCTTCGGTTCACGTGGCGCATGCTGACCGAGGACCTGGACGGGTGCAGGCGAACCCTGCTGGAAACGGGTGTCGCTCGCGCTCGCATCGCCTGACCAGGGTGCAGCCACCATCCCATGAGGATGCTCCGTGCACGGCCGTTATAGCCCATAGGACGAGCGTGCAGACGCCATCCATGACGGATGACCGGTGCACGCTCGTTTTCAGAGGCCGGCGAAGAGGTCGCCGTCGTCGGCCACGGTGTCGAGGCCGTGAACACGGTAGAAGGATTCCCGGCCGATGGCCTCCTCCCGCATGTCCTCGTCGACCCGAAGCATGAACCAATCCTCGGGTATCTGGCTGCGGTGGGCCCGGAGGGCCTTGAGCTTTACGTCGATCCAGCGGGATGTGTCCACGGTGATGAGCAACTCGTCGGGAGTCCCGGCGACCGACTGGACATCGAACTGCTCCTGGGTGATCTCCCCTGCCGCCAGCCGGACCTCGGCGAAGCGGCGGCGGCGGCTGCGGGGCCACGACGACCAGTAGACCCTGGGCACGATCCAGGGCTCCTCCCCTTCTCCCAGCGGATAGCGGCCCTGATCCGGTGATGCCCACACCGCCGCCAGACCCACCCTGTGGACTTGTATGTGGTCGGGATGGCCGTATCCGCCGTAGGGGTCGTAGATTGTCATCACGTCGGGGCGGAAGCGCCGGATGTGGGCGATCACCCGTCCCACCGCGTCGTCGAAGTCGGCCTGCCAGAAGCAATCGGGATGGAGGTTCGAGTCCTCGCCCATCATCCCCGAGTCCCGGTACCCCAAGAAGTGATGCTCACCGACCCCGAGGATCGACATCGCCTCGGCGATCTCGTTGGCGCGGACCTCGGCGAGCCGCGGCCGGATCGTCTCGGGATCGTCGTAGTTGTGGATCTCGCCCTCGGCCCCGTCGGTGGCGGTGAGGACCATGGTGGGTCGCCCATCGGAAGCGGCCTGCGCGAGGACCCCTCCCGTCTGGATCACCTCGTCGTCGGGATGGGCGTGGAAGGAAAGCAGTCCGGGCATGACGGAAAGGTACCAGTGCCCACCACACAAGCCAGATCGTCCGTACCGCCACCCACCCATACGCCACCGTCGGGGCCTCCCCGGTACAGTCGGGCGCCATGCCCGATGCCACCTACCACCATCGCGCGCTCACCGTCGCTCCGGCGCGCGAGGTGTGGACCCACCTACAGGACCCCGCCACCTGGGCAACCGTCGCCGGTGTCGACTCCACCAGTGACCACACCTACCAGGACTCAGCCCTCACCGGATTCCGCTTCACCACCTCCATAGGCGGGGTTTCGTATCGCGGTTCGGCCCGCGTGACCGAGCCCAGGCACGGCGACGAGATGACGCTGGCGATCGAATCCAACGAATTGCACGGCTCGATCACCGTGGCGCTGGCCAGCGAAGGATCCGGCACCGCCCTCGACGTGACGTTGACGATGCGTCCGGCCGGCATCGTCGGGACGATGATCTTCCCGCTGGCGAGTGCCGCCGTCGCGGGAGGATTCACCGAGTCGGTGGAGCGTCTGGCGGAACGGATGGCCTGAACCGTCAACCCTCCGGCGGAAGAGCGGCAGCTACCGTCTCGAGATCGGCGCCTCGCAGAAGGATCCGCTTCCTCCGCGACCTCGCCCCCGAGATCAGCTCGGCGGGACGTCCCGTGAGTTCGTGGAGCAGGCGACAGATCTCCCCATTGGCCCGACCCTCCTCGGCGGGCGCCGACACCCGGACCTTGACAGCGTCGCCGTGAAGGCCCTTGATCTCCGTGCGGGACGCACCGGGTACAGCCCACACAGTCACGACCACACCGCCGGGATGCTCCCCCAGCGCCCCTGACGGAGAGCTAACCCTGGCTCTCCTCGTCCCGTTCCCCGGCATCGGCCGAGGCCAGATCCTCGGCTGCCTGGGCGGCCTCTTCCCGTCCTCCGTCGGCCACAGTGGCCCGGTCGGTGAGGAGCGTCACCTGGTTGTCGAGAATCTGTAGAAACCCCCCGTGCACCCCGATGGTGATTCGCTCGCTCTCCGATTCGATCACGACGGCACCGGTCTCGAGAGCCGCCATCACGGGTTCGTGATCAGCCAGGATGCCCAGCTCGCCGTCGGGAGTCCGGGCGATCACGAAGGTCGCCTCGCCCGACCACACCGTGGCCTCCGGGGAGACGACGTCGACCTGGAAAGGCTTGGCCACTATGCCGCCTCGCCTTCCTTGTCGAGCTGGGCCGCCTTCTTCTCGACGTCCTCACGACCCCCCACCATGTAGAACGCCTGCTCGGGGAACTGATCCATCTCGCCGTCGATGACGGCCTTGAACGAGGAGATCGTCTCCTCCAGCGGCGTGTAGATGCCGGACTGACCGGTGAACTGCTCGGCCACGAACATCGGCTGGGCCAGGAACCGCTGGATCTTGCGGGCCCGGGACACGATCAGCTTGTCCTCCTCGGAGAGCTCGTCGACTCCGAGGATGGCGATTATGTCCTGGAGGTCCTTGTAGCGCTGCAGGATCCGCTGCACCTCGGTGGCGACCGAGTAGTGCTCCTCCCCCACCAGCTGCGGGTCGAGTGCCCGGCTGGTCGAGTCGAGGGGGTCCACCGCCGGGTAAATGCCCAACGCGGTCAGGGGACGGCTGAGAACGGTGGTGGCGTCGAGGTGGGCGAAGGCGGTATGGGGGGCGGGATCGGTGATGTCGTCCGCCGGCACGTATATCGCCTGGAGCGAGGTGATCGACTTGCCCCGCAGTGAGGTGATGCGCTCCTGGAGGAGACCCATCTCGTCGGCCAGGTTGGGCTGATAGCCCACCTCCGACGGCATGCGGCCCAGGAGGGTGGACACCTCCGAGCCGGCCTGGGTGAACCTGAAGATGTTGTCGATGAACAACAGCACGTCCTGGTTCAGCTCATCCCGGAAGTACTCGGCCATCGTCAGCGCCGACAGCGCCACCCGCAGCCTCACCCCGGGGGGCTCGTCCATCTGCCCGAAGACGAGGGCTGCCTTCTCCAGCACCCCGGACTCGGTCATCTCCAGGAAGAGGTCGTTGCCCTCCCGCGTCCGCTCTCCCACTCCGGCGAACACCGACACACCGCCGTGCTCCTGGGCGACCCGGCGGATCATCTCCTGGATGAGCACGGTCTTGCCCACCCCGGCACCACCGAAGAGCCCGATCTTGCCACCCTCCAGGTAGGGACTGATCAGATCGAGGACCTTGATGCCGGTCTCGAAGATCTTGCGTTGCGGCTCCACGTCCTCGAAGGCGGGGGGCTGGCGATGGATGGGCCAACGGGGGTCGCCGAACTCCACGTCGGGAGCGTCGAGCGACTCCCCCCACACGTTGAAGATGTGGCCCAGGACCTGGTCCCCGACCGGCACGGTGATCGGAGCGCCGGTGTTGGTGACCTCCGCCCCCCGGGTGAGGCCGTCGGTGGGGGCCATGGCGATGGCGCGGATCTTGGACTCGCCCAGGTGCTGGGCTACCTCGGCGAGGACGGTACGCTGCTCACCGCCGACTTCGAACTCGACCTCCACCGCGTAGAGGATCTCCGGCAGCTCACCGGGCGGGAACTCGATGTCCACGACCGGGCCTGCCACCTTGACGATGCGGCCTTTGCTGAGAGTTTCTGACATGTCTCGTCGCTCCTGGTTACTCGGCGAGCGCCTCGGCGCCCCCCACGATCTCTGTGATGGCGGTGGTGATCTCGGCCTGACGGGCCCGGTTGGCCTGCATGGTGAGGCCACGGATCAGCTCCTCGGCGTTGTCGGTGGCTGCCTTCATGGCGCGCCGACGCGCCGAGTGCTCCGACGCCGACGACTCGAGGAGCATGTTGAACACGGCGGCCTCCACGTAACGGGGCAAGAGGCGATCCAGGATCTCCGCCGGGGACGGCTCGTACTCGTAATTGACGGGAGCCCGCTCCTCGGAACCTTCCGGAGGCACGATGGGCAGGAGGCTGAAGGCCGTGGGAACCTGGCTGAGGGCCGACCTGAAGGTGGTGAAGTAGGCGTCGACCCGATCGACGTCACCGGACGCGTACGCCTCCATCACGGTGTTGGCGATCGACCGGGCGTCTCCGTAGCCGGGGCTGTCGGTCACCCCCAGCCAGGCGCGCTGGATCCGGTATCCCCGATAGCGAAAGTAGGACTGGGCTTTCTTGCCGACGGTGAACAGGGCAACGTCGAGCCCGGCGCCCTTGGCGTCGATCATCGCCTGCTCGGCGAGGCGGATGATGTTCGTGGCGTAGGCCCCGGCCAATCCCCGGTCGGAGGCGACCACGAGCACCCCCACCGTCTCCACGGGACGCTCCTCCAGCAGCATGTGGGACGCTCCTCCCGACGCCCGGCCCACGTTCTCGATGACCTCGATCAGCTTGGCTGTGTAGGGCTTGGAAGCAGTGACACGGGCCATCGCCTTGGGTATCCGGGATGCGGCGATCAGCTCCATGGCGCGGGTGATCTTCTTGGTGGACTCGATGCTGCGGATGCGGCGTCGAGTGTCACGCAGTGCTGCGCTGGCCATCTAACCCTGCTTCCTGTCCGTTCGCCTCAACCTGCCTACCCCTCCGATTTCTCGCCGGCGAAACCATCCGCATAGCCCTGGATGGCATCACGAAGCCGGTCGCCGTCGGCGATCTCACCGGTGTCGCGGATCGCGTCCAGCACGTCGCCGAACCGGGTGCGCACGTGTTCGCGCAGGCCCCGCTCGAACGCCTGGACGTCCTCCACGGCGATCGAGTCCATCAAGCCCTCGGTGACGGCGTAGATCATCACCACCTGCTCCTCCACCGGGATGGGCCGGTACTGCGGCTGTTTCAGCACCTCGACGACCCGCCGCCCTCGCTCGAGCTGGGCGAGGGAGGCGGCATCGAGATCGGAGCCGAACTCGGCGAATGCGGCGAGGTCGCGGTACTGGGCGAGGTTTAGACGCAGCGGACCGGCGATCTTGCGCATCGCCCTGATCTGGGCGTTGCCTCCCACCCGGGACACCGACGTGCCGGCGTTCACCGCCGGGCGAATCCCCTGGTAGAAGAGGTCGGTCTCGAGGAACACCTGGCCGTCGGTGATCGATATGACGTTGGTGGGGATGTAGGCGGAGATGTCGTTGGCTTTCGTCTCGATGACGGGCAGACCCGTCAACGAGCCGCCGCCCAGTTCCTCGCTCAACTTGGCGCACCGTTCCAGGAGGCGAGAGTGGAGGTAGAACACGTCACCGGGATACGCCTCCCGCCCGGGAGGGCGCCGCAGGAGAAGCGAGATCTCCCGATAGGCGATGGCCTGCTTCGTGAGATCGTCGTACATGACCAGGGCGTGCTGGCCGTTGTACATCCAGTGCTGGCCGATGGCCGAGCC